>DATJIX010000031.1:0-4840 GCA_035492865.1 Mycobacterium sp. | reverse complement strand
TCGCTCCGCGGGCGCGCATCCGTACCTGACCACGCCCGAGCACACCGCCCAGGCGCGTGAGCTCATCGGCCCCGACGCGTTCATCGCACCCGAACACAAGGTGGTGCTGACCACCGACGCGGAGCAGGCTCGCGCGGTCGGCCGCAAAGCGCTCGAGATTTACCTCAACCTGACTAACTATCTCAACAGCTGGAAGCGTCTCGGGTTCAGTGATGAAGAGGTCGCAAAACCGGGTAGTGACCGTCTAGTGGACGCCGTCGTCGCCTACGGCACCGTGGACGCCATCGCCGCGCGGCTGAAGGAACACCTCGACGCGGGCGCTGATCACGTGCCGGTGCAGGTGCTGACGTCACCCGACAAGCTGGTGCCCGCTCTTGCCGAACTCGCCGGGCCGCTCGGCCTGCAGTAGACGAAGGAGACTTGCATGACCGAACTGAAGCCTGACCTCGGCCGCGTCGGGGTCTGGACATTCGGATCGCCGGGGCCGGAACAGGCCGCCGAGATCGAGAAGCTGGGCTACGGCGCGCTGTGGGTCGGCGGATCGCCTGCGGCGGACTTGTCGTTCGTCGAGCCGATTCTCGAGCAGACGGACACGCTGCAGGTCGCCACCGGCATCGTCAACATCTGGTCGGCCGACGCCAACGAAGTCGCGGACTCCTATCACCGCATCGAGAACGCGTTTCCGGGTCGCTTCCTGCTCGGCGTCGGGGTCGGCCATCCGGAGCACACGCAGGAGTACCGCAAGCCCTACGACGCACTCGTCGAGTACCTGGACGCGCTGGACGAAAAGAAGGTGCCGACCAGCCGGCGGGTGATCGCGGCGCTTGGCAAGAAGGTGCACGAGCTGGCGGCGCAGCGCAGCGCCGGCTCACACCCGTACCTCACCACCCCGGAGCACACCGCGCAGGCTCGCGAGTGGATCGGCCCGTCGGTGTACCTGGCGCCTGAGCACAAGGTCGTGCTGACCACTGACGCTGAACAAGCCCGCGCGATCGGCCGCGAGACCGTCGACTTCTATCTGAATCTGAGCAACTACCTGAACAACTGGAAGCGGCTCGGCTTCACCGACGACGACATCGCAAAGCCCGGCAGCGACAAGCTGATCGACGCGGTGGTTGCGCACGGCAGCGCCGACGACGTCGCCAAGCGGCTGACCGAGCATCTGGACGCAGGCGCCGATTCGGTGTTGATCCAGGTGCTGGGCGGCCCGGACAAGCTGGTGCCGACGCTCACCGAATTGGCCGGTCCGCTCGGACTGAAGGGCTGAATGGCCGAACTGTCGCCTGCACACACCGATCGCCGCAGGGCCGAGTCGTTCGGTAGCGCGGCCGAGCAGTACGACCTGCACCGGCCGCGCTACCCACGCCCGCTCATCGCGGGTCTGATCACCCGGAGCGGACTGCGGACGCTCGACGTCGGCTCTGGAACAGGTATCGCGGCAACGCAATTGACGGAGGCCGGCGCCGATGTGCTAGCCGTCGAGCCGGACGAGCGGATGGCCCGGGTGGCGGTCGCGAAGGGTATCCGCGTCGAGCGGGCCACCTTCGAGGACTGGCAGCCGGCAGGTCGACAGTTCGATCTCGTCGTGTTCGCCCAGTCGTTCCATTGGGTCGACCCTTATGTGGCGCTACCGAAGGTCGTCGCGATGCTGCGCCCTGGCGGTCGGTTGGCGTTGCTGGCCAACCGCGTCCTGCCCACCGCGCCGACACAGCAGGAACTCGACGAGATCAACGCCGACTACCTGGACCTCACCAAGAGGTCTGTGCTCAACGCCGACGAGGAGGTCGCGACGGCGCTCGAGAAGCACGGCTTCACCGTCGAGCGTCGGCGCTGCGTCGAACAGCTGCACTATCCGACCGACGACTATCTGAACCTGGTGGCCACGTACTCCAATCACCTGACGCTGGACCCGGCAGCACATGCCGAAATGCGGTCGCGGCTCGCCGACCGGATCGGCGCAGCGGGTGTTGAGGCACGCAACGACGCACTCGCGATTGTTTGTACGCCCACCCGCTAGGGTTTGACCATGCGGTTGCTGGTCACAGGCGGCGCGGGCTTCATCGGCGCCAACTTCGTGCACGGTGCAGTGCGCGAGCACTCGGTAACGGTGCTCGATGCGTTGACGTACGCAGGCAGCCGGGAATCGCTGGCGCCCGTCCAGTCTGACATCCGCCTGGTGGAGGGCGACATCACCGACGCGGACGTGGTGTCCAAGCTCGTTGCCGAGGCCGACGCCGTCGTGCACTTCGCCGCGGAAACCCACGTCGACAATGCACTCGCCAATCCCGAGCCGTTCGTGCACGCCAACGTCGTCGGCACGTTCACGATTCTCGAGGCGGTGCGCCGCCACGGCGTGCGGCTGCACCACGTGTCGACCGACGAGGTGTACGGCGATCTGGAACTGGGCTCGGCGCAACGGTTCACCGAGTCGACGCCGTACAACCCGTCCAGCCCGTACTCGTCGACGAAGGCGGCAGCCGACTTGCTGGTGCGCGCCTGGGTGCGGTCCTACGGTGTGGCCGCGACGATCTCCAACTGCTCCAACAACTATGGGCCCTATCAACATGTGGAGAAGTTCATTCCGCGCCAGATCACCAATGTGCTGTCGGGGCGCAGACCCAAGCTCTACGGCAAGGGCGCGAATGTGCGTGACTGGATCCACGTGGAAGACCACAACAGCGCCGTGTGGCGGATCCTCGCCGACGGCCAGATCGGCCGTACGTATCTCATTGGCGCAGAAGGAGAACGGGACAATCTGTCGGTGATGCGGACCATCCTGCGGCTGATGGACCGTGACCCCGACGACTTCGACCACGTCACCGACCGTGCCGGCCACGACCTGCGGTATGCGATCGACGCGTCGCCGCTGTACCACGAACTCGGCTGGGGCCCGAAGCATACGGATTTCGAGGACGGGCTGCGCGCCACCATCGAGTGGTATCGCGACAACGAATCCTGGTGGCGCCCACTGAAAGATGCCGTCGAGGCCGAATACGAGGAGCGTGGCCAGTGAAGGTTCGCGAATTGGCCGTCCCCGGCGCGTGGGAGATCAACCCGCAGGTGCACACCGATTCGCGTGGGCTGTTCTTCGAATGGTTCACCGATGCCGCGTTCACCGAGTTCGCCGGACACCGACTCGACCCGCGACAGGCCAACTGTTCGGTGTCGTCAGCGGGTGTACTGCGCGGCGTGCATTTCGCCCAACTGCAGCCGAGCCAGGCAAAGTACGTCACATGCCTTCACGGCTCGGTGTTCGACGTGGTCGTCGACATCCGGGTCGGTTCACCGACGTTCGGCAAGTGGGACGCCGTGGTGCTGGATACACGTGACCGCCGCTCGATCTACCTCTCCGAGGGCCTTGGCCACGCCTTCCTCGCGCTCGAAGACGAGTCGACGGTGATGTACCTGTGCTCGGCGCCCTACGCCCCCGGCCGCGAGCACACCATCAACGCACTCGACCCGGCACTGGACATCGCGTGGCCCGCGGTGGACGGCGAGCCGATCCTGTCCGACCGCGACCGCGAAGCCCCCACGCTTTCCGCGGTGCAGGCCGCGGGCCTACTGCCGACGTGGGACGAGACGCGCGAGTTCGTCGACGCGCTGCGCCGCAGCTAGTAGCCGACTCTGTTCGCCGAAATCAGGTTCCGGTACGCAAACAGGCCTAATCGCGTGTCAAAGGTCTGATCTCGACGCTCGCGGGGGTCGCTTGCGTGCGCCGCCGGAGCAATACTAGGATGTCCTAGTATTCAGCCATTCGGGCGAGGGGCAAGCTCATGACCACACAGATTTCGCACTTCATCGACGGCAAGCGCACCGCCGGACAGTCGAAGCGCACGGCCGACGTGTTGAATCCCAGCACCGGCGAGGTGCAGGCGAAGGTGCCGATGGCCTCGGCCGCCGACGTCGACGCCGCCGTCACAGGCGCCGCGGCGGCGCAGAGGGAATGGGCCGCCTGGAACCCTCAGCGCCGCGCCAGGGTGATGATGAAGTTCATCGAGCTGGTCAACAAGAACGTAGAAGAATTGGCCGAGCTCCTCAGCTTGGAGCACGGCAAGACCGTCGCCGACTCCAAGGGCGACATCCAGCGCGGTATCGAGGTCATCGAGTTCGCGATCGGCATCCCGCACCTGATCAAGGGCGAGTACACCGAGGGTGCGGGCACCGGTATCGATGTGTACTCGCTGCGCCAGCCGCTCGGCGTCGTCGCGGGCATCACGCCGTTCAACTTCCCGGCGATGATCCCGCTCTGGAAGGCCGGCCCCGCGCTGGCGTGTGGCAACGCGTTCATCCTCAAGCCCAGCGAGCGTGACCCGTCGGTGCCGGTGCGACTCGCGGAGTTGTTCCTGGAGGCCGGTCTCCCGCCCGGCGTGTTCCAGGTGGTGCACGGCGACAAGGAGGCCGTCGACGCCATCATCGAGCACCCCGAGATCAAGGCCATCGGCTTTGTCGGCAGCTCCGACATCGCGCAGTACATCTACTCGGGAGCAGCCGCGCACGGTAAGCGGGCGCAGTGCTTCGGCGGCGCGAAGAACCACATGATCGTGATGCCCGATGCGGATTTGGACAACGCCGTCGACGCGCTGATCGGCGCCGGGTACGGCAGTGCGGGTGAGCGCTGCATGGCGATCAGCGTCGCGGTGCCCGTCGGCGAGCAGACCGCAGACCGCTTGCGCGCCAGGCTGATCGAGCGGGTGAACAGCCTGCGCGTCGGCCACAGTCTCGACCCGAAGGCCGACTACGGCCCGCTGGTCACCGAGGCCGCGTTGAACCGGGTGAAGGACTACATCGCTCAAGGTGTCGAAGCGGGCGCCGAGGCCGTCGTCGACGGCCGCGAACGCAC
>DATJIX010000030.1:0-12571 GCA_035492865.1 Mycobacterium sp. | reverse complement strand
GTCGCGGCGGCGTTGGTCGCGGTGGAGAAGGCCGGCTAGAAGGCCTCCTCGCGGAGGTCCATCACGGTGAGGTCGACGTTCGCGACGATCTCACGTTCGGCGGTCAGCCGGGGCAGCACGTTCTTCGCGAAAAACCGTGCGACGGCGACCTTCCCGGTATAGAACGCACGGTCGCGCTCGCTGACGTCGTTGTCGAGTGCGTTCAGTGCGATCTCCGCCTGGCCCAGCAGCAGCCAGCCGATCAGCAGGTCGCCGACCGCGAGCAGGAACCGAACCGATTCCAGCCCGACTCGGTACAGTTCGCGGGCGTTCTCCTGCGAGGACAGCAGGTAGCCGGTCATCGCCGCCGCCATCGCCTGCAGGTCGGCCAGCGCGGTGGCCAGAAGCGTTCGCGCATCGGCCAATTCGCTGCGCGCCGCATCGCTGCCGAGGAACTCCTGGATCTGCCCGACCACATGCTGCAGGGCTCTGCCTTGATCGCGGGCGATCTTGCGGAAGAAGAAGTCCTGTGCCTGGATCGCCGTGGTGCCCTCATACAGCGAGTCGATCTTGGCGTCGCGGATGTACTGCTCGATCGGGTAGTCCTGTAGGAAGCCCGAACCACCGAGCGTTTGCAGCGACTCGGTGAGGCACTGGTAGGCGCGCTCGGAGCCCACCCCCTTCACGATGGGCAGCAGCAGATCATTTACCCGGTGCGCCATTTCGGCGTCGGCGCCGGACACGATGTTCGCCACCGTGGGGTCCTGGTGGGCAGCGTTGTAAAGATAGAGCGCTCGCAGCCCTTCGGCGTATGCCTTCTGTGTCAGCAGCGCACGTCGCACGTCGGGATGGTGGACGATGGTGACCCGCGGTGCATCCTTGTCGGTCATCTGCGTCATGTCGGCACCCTGCACGCGCGTCTTCGCGTAATCCAATGCATTCAGATAGCCGGTCGACAGGGTGGCGATTGCCTTGGTGCCGACCATCATTCGGGCATACTCGATGATCTTGAACATCTGGGCGATGCCGTTGTGGACGTCGTTGACCAGCCAGCCGACCGCAGGTGTGCCGTGCTGGCCGAACGCGAGTTCACATGTCGTGGAGGCCCTCAGACCCATTTTGTGTTCGAGATTGGTGACGAAGACCCCGTTGTGCTCACCGGGTTCGCCGGTGTCGGGATCGAAATGAAGCTTCGGAACCAGGAACAGGCTGAGACCCTTGGTACCCGGCTCGGCGCCTTCGGGCCGGGCCAGCACGAGGTGCATGATGTTCTCGAACAGATCGTCGTTGTCGGCGTTGGTGATGAACCGTTTGACGCCGTCGAGATGCCAAGTGCCATCCGGTTGTTGAACCGCTTTGGTGCGGCCAGCGCCCACGTCCGACCCGGCGTCGGCTTCGGTGAGCACCATCGTTTCGCCCCAATTGCGGTCGACCATCAGCGACGCCCAGTGCCGTTGTTGCTCATTGCCGATGGCGTAGATGACGCCGGCCACTGCCGGCCCGCACAAACACATGAAGGCGGCGGGCTGCGCGCCGAGGATGAACTCGTTGATCGCCCACATCAGGATCGCAGGCGCGGGCACCCCGCCGATGTTCTCGTGCAGCCCGATGCGGAACCATTCGCCCTGCTGCCACGCGCGCACCGACTTCTTGAACGACTCCGGCAACTGCACGGTGTGCGCCTTGTGGTCGAACGTCGGGGGATTGCGGTCGGCGTCGGCGAACGACTCCGCCACCGGTCCCTCCGCGAGTCGCGCCGCCTCGCCGAGCATCTGCCGCACCGACTCAGCGTCGAGGTCGCCGAAGTCCCCGGACGCCAGCGCCTTCTCCAGTTCGAGCACCTCGAACAGGTTGAATTCCAGATCGCGCACATTGCTCTTGTAGTGCCCCATGCATTGCGCCTCTCGCTACGGACCCACCGTGGGACTGTGGCCGACCGACGCACGCGGCCTGGTGGGCCTCGGTTGGTTCTGTGCGAAGCCGGTGCAGGTTCCGAGATGTCCCGCAACGCACGGAACACCGTTCATCGTCGGCACCGGCCCACCCGACACCGGCGTCGGCGCTCCGTTGTAGCCGTTCTGGTCCAGCGGCGCGGCGCCGGCGGGCGGTGCGGCAATCGCCGCAGCACACAGCACGACCAACAGTGACCTGCTCAGATGCGCGTGTTCGGCCATGGATCGACCAGCTTCCCGGTATTGCCGTGAGCCTACGGATCCAGAGAGGCGCTGAGCTGCGAACTCACAATTATGGTGTGAACCATAATCAGTGGTAGGCGGCTAGAAAAGTGATACCGACTAACCATGCCCGTTCATCTGCGGTTAAACCCCTGTGAGGTGTGACGGGGAATACATTAATTGCTCACGTGTGTTATCCGTTCTATGCTCCATTGCATAGACAGGGAGGCACCCGATGTGGATCGTTGAGGTCAACTTCGCCGGCCGCCGGTTCACGTACGAGGTGCATGGACCCCGTCGCCGGCACTTCCACTTCAGCCCGCGCAATCTCAGCTGGCGCACACCGCAGCTGCCTGATCCGCGCGTCGCCTGATCACCCCGCGGGAGGTTTGTTCTGTCCACCGTGATCAAGACCAGGACCAAGCGCGGCTCGACGCGCACCAACATGTTGATCAGCGCCGCCGAGGTGCTGCGTGAACGCGGAGCCGCCGGCGTCACCATCGACGAGGTGCTAGCACGCAGCGGCGCCCCACGCGGCTCGGTGTACTACCACTTTCCCGAAGGCCGCAATCAGATCCTCACCGAGGCGCTGCAGTACGCCAGTGACCTCGTCTCCGATGTGATCGACGATGCCGCCACCAAGGGCGGGATGTACCTCATCCGACGCTTCGTCTCGTTCTGGGAGGACCTGCTCGTCGAGAGCACCTTCACCGCAGGCTGCCCCGTGGTCGCGGCGGCAATCGGCTCGGCCGACGATGAACCTCAGCTGACCACCGTCGCGGGCAGCATCTTCCGCCGCTGGCGCGATGCGTTGACGCGAGCTTTCGTCAGCGACGGCTTCGACGAGCCGTGCGCGGCTTCGCTGGCCATCACGTGCATCGCCTCTCTCGAAGGCGCGGTGGTGCTGTCCCGCTCAACCAGAAGCGTCGACCCCCTCAACGAGGTCGCCGAGCAGCTCGAGTTCCTCATCAAGTCACGGGAATTCGTCCGCCGCAACGGCATACCCACCTCCGGCTAGGCCGCGCGCCAACGGGCGCACACGAAGTCGCCGTTGATGCCCGACTCCACCAGCACCCATTCCGATCGGATCGGCAGCACGCGCGAACCGCCGCCCAGCGAGCACGGTGTGTAGGTGACGATCATTTCGTCGATCAGGCCCGCCGTGACAAACTGCGCGGCCACGTTTCCCCCGCCGACCACCCAGACGTCTTTGCCTGCCGCTGCCGACACCAGTTTGGGATGTAGCTCGGCGACGTCACCGTCGAAAACCTGCACCGGATGGCCCTCGACGAGGATCTGCGGGCGGCGCGTCAGCACCCAAGACGGCTGCTCGTACATCCAGTCACCGGGATGGTTGTTCACCACCCATTCGTAGGTCGCCGATCCCATCACAAGTGCGCCAACGTCTTTGATGAAGGCCTGGTATCCGAACGGGCCGTTGGCATCGATCGCGCGGGATGTCAGCCAGTCGAGGCTGTCGTGCTCGTCGACGATGTAGCCGTCGAGACTGGATGCGGTGAAGTAGACGGTCGCCATGTCAGTTTCCTCTCATCCAGTCGAGCGGGTCTCCACGTCCGGCGCGAAGACCGTGGCGCGCCAGCATCGCGCGGGCGAGTTCGCGCCGGTGCGCCGAGTAGGTCAGCACGTGCGCGACGATGCCGTACAGCTGAAACGATTCCGGCGGGTCGCACAGCGCGTCGATGACTGTGTCGCCGAGACGCCCCTCTGCGGTGTAGTCGGACACCATTGCGGCCCAGCGGTTTCCGAGGTCGTCGTGATGGGCGGCGAGCTGTTCGGCGGTCACGGACCGCGTGGCGTCCCGACTCGGGAAGTCGCGACCTTCGATGGTGGCCAACCACACCTCCTTCGTCCAGACGATCGCGCCGAGCACCGCGCCGACGCTCGGCTCGGGACCGTCCCAGTCAAGAATCACCTGTCCGGGTGAGATCTCTTGTGTCCACTGGTCTTCGGTCAGCTGCTTCGCCTGGTCGATCAGGTAAGCGGTGTCGGCGACGTCGTGGGACACCATCAGTTGTGAAATGTCGGGCTCCTTGCTGTCGCCGTCGCTGTCCAGCCACAGTGACTGGGGCGGATGAAAGTGAAGCCCGTTCGGCGCGGGCAACCGGAACTGGATCAGGGCGGCGCGTGATGGCGGAACACCGAATGTGCGGCTGAAGGCCCTGGAAAACACCTCCGCCGACGACCAGCCCTCGTCGGCGGCCACCGCGGATACCGATTCGCCGCCGTGCAGCCGCCAGGCCGCGCGCTCGAGCATGATGCGGCGTCGCAGCGCGGCGGGCGACTCTCCGGTGAGCCGTCGCACCTCGCGGGAGAAGTGGAATTCCGACGCGTAGCTGCTGCGCGCCATGTCCCCGACATCGGTGTTGTCGGCGTCGACGACCGCGTCGAGCAGTTCGCGCAGTCGATCGCGGCGTGCTGGATCGCTCACGTCTTCCGAGTATGGTCGGCCGCCCGCGAGATGGACATGACAATTCCTGCTGCGACGACGCCCACTAGTGTCGTGGCCGGTGAGCGAATTCGATGCACTGTGCGCCAACGACGGCGACCTGGCCGAGCTGCGGACGTCGGTCCGCGAGTTCCTGGCCGCCGATCGTGCCGAGTTCGGCTGGGAACCTGCGGTCGACTGCTGGCTGGCGAGGTGGGACCCTGACTTCTCCGCCCGGCTGGCCACCGCAGGGTTCGTCGGCCTGACCATCCCTTCCGAGTACGGCGGTCGTGGCCTGGGCTATCTGCACCGCTACGTCGTCACCGAGGAACTGCTGGCGCAGGGTGCCCCCGTCGCCGCGCACTGGATCGCCGACCGCCAGGTCGCGCCTGCGCTGCTGTCGTACGGCACCGAAGAGCAGCGCCGACGGCTGCTGCCCCGGATCGCGGAGGGCAGGCTCTACTCGGCGATCGGGATGAGCGAGCACGGCGCAGGCTCGGACCTCGCCGCCGCGCAGGCGCGGGCCACCCGCATCGACGGCGGCTGGGCGCTCAACGGGACGAAGGTGTGGACGAGCGGGGCGCACGTCGCACATCAGATCGTCGTGCTGGCGCGAACCAGCCCACTCGATCCCGACCGTCGGCACGCAGGCTTCAGCCAGTTCATCGTGCAGACCTCGACGCCGGGCATCACGATCAGCCCGATCCTGCTGATGAACGGCGAGCACCATTTCAACGAGGTCCTCTTCGAAGACGTGTTCATCCCTGATGGCGACGTCCTGGGGCAGATCGGCGACGGCTGGCATCAAGTGACCGCCGAGTTGGGCTTCGAGCGAAGCGGTCCGGAGCGGATTCTGTCGACGGCGACGCTGATCTTCGGTGTGTTCCGGGCGCTCGGCGATGTCGACGACGGCGTCGCCGCCGATGTGGGAGACCTTGTGGCCCGGATGATCTCGCTGCGCCAGCTGTCTATCTCGGTGGCGCGCACGCTGGCCGACGGAAAGGACGCCGCCAACCGGGCGGCGCTGGTGAAGGATCTCGGCACCCGCTTCGAGCAGGACTCGGTCGAGTTGGTCGCGGATCTACTGGACTATGTCGAGGACGCCGGGCCATTGCGCGCGCTGCTGGCCACCGCGCGTGTGCACTCCCCTCTTTTCACGCTGCGTGGCGGGACAAACGAGGTGCTGCGCGGTGTGGTGGCCAAGGGCATGGGTGCGCGATGAACGAATTGGCGCAATTGGTCGAGGATCTGTGCAGCCGATCGACGGGTGACGAACTCTGGCGCAATCTCGAGGACACCGGCCTCGCCCGGCTGACCAGCGGCCAGGGGGCAGGGCCGACGGAGGCCGCAATCGTGTTGTCCGGCTTGGCAAAACATGCGGCCGCCGCTCCGGTCGCGGAGACGGACCTGCTCGCGGCATGGCTCGCGGGCACGGCAGGCCTCGACGTGCCGGACACCGGACCGTTGACGGTGGCGATCGCCGACGCCACCCTGGTCGACGGCCGGATCACGGGAACGGCGTGCGACGTGCCGTGGCCTTCGGGCACGGTGGTGTTGGCAGCGCGGACGGCCGACACGCTGTACGTCGCCTTGCCGCAGGAGGCTCAGGCGACATTCGCGTTCGACCTGCCCGTCAGCGAAATGTGCGCCGTCGATATCGGACTCGCCGACGAGCTGGTACGCCGGGGAGCATGGGCACGGTGTAACCAGATCATCGGCGCGCTCGATACGGCATGCGAACTCACGGTTGCCCACACTGCGGAGCGGGTGCAGTTCGGACGTCAACTCAACAAGTTCCAGGCGGTGCAGCATTCCCTGGCCGCAATGGCCGGCGAGATCGAGCGCGCCCGTGCTGCAACGGCTTTGGCAGTGGCAGCGGCGGCTGACTACGGATTCGACCACCCAGCGACCGACTACGCGGTGACGGCGGCGAAGGTGACGGTCGGCCGCGCGGTGAACCCGGTGACGACTGTCGCCCACCAATTGCACGGTGCGATCGGAGTGACCGCAGAGCACCGGCTGTGGCTGTTCACCATGGCCGCACGCAGTTGGGTCGACGAGTACGGCACGACAGCTCAGCATGCGCGGCGGCTGGGCCGCATGGCGTTGGCCGCCGACGATCCGTGGGACGTCGTGGTCAGCTGTCCAGCACCTCGGTGACGCGCGCCTCGACATCAGCACGGTCGCCGAGGTCGGCCACGTCGATGCCGAAGCGGTTGGTCAACGCGTCGAGCACGTCTGCGGCGCTGTCGAAACGGACCTTCTCAGTCCCTTCTGCGCGGTGGATGGCGAGATTACGACCGCGCATGTTGTAGCGGGCGTCGTCGGTGACCACCGCGGCCGTCAGACCGGTGACGAAGAACGACTCGGGATATG
The DNA here is from genome assembly GCA_035492865.1 of Mycobacterium sp. Lineage (GTDB taxonomy): Bacteria > Actinomycetota > Actinomycetes > Mycobacteriales > Mycobacteriaceae > Mycobacterium. Next base: position 5,596 of record DATJIX010000030.1, on the reverse strand, counting down.
TTGACACATACCAACTTCCGACTTCGAGGTCGATGCGTGGTTGCGGTCGGGTATCGAACATGTACAGCGCCTGCCACTGGCCGCCGATCTGCGCTTCCAGCTGGTAGCCCTCGCCGAGGGTCTGCAGGCGATACGGCTCGTGGCGAGTGTCCTGGATCGGGCCGGCTTCCAGCCGAATCGGTGACGTCAGCGTCTGGCCGCCGAATCCGACGTCGACCAGCAGTCGGCCATCGACGCCTGGCACCGTCACCGACAGCACGTGGTGGGTCTGCGCGGGAAGCGGGCCGTCGGGATTCATCCACACCACCCGGCCCGCGTGCCTGTCGACACCAAAACCCAGCTCCTCGAGCACATATCCCATCAGCCCGTTGTGCTCGTAGCAGTAGCCGCCGCGGCGGCGGTACACCAGCTTGTCGGTCAGCGCGGCGGCGCTCAGATCGACGACGGGGATGCCCAGTAACGGGTCGAGGTTCTCGAACGGGATCGATCGGTTGTGCGCGGCCACGAGCGCACGCACCGTTTCGACGGTCGGTTCCGCGGGACCCTGGTATCCGATCCGGTCGAAGTATGCGGCGACGTTCATGACGTCATCCTGCGACCTCAATAGTGGTTCAGGTCAACCCGGTGCAAGACTGGGCAGGTGGCCGCCCACTTGACCGAGGAACTGCGAGAGGACCTGCTGGCTCGTTGGTCGGAACCACACCGAAAGCATCACAACGTCGCACACCTGCACGAGATGCTCGACGCGATCGGTCTGCTGGCCGATGCAGGCATCGAGTTCGATCGTGAGGCGGTGGAACTGGCCGCATGGTTCCACGACGCGATCTACCAAATCGGCCGCGACGACAACGAGGACCGCTCTGCGGAGTTGGCGCGCGAGCTGCTGGCGTCGTCGCCGATCCGGGACGAGGTCGCTCGGCTTGTCCTTGTCACCAAATCGCACAAGGTGCCCAGCGACGACGTCAACGGCGCCGTACTGTCCGACGCCGACCTTTCGGTGCTGGGCAGCGCGCCGGTTCGGTACCGGGCCTACGCCGCGGCCGTCCGCGAGGAGTACGCCGAGGTGCCCGACGATGTGTTCAAACCGGCTCGGGCGCAGGTGCTCTCGTCGCTCCTCGACGGATCGCTGTTCCATACCGCGGCGGCCCGCGAGCAGTGGGAGGATCGCGCCCGACGCAACATCGCCGACGAGATCGCCGTGCTCACCGGCTGAAGGCCGCTAGCTGCCAGTCCACTTCGGTGCCCGCTTCTCCGCGAAGGCGATCGCGCCTTCCTTCGCGTCGTTACTGCTGAAGACCGGCATCAGGATTCGGCCCTGCTTGGCCCACATGTCCTCCGGGCTCCAGCCACGCGACTCGACGATGATCCGCTTGGTCGCGGCCACGGCCAGAGGCCCGTTCGCGGTGATCTTCTCGGCGAGTTCGATCGCGGCGTCCAGCACCTTGCCCGGCTCGGCAAGGGCGTTGACCAAACCGAGTTCCTTCGCACGGACCGCGGGCAGTTGGTCGCCGGTCAGTGCGAGCTCCATCGCCACTGCGGGAGGGATGCGCTGTGGCAGCCGCAGCAGTCCGCCGCCGCCCGCGACGAGGCCGCGCTTGACCTCTGGGATGCCGAACGCACCGTCTTTCGACGCCACGATCAGATCGCAGGCCAGCGCCAGCTCCATCCCACCGGCCAGCCCGTAGCCTTCGACGGCCGCGATAAGCGGCTTGGCGGGCGGGCGCTCCGTGAACCCCATTCCGCGACCCTCGACGATGACGTTCTCCCCACGGGCAAAGGCCTTGAGGTCCATGCCCGCGCAGAACGACCCGCCTGCGCCGGTCACGATGCCGACGGAGAGTCCGGGGTCGCCGTCGAGGCGGTCCACGGCATCCGCCAACCCACGGCTGACCGCGGCGTTGACCGCGTTCTTGGCCTCGGGCCGGTTGATGGTGATGATCAGAATGCGGTCGCGCTGCTCGACGAGGACTACATTTTCACTGTTGTCTGTCACGCCGGTGATCGTATCGACCGTGCACCCGGGACTATCGAGCACTCCACCCGGTAGGCTAAACTAGAACACGTTCTAATTTTCTCTTCCAGGGGGACCCTTGACCTCGACAGATATCGAACCGTCGGAACTCACGAAGTGGGATCCGAGCCTCACCGAGCGCGTCATGGGCCTCACCCGGCCGTTCCTCAAGCGCTATTTCCGGTCGGAGGTGCGCGGCCTCGACAACATGCCGGCCGGTGGCGCGCTGCTGGTGAGCAACCACTCCGGTGGCATGTTGCCGATGGATGTGCCGATCCTCTCGGCCCACTTCTACGAGAAGCACGGCTATGACCGGCCGCTGTACACGCTGAGCCACGACATGCTGTCGGTCGGACCGACCGGAGACTTCTTCAAGAAGATCGGTTACATCAGCGCCAATCACGAGAACGCCGACGAGGCGCTGCGCTCCGGCGGCCTCGTGGTGGTCTTCCCCGGCGGCGACTACGACGTGTACCGGCCGACGTTCGCCGAGAACAAGATCGACTTCGGCGGCCGCACCGGCTATGTGAAGGCCGCGCTGAACGCCGGCGTGCCGATCGTGCCGACGGTCGGCATCGGCGGCCAGGAGACGCAGATCTTCCTGTCCCGCGGGACGTGGCTGGCCAAACGCCTCGGCCCGATCGCGCGGTTGGCGCGCACCAAGATCGTGCCGATCTCCTTCGGCTTCCCGTTCGGACTGAGTGTGGTGATCCCGCCCAACATTCCGCTGCCAGCCAAGATCGTCATGCAGGTGCTGCCGCCGATAGACATCATCGCCGAATTCGGCGAGAACCCCGACATCGACGAGGTCGACGCGCACGTTCGGCATGTGATGCAGCGGGCGCTGGACGAACTGGCCGAGGAGCGCACGCTCCCCGTGCTCGGCTGAGACCCATGGCCATCACCGACCGGCTCACCGAAACACTCGGCATCGTGACGACGATCGGCCGCGCCCGCCTGCTGGCGCCGATGCGGCCCGACAAGTATCTGCGGATCGCGCAGGCGATGCAACGCGAAAACATGGCTGTCACATCGGGATTTGCCGCTGCCGCGCAGCGCTGCCCCGACCGGCCCGGACTCGTCGACGAACTCGGCACGCTCACCTGGCGCGAAATCGACCAGCGCGCCGACGCATTGGCCGCGGCGTTGCAGGCGCTGCCCGGCGGGCAGCCACGCGTGCTCGGCCTGATGGCGCGCAACCACCGCGGCTTCGTCGAATCGCTGATCGCCGCCAACCGGATCGGTGCCGACGTGCTGCTGTTGAACACGTCGTTCGCCGGGCCCGCCCTGGCCGAGGTCGTGCAGCGGGAAGGTGTGGACGCCGTCATCTACGACGAGGAGTTCACCGAAACCGTCGATCGTGCCCTTGCGGACAAACCCGATGCGACGCGGATCATCGCGTGGACCGACGGCCCGCAGGACGGGCCGACGGTCGAGAAGTTGGTCGCCGAGTACAGCGGCCGGGAACCTGCGCGGACGAGCACAAAATGCAAGGTCATCCTGCTGACGTCGGGCACCACCGGAACTCCCAAGGGCGCCAAGCACTCCGGAGGCACCGACGGCGGCCCCGGCATCCTCAAGGCCATCCTTGATCGCACGCCGTGGCGTGCCGAGGAAACCGTCGTCGTCGTCGCGCCGATGTTTCATGCGTGGGGCTTCTCCCAGTTGATCTTCGCGGCTTCGATGGCGTGCACGATCGTCACCCGCCGCAAGTTCGATCCCGAAGCCACCCTCGAGCTCGTCGATCGGCACCGCGCCACCGGCCTGTGCGTCGTGCCGGTGATGTTCGACCGGATCATGGAACTGCCCGATGACGTACGCAACAAATACAGCGGACGATCGCTGCGGTTCGCCGCCGCGTCCGGCTCGCGAATGCGCCCCGACGTCGTCATCGATTTCATGGACCAGTTCGGCGACGTGATCTACAACAACTACAACGCCACCGAGGCCGGCATGATCGCCACCGCGACTCCTCAGGACCTGCGTGCCGCGCCCGATACCGCGGGCAAGCCCGCCGGCGGCACCGAAATCCGGATCCTGGACAGCGACTTCAACGAGGTGCCCCGCGGTGAGACCGGCAGCATTTACGTCCGCAATTCCACGCAGTTCGACGGGTACACGTCCGGCAAGACCAAGGATTTCCACGACGGCTTCATGTCGTCGGGCGATGTCGGTTACCTCGACGTCGCGGGGCGGCTTTTTGTCGTCGGTCGCGACGACGAGATGATCGTCTCCGGCGGAGAGAACGTGTACCCCATCGAAGTGGAGAAGATCTTGGCCGGCCATCCGGATGTCGCGGAGGCATCGGTGATCGGAGTGGACGACGAACAGTTCGGTCAGCGGCTGGCGGCGTTCGTGGTTTTGACGGGCGGCGCAGCGGCTACTCCTGACGTACTCAAGCAACACGTCCGAGAGAATCTGGCGAATTACAAAGTGCCAAGGGAGATCACGATCCTCGACGAACTACCTCGCAGCATCACCGGCAAGATCGTGCGTCGCGAGCTGCAGGACCGCGCAGGCCGTGCGTAGGCGCTGGCCGTTGCTGCGCGCATCCGCGGAGCTGCTCAATGCTGCCAACGGTGTGCGGCCCGTCGCACGCGATGGCTACGTCACGCTGCCGGTGTTCGCGTTCGGCTGGCCCACCACTGAGATGTCAGCGGTGTATCTCGCCGGGTCCGTGCTCGACGCGGTGCGCCGCGGTCTGCGCGGCGACTTTCGCGGTGCCCGCGGGCGAATCGCCTTGGTGCTCACGGTTATCGCCTGGGCGCTGCTGTTGTTGATTCAACGTCGCAACGTCGAATCGAAGCCGTGCTTCGAAGAGCCGCTGCGCGAGGCGCTCGGCGACGACTACGAGCGGATCGCCAGTCAGTCGCAGCCCGCACGACGGCGCGGCAGAATGATCGGCGTCTGGCCCAACGAACTCGTGCGCCGGCGCTACGTCGAGAACACGGTGCAGTACGGTCCGCATGCCAGGGTGAACCGCGCCGACATCTGGCGTAGACGCGATCTGCCGCGCGACGGCAAGGCGCCGGTGCTCCTGCAAGTGCCAGGGGGTGCCTGGGCCATCGGCATGCGAAGGCCGCAGGCGTATCCACTGTTGAGTCACCTCGCCGAGCGGGGCTGGATCTGCGTGTCGATCGACTACCGGGTCAGCCCGCGGCATACCTGGCCAGACCACATCGTCGACGTCAAGCGCGCGTTGGCCTGGATCAAGGACAACATCGCCGATTACGGCGGCGACCCCGACTTCATTGCGATCACGGGCGGGTCGGCGGGCGGTCATCTCTGCTCGCTGGCCGCGCTGACCCCCGACGACCCGCAGTACCAGCCGGGTTTCGAGGACGCCGACACCTCGGTGGCGGCCGCGGTCCCGATCTACGGCCGCTACGACTGGGTGTCGGCCAAGGGCAGTGGTCGCAGGGAGTTCATCGCGTTCCTGCAGAAGTTCGTGGTCAAGAAGCGCATCGCCGAGCACAAGCAGATCTACGTCGACGCATCGCCGATCATGCGGTTGCGGCCCGATGCCCCACCGTTTTTCATTCTGCACGGGCAGGACGACTCGATCATCCCGGTGCCAGAAGGCCG
>DATJIX010000029.1:0-8632 GCA_035492865.1 Mycobacterium sp. | reverse complement strand
CCGCCTACGGCGCGTCGAAGACCGCGAACGTCCTGCACATGGTCGACCTGGACCGGCGCCTGCGCGACCGCGGCGTGCGGGCATACGCGGTGCATCCCGGCGTCGTCGCGACGTCGCTGGCACGCCACATGAAGCGCGAGGACTTCGACAGCCTGACCCGGCTCGAGCCCGCGGATCCCGGCCAGGCGAAGATCGATGTCCGCCACGACTTCCTCATGCCCGAGCAGGGCGCGGCCACGCAGGTGTGGGCGGCGGTCAGTGCGGAACTGGCCGACACCGGCTCGGTGTATCTCGCAGACTGCCGGATCCGCGACGACGTCGCACCGTATGCGCTCGACAAGGAGCACGCCGCCGAACTGTGGGAGCTCTCGGAAAAGCTTTGCGCATGAACAGAATGGACCGCCGCAAGCAGGAGGTGCGCGACCGGATTATCGGTGCGGCCTTCGACCTGTTCCTGGCCCAAGGCGTGTCGGCAACGACCATCGAAGACATCTGCGAACGTGCCGACGTCGCCAACCGAACGTTCTTCAACCACTTCCCCACTCGGCACGACATGATGCGTGCACTCGCCGACGAACGGCTGCTGAACCTGCACGACGTCGTATTCGACCGCGCGGATCAACCGATCCCGGCCCGCGTCGTCGGCCTGTTCGACGACATCGCGGCGACGCTTGGCAAGTCGAGTGACACCTATCGCGAGGTGATCGCCGAGATGATGGCTGCCGCCGGATACGGCATCCAACGCGGATTCGCCTTGCACGGCACCTTTCTCGAACTCGTCAAGGAAGGCGTGGCGCGCGGCGAGGTCACCACCCGGCACGACGCGCAGACGTTGGCCGACATCCTGGTCGGTGCACTGACCGGTGGCATCGTCAATTGGACGGTGGACAAGACGTATTCCATCGAATCCGGGTTTCACGACCTCGCGGTCGCGCTCGCCGATCTGTTGAGCGCTGAGAATGGCTGACGTCGTATACCTGCGGTCCTACGACGACCGGCCAAAGGTTGACGACGAGGTCGCGCGCAGCGTGCGGGACGCAACGGTCGCGTTGCTGCGGGACGTGCCGTACTCCGCTATCACAATGCGGTCAATCGCCAAGCGCGCCGGAATATCTCACGCCGAGATCCTTGCCCACTTCCGGTCGACCGGTGCGGTCGTCGCCGAGATCTATCTCGAACGATTGCGCGCCACGCCGCTACACGTCGACTTCGAGAAGTCCTCCCAGGAGCGGTTGTCCGCCCAGTTCTCACAACTGGTCATGATGCTGGCGGACGAGCCGGGGCTGGCGGCGGCCTGCTCGAGCGCATTGGTTGGCGACGAACCATCCGTGCGCGCGAGCCGGCAGCGCATCTATGGAGAGCTCAAACGACGCGTGCGCGCGACGCTGCGATCGGGGGCGTGGCCGGAGGTCGCCGAGACGCTGGAGTTCGGACTGATCGGCGCGCTGGTGCACGCCAGCTGCGGCGCCGACACCTTCCGTCAGACCGCCGACGGCCTGGCGAGCATGGTCGCGGTGGTGGTGCCTGACTAGGCGCCCTGGTACACCTTGCGATAACTCGACGGCGACATCCCGACACCGCGCCGCAAATGGTGGCGCAGATTCCCACCGGATCCGAGACCGGCCAGCCGCGCAACCTCGTCGACGGGTAGATCCCGTGACTCCAACAGCTCGCGGGCGCGGTCGATGCGGCGGCCGCGCACCCAGGCACCCGGCGACTGACCGGTCTCCTCGCGGAACCGACGGTTGAACGTTCGCGCGCTCATCTTCGCGTGCCGGGCCAACCGTTGCACCGAGAGCTCCTCGTCGAGATGCTGCAGTGCCCAGTCGCGCGTCCCGGCGGTCGAAAAGTGGTCCGGCGCAGGCACTTGCCGATCGATGAACTGCGCCTGGCCGCCCTCCCGCCACGGCGGCACCACGCAATACCTGGCGACCGCATTGGCCACCTGCGCACCGTGATCGGAGCGAATGATGTGCAGGCACAGGTCGATTCCCGCGGCGAGACCTGCCGACGTCAGCACATCTCCGTCGTCGACGAACAGCACGTTCTCGTCAACCAGCACCCGAGGATGCAGGCGGCGCATCGCGTCTGCGAACTTCCAATGCGTGGTCGCCGGGCGCCCGTCGAGCAGCCCTGCCGCGGCGAGCACGAACGCGCCGGTGCAGATCGATACCAGCCGGGTGCCCGGCCGGATCCGAGCCAATGCGTCCGCCACCTCCGGCGTCAGCACGCCCTCGGTGCGAGCCGGCGGGAACCGCGTACCGGGGATCACGACGGTGTCCGCGGTCGCCAACGCCTCCGGTCCGGCGGCGGGCAGCACGTCGAAGCCCGTCGTCGCCGCGACCGGGCCCCGCGTCAGCGCACACGTCACGACGTCGTAGAGGGCATTGCCGTCCGCGTCGGTCGCACTGGAGAACATCGTCGGCGCGATCGCGGCGTCGAAACCCACCACGGGCGGCAGCAGCAGAACGGCGACGCGATGCATGCTGGCCATTTTGGCATGTTTTTGACGATTGGTGTCATTCATGCCACTAGTCGCGGTCCCGCGTATCCGCGACAGTGGTCCGGTGACGCTTACCGCCGCGCAGAAGAGCACGCCCTTTGCCCGTATTCACTGGGCCTGGGTGGTGGCCGTCGTCAGCTTCATCGCGATCCTCGGTGCCGCGGGGTTCCGTTCGGTGCCCGGCGTCATGATGAACCCGCTGCACCACGAGTTCGGCTGGTCACACGGTGTGGTCGGGCTGGCGATGTCGGTCAACATGACGTTGTTCGGGCTTACTGCGCCGTTCGCCGCCGCCCTGATGGACCGGTTCGGCGTGCGACCGGTGCTGTCAGTGGCGCTGCTGCTGATCGCAACCGGTTCGGCGCTGAGCGTGACGATGACCGCGAGCTGGCAGCTGGTGCTGCTGTGGGGCGTGCTGGTCGGGGTGGGCACCGGTTCGATCTCGATGGGCTTCGTCGCGACCGTCGCAACGCGCTGGTTCGAAGCGCGCCGCGGCCTTGTCACCGGCGTGCTGACCGCAGCGAGCGCCACCGGGCAGCTGATCTTCCTGCCCATCGTCGCCCAGGTGACCACCGCGCACGGCTGGCGCTGGGCGTCGCTGATCGTCGCCGCGGCAGCGCTCAGCGTCGTACCACTGGTGCTCGTCTTCATGCGAAACTACCCGCAGGACAAGGGTTTGACGCCCTACGGCGCGACGGCCGCCGCCGAGCCCGCCGTCGTGCCCGCGTCAAGTTTCAAAGCCGCGTTCGACGGGCTGCGCATCGGCGCCCGGGTGCCCGCGTTCTGGCTACTGGCTGGCAGCTTCGCAATCTGCGGGATGACGACGAACGGCTTGATCGGCACCCACTTCATCCCCGCCGCCAACGACCACGGCATGCCCACCACGGTGGCGGCCGGACTGCTCGCGACCATCGGCATCCTCGACGTCGCGGGCACGGTGTTCTCGGGGTGGCTGACCGACCGCGTCGACCCCCGGCTGCTTCTGGTCGTCTACTACACCGGCCGCGGCATCTCGCTGCTGCTGCTGCCCGCGCTGCTTTCCCCGCACGCCGAACCGAGCACCTGGGTGTTCGTCATCTTCTACGGCCTGGACTGGGTCGCGACGGTGCCGCCCACGATCGTGCTGTGCCGCAACTACTTCGGTACCCGGTCTCCCGTCGTGTTCGGCTGGGTGTTCGCGTCCCACCAACTGGGCGCCGCCGTCGCCGCCGCAGGGGCGGGCCGGCTGCGGGATTTGCAGGGCAATTACGACATGGCGTTCTACCTGGCGGCGGGCCTGTGCTTCGTCGCATCGGTGCTGTGTCTGAATGTACGGAAAGCGCAGGTCAGTGTCCCTGTAACGTAATCGGCCCCTCGGAGCGACTTTGGAATTGGGCGTTCGCTGCCCTTACCATGCGATGCGACCTGATGAAGGAGCCGACATTGAAGACTCGCGCCAGCAAGGGGCTGGGAGCCGCCGCCGGAATCGCCGCGATCGCCGCGTCCGTGCCGTTTGCCATGAACGCGCCGTTCGCCACCAAGGCGTACGCCGATCCTCCGTCGACGCCCGTATCGACGCCGGTGGCGCCGATCCCCGACCCGCAGGGCCCCGGCTGTGACGCGTTCAAGGCAGAGCTGCCCAACTGGAAGGACCTCGACGCCCAGCCGGTCAGCAAGGTGCTCGCGACCATTCCGGAAATCTCCACGTTCAACTCGCTGATCGACGGGCAGGCCAATCCCGCGGTCAACGTCCAGTCGGTGCTCGACAACGGGCCGTACGTGGTGTTCGCGCCGAACAACGACGCGTTCGCCGCCATGGATCCGGCTCAGCTCGCGGCGACCAAGGCCGACGCCGCGGCGCTGTACAAGCTCGACTACTACCACGTGTTCCTCGGCCTGCTCAGCCCCGACGATGTGAAGGGCCAGCGACCCACCCAGCAGGGTGCCGAGATCAAGGTGACCGGCAAGGGCGGCGACATCAAGGTCAACGACACCGCCAAGGTCGTCTGCGGCGGCATCCAGGCCGAGAACGCGCGGATCTACATCATCGACCAGGTGCTTGACCCGGCGACCGCGCCTGAGCCGATCACCCCGACCGGTACCAGCGCGACGACGACGACCACCACGACGACCCTGTCGTCGCAGGCGCCGCCACCACCTGCCGGCTAGTCAGTCACGCCGAAACGGACATTTGGGCGGGAAAGTTCGAGTAGATCCCGCCAAAACGTCGATCTCGACGCGGCCTACAGCCCGAGGTCGCGGCCGATGATCTCCTTCATGATCTCGGTCGTGCCGCCGAAGATCGTCTGGATGCGCACGTCGACGTAGTCGCGGGCAACCTTGTACTCGTTCATGTAGCCGTAGCCGCCGTGCAGCTGCACGCAGTTGTCCACGACACGCTTGCCGAGCTCGGTGCACCACCACTTGGCCTTCGACGCCTGCACCGCGGTCAGCTCCTTGTCGACGGCGGCGCGCAGGCAACGGTCGATGTACTGCTCGGCGATCTCGAGCTCGGTGTCCATCTCGGCCATCAGGAACCGGTTGTGCTGGAAGCTGCCGATCGGCTGCCCGAACGCCTTGCGGTCCTTGACGTATTGCAGTGTTTCGCGCCAGGTTTCGCGCGCCCCGGCTATTGCGGCGATCGCGATCGACAAGCGCTCCGACGGCAGGTTGTGCATCAGGTGGTAGAAGCCCTTGCCCTCCTCGCCTAGGAGGTTGCTGCCGGGCACCCGCACGTTTTCGAAGTGCAGTTCGGCGGTGTCGGCGGCGTGCAGGCCCATCTTGTCGAGCTTGCGCCCGCGCTCGAAGCCCTCCATGCCGCGCTCGACGACGAGCAGCGAGAAGCCCTTGTGACCCGCCTCGGGGTCGGTGCGCGCGACCACGATCACCAGGTCGCCGTTGATGCCCGCTGAGATGAATGTCTTGGAGCCGTTGAGGATCCAGTCGTCGCCGTCGCGCACCGCCGTCGTCTTGATGCCTGCCAGGTCGCTACCCGCGCCGGGTTCGGTCATCGCGATGGCGCCGATCAGCTCGCCGGTGATGTAACCCGGCAGCCACCGCTCCTTCTGCTCGTCGTTGGCCAGCGACGCGAAGTAAGGGCCGACGATGTCGTTCTGCAGGCTCAGGCCCGGGGTTGCGGGGCCGAACTTCGAGAGTTCCTCGACGATCACCGCATTGAACCGGAAGTCGTCCACGCCTCCGCCGCCGTACTCCTCGGGCATGTTGAACCCGATCAACCCGTATTTGCCTGCGGCGACGTAGGATTCGCGGTCGACGAGGCGCTCACTCTCCCACTTCTCGACGTTCGGAGCGCACTCCTTCTCGATGAACTGCCGCGCGGTCTCCCGCAGTTGCTCGTGTTCGGGCTCGAATACCAGTCGCTTCATTATTTCGCTTTCCATACGGGTTCGCGCTTCTCGGCAAACGCCAGTGGTCCTTCTTTGGCGTCCTCGGAACGGATCAGCGTTCCGATTTCGCGCATCGTTCTGGCCCAGCCGGGCTCGTCACCGACGATCACACCCTCGTCGACGCCCATCGCCACCCGCTTGCTGGCCCACACCGCAAGGGGCGCATTGCAGGTGATCCGTTCCGCCAGCGCCAGCGCGGCGTCGACAGCGGTGCCGTCGGGCACGACCTGATTGATCAGGCCCCACTTCAAGGCGTCGGCCGAGCTCATCGGCTCGCCGGTGAAGATCAGTTCCATCGCGATCTTGCGAGGCAGGTGGTCTACGATCCGGAACACGCCACCTGCGGCGGCGATCAGCCCCCGCTTCACTTCGGGCAGGCCGAACTTCGCGCGCTCCTCGGCCACCACGAGGTCGCTGGCGAGAGCGAGCTCGGAGCCGCCCCCCAATGCCGTGCCGTTGACCGCGGCGATGGTCGGTTTGTCGATGTAGTGGTGCACGTATCCCGCGAAGCCCCACTCCGCGTGATCGGGATGAAACAGATTCTCCCGACGCGAGATCGCCTTGAGATCGGCTCCGGCGCAGAAAGATTCACCGGCACCGGTGATCACCACCGCGCGCACCTCGGGATCGTCCTGCGCCTGCTGCAATGCGTCACCCACCCCGATGCTCACGGCACTGTTGACCGCGTTGCGCGCTTCGGGGCGGTTGATCGTGATGATCAGGACGTTGCCCCGCCGCTCGGTGAGAGCGGCGGGGGCCTGCACGTCTGACGTCACAGCAGCTCGATGATGGTGGCGTTGGCCTGGCCGCCGCCCTCACACATCGTCTGCAGCCCGTACTGAATTCCCTTGTCCCGCATGTGGTACAGCATGGTGGTCATGATGCGGGCGCCGGAGCCGCCGAGCGGATGGCCCAGCGCGATCGCGCCGCCGTTGGGGTTGAGCTTCTTCTCGTCGGCACCGATGTCCTTCAACCAGGCCAGCGGCACAGGCGCGAACGCCTCGTTGACCTCGAAGACGCCGATGTCGTCGACCGACAGGCCTGACTTCTTGAGCGCCTTCTGAGTCGCCGGGATCGGTGCGGTCAGCATGATCACTGGATCGGCGCCTGCCAGCACAGCGGTGTGCACCTTGGCGAGTGGCTTGAGGCCCAACGACTTCGCCTTCTCGGCCGACATGAACAGGATGGCGGCCGAGCCGTCGGAGATCTGCGAGGAGTTGCCTGCGTGGATGACGCCGTCCTCTTTGAACGCCGGCTTGAGCTGGGCCATCTTCTCGATCGGCGTGCCACGCCTGATGCCCTCGTCCTTCAGCACCGGATTGCCGTCCTGATCCTTGATCCCGACGATCTGATCGTCGAACGCGCCGGAATCCTGTGCGGCCGCGGCCTTCCCATGCGAGTCGAGCGAGAATTGGTCGAGCGTGGTGCGGTCCAGGCCCCACTGCTCGGCGATCATCTCGGCGCCGATGCCCTGATTCGGGGTCTGGGTGTAACGGCCGCGGAACGCCTCCGGGTAGGGGTGCCCGCCGTTGGCAAGCGATGAGCCCATCGGGGTGCGGGACATCGACTCGACGCCGCCTGCCACCACCACGTCGTAATGGCCGGCCACCACGCCGGCCGCTGCGAAGTGAATCGACTGCTGGCTGGAGCCGCATTGCCGGTCGACGGTGACGCCGGGGACGCTCTCTGGCCAGCCGGCCGCGAGCACCGCGGTGCGGGCGATGTCGAGCGCCTGCTCGCCGGCCTGCATCACGCAGCCCCAGATGACGTCGTCGACGATCGCCGGATCGATGCCTGTGCGTTCAGCCAGGCCGTTGAGCACCTGCGCGGACAGTTCGCCGGGGTGAACACCCGACAGCCCGCCGTTGCGCTTGCCGACCGGCGACCGCACGGCCTCGACGATTACGGCTTCCGCCATGACACTTCTCCTTTGAATGTGGTGTTTCCCCGAAGGTAGAACAACAAGGTTTACTAGGTCAACCTACTGGTTGGTAGGCTGGTCGCCGGCGTTCGCGCCGGTCTGAGCGTTCCCGACATGGTTTACTGAGTTGCATAGCTCGGGGAAACAGTGTTTGGGAGAAGTTGTGACACGAAGCACACCGCTGGCGCCAATGATCGGCCCCGATGCCGTTTCAGCGAGTGCGGCGGTCCGGTCACCGAAGACGGCCGAGCTGGTCGCGGGCACGCTGCGCCGGATGGTCGTCGACGGTCAGCTCAAGGACGGCGACTTCCTACCGAACGAGGCCGAGCTGATGGCGCACTTCGGCGTCAGCCGTCCCACCCTGCGCGAGGCGGTGCGGGTGCTGGAGTCCGAGCGGCTTGTCGAGGTGCGACGCGGGTCGCGCACCGGCGCCCGCGTGCGGGTGCCCGGCCCCGAGATCGTGGCAAGGCCGGCCGGTCTGCTGCTCGAACTGACGGGTGCGACTAACGCCGATGTCATGGTGGCCCAGGCCGGTATCGAGCCGATGGCCGCCCGGCTGCTCGCCGAATCTGCCAATGCGGAGGCGTTCGACGAACTGGACACGATGCTGGCCGAACACATCCCGGCGGGCTGGCAGTCCGGTCGGCTGGCCGAGACCACAGCTGACTTTCACCGGCGCATGGTGGAGTTGTCGGGCAACGCGACACTCGCGATCATCGCCGGCATGCTGCACGAGATCACCGTGCGGCACACCGCATTTCTATTCAAGGAACGCCGCCCCGTCTCGAAGGCCGACTACGACAAGCTGATGCGGTCCTACGG
>DATJIX010000028.1:0-11566 GCA_035492865.1 Mycobacterium sp. | reverse complement strand
TCGGCGAACGCCTCGTCGACCACCACGACGCGGCCCGGCCTGCGCAACGCCAAGATCTGGTCGCGGGTGTGCAGCACCGAGGTCGGGTTGGTCGGATTGCCGACCACGACGAGGTCGGCGTCCTCAGATACCCGGGCACCGCCAAGCCCGAACGGCGGGTCCAGCACGACATGCTGGAGCGGCACGCCTGCCGCGGCGAGCGCGGCCTCCGGCTCGGTGAACGACGGTGCGATCAGCGCGGCCAGTCGGGGCCGCAGATTGGCCAGCAGGGCGAAGCCCTCGGCCGCCCCGGCCAGCAGCGCCACCTCGTCGACGCTTCGGCGATGCCTGGCGGCGACGGCCTCCAACGCGCGGCGTTCGTCGACGGCGCTCGGGTACCGACCGAGGTCGGTCAGCCGGGTCGACAGCCTGTCAAGCAGCCACGATGGCGGCTCGCAGCCGCGCACATTGACCGCGAAGTCCAGCATGCCGGGCACTGCGGCCTGGTCGCCGTGGTAGCGAGCGGCGGCACGGGATTGACTGGCCACAGCACGACAGTAGACGTCGGCGACAATGGAGTCGTGACAGAAACCCTGCGCAGTACCGTCGCGGCCCGCCCGCAGTTGGTGCTCTTCGACCTCGACGGCACTCTGACCGACTCAGCGCAGGGCATCGTGTCCAGCTTCAAGCACGCACTTGGCGAGATCGGCGCGACGGTGCCCGACGGTGACCTGGCCACCCGCATCGTCGGCCCGCCCATGCATCACACGCTGCGTGAGATGGGGCTCGGCGAGCACGCGGATGCCGCGATCGCCGCTTACCGGGCGGATTACACCACCCGCGGCTGGGCGATGAACAGGCTCTTCGACGGCATCGAAGTGCTGCTCGCGGACCTGCATGCCGCTGGCGTGCGGTTGGCGGTGGCCACCTCCAAGGCGGAACCGACCGCGCGGCGCATCCTCGCCCACTTCGGACTCGACGGTCATTTCGAGGTGATCGCGGGCGCCAGCGTGGACGGCTCGAGGGCCACCAAGTCCGACGTCGTCGCGCACGCGCTTGCCCAGTTGCGGCCGCTGCCGGACCGAGTGCTGATGGTCGGCGATCGGTCCCATGACGTCGAGGGCGCGGCCGAACATGGCATCGACACCGTCGTGGTCGGCTGGGGCTACGGGCGCGCGGACTTCGATGGCCCGAACGCAGTCAACCCGCTGGCGCACGTCTGTTCCATCGATGACCTTCGCGAGGTGTTGGGTGTCTGAGCCGCTGCACGTCACATTCATCTGCTCGGGCAACATCTGCCGGTCGCCGATGGCTGAGAAGATGTTCGCCCACCAGATCGCCGAGCGCGGCCTCGCGGACGCGGTACGGGTCACCAGCGCAGGCACCGGCGGCTGGCACGCCGGTGATCCCGCTGACCGGCGGGCCTCCGATGTGCTGCGCGGACACGGCTACCCCACCGCCCATCGTGCCGCCCAGGTCGACGACGACCATCTGTCCGCGGATCTGGTCGTCGCGCTCGGCCGCAACCACGAGCGGATGCTGCGCCAACTGGGGGTGCCCGCGACCAACATCCGGATGCTGCGATCGTTCGACCCGAGGTCAGCTGCGCATGCCCTCGACGTCGAGGACCCCTACTACGGGACGCACGACGACTTCGAGGACGTCTTCACCGTCATCGATGCGGCGCTGCCCGGGCTGCACGACTGGGTGGACGAACAGCTCGCTGGCAGAGGAATCGCAATCTGATGCGGCGGTTGGCCTTTCTGCTGCGGCCGGCATGGCTGGCTCTGTTTGTCGTGGTGGTGGCGTTCGCGTACCTGTGCTTCACCGTGCTGGCCCCGTGGCAGCTTGGCAAGAACACCAAGACCTCGCGGGAGAACAACCAGATCTCGCATTCGCTGACCGCTGATCCGGTCCCGCTGAAAACGTTTCTGCCGCATCAGGATTCATCGGCTCCCAATGACCAGTGGCGACGCGTCACCGCCACCGGGCACTACCTGGGAGACCAGCAGGTGCTGGCCCGGCTGCGCGTCATCGAGGGCGATCCCGCGTTCGAGGTGCTGACACCGTTCGCCGTCGATGGCGGGCCGGTGGTGCTGGTCGACCGCGGATACGTGCGGCCCGAGCAGGGCTCGAAGGTGCCGCCGTTTGCTGCTCCACCGACGGGCACGGTGACGATCACCGCCCGGCTGCGCGATTCCGAGTCGGTGGTGGCGGGCAAAGATCCCTTCCGCGAAGACGGTGCGCAGCAGGTCTATTCGATCAACACCGGGCAGATCTCGGCCCTCACCCGTACGCCACTCGCCGGGTCGTACATCCAATTGGTCGAGGATCAGCCAGGCGGCCTCGGCGTCATCGCCCTGCCCCAGCTCGATGCCGGACCGTTCCTGTCGTACGGCATCCAATGGATCGCGTTCGGCATCATCGCCCCGATTCTGGTGGGCTACTTCGTGTACGCCGAGATCCGGCAGCGGCGACGGGAGAAGGCCGCGGAGCCAGACGTTGACGCCGCCGCTCCACTCACTGTCGAGCAGAAGCTCGCCGACCGATACGGCAGGCGCCGCTGAGGGCGACCGCGACCGCCGCGGCCTGGACGATTCGCGACAGCCGCACTGCGCGAGCGAGATCCGCGACCTCGGGGGCCCGCCCATCGCCGAGCGTCGGCCGGATCTCCAGTTCGTGTGCGTACTGCGTCGGCCCGCCGAGCCGGACGCCGAGCGCACCTGCGAAAGCGGACTCCACCACACCCGCGTTGGGGCTGGGGTGACGAGCCGCGTCGCGGCGCCACGCCCGTAACGCGCCTGCGGGCGAGCCACCGACCAGAGGCGCGCACACCGCCACCAGCAGGGCGGTCATCCGAGCCGCGACGAAATTGGCCACATCATCGAAACGTGCCGCCGCCCAGCCGAATCGGGCATAGCGGGGCGATTTGTTGCCGATCATCGCGTCGAGTGTGTTCGCGCCGCGGTACACGAGCACCGCGGGCACCCCGCCCACCGCGGCCCACAACACAGGCGCGACATGCGCGTCGGAGGTGTTCTCGGCGACGGATTCCAGCGCCGCCCGTGCCAGTCCGGCGGCGTCGAGCGCGGCCGGTTCCCGCCCACACAGCGACGGCAGCAGCAACCGCGCGCCTGCGAGGTCCCCGCTCTCCAGCAGGCCGGCCATCTGGTGGCCGGTGCGGCCCAACGATGTGCCGCCGAGTGCGACGAACGCCGCCGCAGCGGTGCCCGCTGCCGTCCACCCGGGTCCGCGCAGGTGGGCCACCCGCTCAACGGCGATCCCGAACACACCGAGCGCCCCCAGCAGCGTTCCCGTGTGCAGCGCACCGGCGCGACGGGAATCGGCATATGTCAGCTCTTCCAAAGCCGCTGCGCCGCTGCCGAACAAGGCGACCGGGTGGCCGCGCTGCGGATCGCCGAACATCAGGTCGGCGAAATAGCCGGCCGCGATCCCCGCGGCGCGGCCCCCACATGCTCGCGCAAACACCCCGGGAGCGTCTCACAAGTGGTCTACTCGGATTCATGAGGCTGGGTCCACCCCCGCGTCCGACCAGGGTCACCGACTTGCTGAACCCCGCCGCGGTACTGCTGCCTGCGGCCAACGTGATCATGCAGTTGGCGTCGCCTGCCGTCGGTTACGGCGTGCTGGAGAGTCCGGTGGACAGCGGCAACGTCTACAAGCATCCCTGGAAGCGGGCGCGGACCACGGGCACCTACCTGGCGGCCGCGACGGTCGGCACGGACGCCGATCGCGCACTGATCCGCAAGGAAGTCGACAAGGTGCACGCGCTTGTCCGGTCAACCAAGTCAAGCCCGGTGTCCTACAACGCATTTGACCCGCGGCTGCAGCTCTGGGTGGCGGCCTGCCTGTACCGCTACTACGTAGACCAACACGAGTTTCTCTACGGCCCGCTCGACAGCGAATCCGCCGACGCCGTGTACCAGGACGCCAAGAGGCTGGGCACCACACTGCAGGTCCGCGACGATATGTGGCCACCAGATCGTGCCGCGTTCGACGAGTTCTGGAAAAGCTCGCTCGACGACCTGCGGATCGACCCGCCGGTTCGGGAACACCTGCGCGGCGTGGCGGCGATGGCGTTTCTGCCCGCCCCGCTGCGACTGCTCGCCGGGCGGTTCAACCTGTTCGCGACGGCCGGATTCCTGCCCGCCGAGTTCCGCTCACAGATGCGGCTGCCGTGGACGGCAGGTCAGCAACGCCGGTTCGACTGGTTACTCGCGGCGCTGCGACTCGCCGACCGCGTCATTCCCCGCGAGGTCTGGCTGCTCGGCTACGAGCTGTACCTGCGCGATATGCGGACCAGGGCGCGCCTCGGCAGGCGGGTCGTTTGACCCGCCTGCCGTGACACCCCTCGAATCACTTGGTGGCGGTCCCGGACGAGCCGGTCGAGCCCGTCGTGCTGCCGGTCGAGCCGGTCGTGCTCGTTGACGTCTTATTGGTCGAATCCGTCGATGTCGAGTCCGTCGACGTCGAGCCCGTCGGCTCGGTCGACGCACTCGGCTGGGTCGCCGTTTTCGTAGCAGTCGTCGGCTCGGCGGTGGCCGTGGCGGTCGCGGTAGCCGTTGGCGCAGTGGTTGTTTCGGTCGCCGCCGCCGGTGCGGCCAGGACGCTCTGCGGCACCGCAGTGGCGGCCATCGGGGCCACCGCGGTGGTCGTCGAGGTGGTCGACACGGCGGTTGTCGGTGGCGACTGCGGATGTGTCGCTGTCCACTGCTGAATCACGTTCGCAGCGGGCTTGCGCGTCCAATCGGTGCGTAGCACGCCGAGAGTGTCCTGATCACTTGTGCTTCCGGTCGCGCGGTCGCGGGTGGTGTAGACGAACGACGGACCGGTATAGCTGAAACTGCTCCAGCTGTTCAGGAAGTTCGAGATGAACGACGCCTGGGTCGCCTCACTGACGACCGACGTCGGCTCCCCGTACTCGGTCGCCCAAATCTGCTTGCTTCCATCGCCATTGGCGACCATTTCCTGGTGCATCAGGTCAAGCTGATTGATCGGCGCGGCGGCGCCATACGGCTTGCCCTGCCCGAACGGCACCTGGTACTGGTACGGGTGATACGACAGTGCGTCGAAATAACCCTGCGCCCCGGCGTCGTACATGCCCTGGACATATTTGGCCGGGCTGATCGCGAGGTTCGGATAATCGGTGACCCAGCCGACCACGCCGCCGATGACCGTGGCGTTCGGGTCGGCGGCCTTGATCGCCGGATAGGCCGCCTGGAGCATCTGGGTGTACGCCGCGGGATCCGGCGACGGGTTCCAGAAGGTGGCGGCGTTGGGCTCGTTCCAGACCTCGTAGGCCGAGATCTTGCCGGCGTAGCGCTGCGCCACCGCCCCAACGAATTGGGCGTATTCGGCGTTCGAGGCCGGCGGACTCGCGACCGGGGGCCGCCCAGGCGCGACCGCCCATGCGGGCGTCGAGTTCAGCACGCCGAGGATGCCCATGTTGCGCGAATTCGCGGCGTTGACGAGCGCGTCGACCTTGTTCCAGTAGAAGTAGTTGTTCGCCGGTTCGACGTTGTTCCACGGAATCAAGATCCGGACGTTCTGCACGCCCATCGCCTGCATGGCGTCCAGGGTCCTGTTGATGTCGGTGGTCGACATGCCGATGATGTCCGAGTCAGCGAAACCCACCGTCGTGTTGGAGGTGTTGATCGCCGCCAACATGTCGTATGGCAGCACCGCGGGGCCGGAACCCCCAGCCACCAACAGACTCGCGGCCCCGGCCGAGAGAACCGCAGAGGCCGTCAATGCAAAACCGATCTTCTTCATTTGCCGCACGAGTATCCCCATTTCGTGATCCATTTCGTTACCCGGTCCCCGCACCGAGTTCGTCGATACCTTTGCCTGGTTCCCGGCAAAGGTCGGCTTTAATCGCGATGACAACAATTTTCTGGGCATTAACCAGCAAGTTTGACGCAGCAACGAGTCGCCAAAGAAACGACAGAAACGTCAATTAGCAACGTTGGCAAATGAATATTTCTT
This sequence comes from Mycobacterium sp., assembly GCA_035492865.1. Classification (GTDB taxonomy): domain Bacteria; phylum Actinomycetota; class Actinomycetes; order Mycobacteriales; family Mycobacteriaceae; genus Mycobacterium. Next base: position 5,581 of record DATJIX010000028.1, on the reverse strand, counting down.
TAGTTGAAGCAACTAGTAAGAGTGAAGAACGTGGCCAAATTCGTTTGCTGGATAGCGATGACCGCAACGACCAGTTATTTCGAGATCAAGAATCGTCGCGTTTACCCGCTGCAGGGTCGATGATCACTGGTGAACCGGGCGCCGCCCGGCGACGTATGTACTTCGTCTTCGTTTTGTGAACAGTGAGGAGTCCACGATGGCCTTCCCGGCGCTCAACCATGTCGCACTCACCGTGCGCGATCTCGGCGTCAGCGGACCTTGGTACCAAACGCTGATCGGTGCCGATCCCGTGCTCGACGAGCACACCGACGCCGGCTTCCGACATTTGGTATGGGCGTTCGACAACGGCACGCTGTTCGGTATTCATCAGCACGACCGGGGTCTCGAGGGTGGGCAGTTCACCGAATTCCGGGCGGGCCTCGATCACGTCGGCTTCGGTTGCGCCAGCCGCGACGAGCTTGCGGAGTGGGTCGACCGACTCAACGGACTCGGCATCGAACACGGCGGAATCGTGGAGGCGCACTACGGATCTGGCGTCAGCTTCCGCGATCCCGACGGCAACGCGTTGGAGTTCTTCGCCCCGCCTAGCTGACAGAACGAAGATGCCAGGGGCCGTGACCCCTGGCATCTCTCGTAATTGGCTTGGTTATCCGCCGTTTTCCTCGGCAGCCTTTTGCGCGCCGTAGGCGCCAAGGGTTCCGACGTTCTTGACGAACTCCTTGGGCTGGTTGGTGTAGAAGTCCTTCACGTTCCCCTGCCACTCCTTCGGCTGGTTCGTGAAGAAGTCCTGGACGTTGCCCTGCCACTGCTTCGGCTGGTTGGTGAAGAAGTCTTGGACGTTGCCCTGCCAATCCGCCATCTGCCCGTTGATCAAGCACATCGGCGCCGGTGAGCAACTAACGGTGCTGGTGGGGTCCGCTGCGGCCGGCGCGGCAGTCACCACGGCGGCGGCGCTAATTAACCCGGCTACGATCAAAGTCTTCTTCATACTTCCCCCTCGTTGGTCGCATATGGGCCGGAGGGCGTGCTCCAGCTAACGCAGCATAGCCTGAACATCCTGTATTTGCATAGCTTTTCCTGCTGCCAGCGACATTGCAAAGGTTGCAGTCTCGGAAGTGCCTGAAAGCCCGCTGTGTGGATCAGGCCGGCCGAAGTCCCAGGTTAGCTACCGAGAGACCTTTGCCAAATCAAACACGGCGGGTGAAATACGGTGGGCGCGGACGGTATCGAACCGCCGACCGCTGGTGTGTAAAACCAGAGCTCTACCACTGAGCTACGCGCCCCTGGCCAGGCAGGTTACCGGTCGATGACCTGGTTGCGGAAATCCGTCAGCCCGTCTGCAGCGCTTCGAGCGCGTCCATCCACACGGCCTGATCGCGCGGCTCCCCCGGCTGCTTCATCTCCGCGAACCGGATGACGCCCCCGCGGTCCACCACGAAGGTGCCCCGATTGGCAAAGCCTGCCGCGTCGTTGAACACGCCGTAGGACTGCGCCACCGCGCCGTGTGGCCAGAAGTCGGACAGCACCGGAAAGGTGAAGCCGCTCTGCGTCGCCCAGATCTTGTGGGTCGGCGGCGGACCGACCGAGATCGCCAACGTGGCCGTGTCGTCGTTGCGGTAGTCCGGCAGATGATCGCGGATCTCGTCCAGCTCGCCCTGGCAGATGCCGGTGAACGCGAGCGGGAAGAACACCAGCAGCACAGTGCGGACGCCGCGAAAGCTGCTCAGCGTGACCGGCTGGCCGTTCTGGTCCTTGAGCGTGAAGTCCGGTGCGTCGGTACCGACGTCCAGCACTACCGGCGTCCAGCGGCTTTGGACTTGGGCTGCACCAGCCTGCTGGCGATCCAGTCGCCCAGGTTGGCCGACGACGTCTGCATCAGGCCCGCCGTGGGCGCCGACTCGGCGATCTCGGCGGGTTGAACGTGCCCCGGCTTGCCCGTCTTCGGGGTAACCACCCAGATCACGCCGTCGTCAGCCAGCGGCGTGATGGCGTCCATCAGGTTGTCCACCAGGTCGCCGTCGTCGTCGCGCCACCACAGCAGGACCACGTCGATGACCTCGTCGGCGTCCTCGTCGAGCAGCTCGCCGCCGCACGCCTCCTCGATGTCGGCACGGATGTCGTCGTCGACGTCGGAGTCCCAGCCCAACTCCTGCACAACCTGATCTTTTTGGATGCCCAGTCTGCGGGCGTAGTTCGGGGCGTCATCCGCCGCGACCACGGTCGGTCCTCCTTCAGCCGGCTCGAGCGCAGGACGCGCCCGGCGATGTCCTGGCCCTATCGTCGCACGCCGAGGCGCGAACACCGACGAGTGGCGGCAGGTTCATCGATATGCCGCGTCGCATTTGTTCAGCGCGGCGGTCTTCGTGTCGTTCAGTTTGGTGATCGCGGCGTTGAATTCATCCGGCCCGTAATTGCCCGCGATGGCGGCTGCCAGCCCCCTCGCCGCGTCCACCCAGGCGTTCAGCGCGTCGCGCAGATCGGGCGACAACGGGTCGGACACATTGCCCGCGACCAGATCAGCGCTGTGGTTGAGCGCGTCGATGGCCGGGGGCGCCTTGCCGGCCGCGTCCGCGGCGTTCTTGTTGTACGAGTCGACGTAGTTGTTCACCGCGGTGATGGCGTCGACGCTCGACGAGCTCAGCGCTTCACATGCCGAATGGATCGCCTGCGTGGTGAGCGACGCCTGCCGTTCGGATTCGCGGACGCTCGAACTGGAAGCCGATTCCTCGCTCGACGCCGACACCGATGCCCGGTAGACAGGGGCATCGGCACGGTCGATCTGCGCCGAGCCTTGGGTGACGCTGGTACAGCCCACGATGATCATCGCGGTGGCGGCCAGACTGCCGATCACCAGGGCCGCGATCCGCAGTCGCCTGCGAGACAGCCCAGCGATCAGCACGGCTGCAGACGTTACCGGTTTGAACCGGCGATCGCGGGTTCATTCACTCGGCACCCCCGGCAGTGCAAGTGGGGCACGATGGGACAAAGATGGAGGCAGTTACGCCGATCGCGTAGCACATACACCGCCTAACAAGGAGCGGAAGTTGACCACCGAGTTCGTGCGCCAAGACCTGGCCCAAAACTCCAGCACCACAGCCGAACCCGATCGGGTTCGAGTGATTCGTGAAGGCGTCGCATCGTATCTGCCCGACATCGATCCTGAAGAGACCGCCGAATGGCTGGAATCCTTCGACGAGTTGCTGGAACGGTCGGGTCCCTCGCGGGCGCGGTACCTGATGTTGCGGTTGCTGGAACGCTCTGGCGAACAGCGGGTGGCGATTCCCGCGCTCACCTCGACCGACTACGTGAACACCATCCCGACCGAGCTCGAGCCGTGGTTTCCCGGCGATGAGGACGTCGAACGGCGGTATCGGGCGTGGATCCGGTGGAACGCCGCAATCATGGTGCACCGGGCACAACGCCCGGGAGTCGGTGTGGGAGGCCACATTTCGACATACGCATCGTCAGCGGCGCTGTACGAGGTCGGTTTCAACCACTTCTTCCGCGGTAAGGCGCATCCCGGCGGCGGCGATCAGATCTTCATCCAGGGGCACGCCTCGCCCGGCGTCTACGCGCGCGCCTTCCTCGAGGGCCGGCTAACTGCCGATCAGCTCGACGGCTTCCGCCAGGAGCACAGTCACCCCGGCGGCGGGCTGCCGTCGTATCCGCATCCCCGGCTGATGCCGGACTTCTGGGAGTTCCCCACGGTGTCGATGGGCCTCGGCCCGATGAATGCGATCTACCAGGCCCGGTTCAACCACTACCTGCACGACCGGGGCATCAAGGACACCTCCAATCAGCATGTGTGGGCCTTCCTCGGCGACGGCGAGATGGACGAGCCGGAGAGCCGCGGGCTGATTCAGGTGGGCGCCAACGAGGGTCTGGACAACCTCACGTTCGTGATCAACTGCAACCTTCAGCGCCTGGACGGGCCGGTGCGCGGCAACGGCAAGATCATCCAGGAGCTGGAGTCGTTCTTCCGCGGCGCCGGCTGGAACGTCATCAAGGTGGTGTGGGGCCGCGAGTGGGATGCGCTGCTGCACGCCGACCGCGACGGCGCGCTGGTCAACCTGATGAATACGACGCCCGATGGTGACTACCAGACGTACAAGGCCAACGACGGCGCCTATGTCCGCGACCACTTCTTCGGGCGTGACCCGCGCACCAAGGCGCTCGTCGCGAACATGTCCGACGCCGAGATCTGGAACCTCAAGCGCGGCGGCCACGACTACCGCAAGGTCTACGCCGCGTATCGGGCAGCGACGGAGCACAAGGGCCAGCCGACGGTGATCCTGGCCAAGACCATCAAGGGCTACTCGCTGGGCGCGCACTTCCAGGGCCGAAATGCCACCCATCAGATGAAAAAGCTTGCGCTGGAAGACCTCAAGTTCTTCCGGGATGCCCAGCGCATTCCGGTCAGCGACGCAGAGCTGGAAAAGAACCCGTACTTGCCGCCGTACTACCACCCCGGCGCCGAGGCCCCCGAAATCCGCTACCTGCTGGAGCGCAGGCGGGCGCTGGGTGGGTTCGTGCCGGAGCGGCGCACCAAATCCAAGGTGCTGACGCTGCCCGGCCGCGACACCTACAAGGCGCTGAAGAAGGGCTCAGGCACCCAAGAGGTGGCCACCACCATGGCGACCGTGCGCACCTTCAAGGAGCTGTTGCGGGACAAGGAAATCGGCAAGCGGATCGTGCCGATCATCCCGGACGAGGCCCGCACGTTCGGGATGGACTCGTGGTTCCCCAGCCTGAAGATCTACAACCGCAACGGTCAGCTCTACACCGCGGTCGACGCCGAATTGATGTTGGCGTACAAGGAAAGTGAAATCGGCCAGATCCTGCACGAAGGGATCAACGAGGCAGGCTCGACGGCGTCGTTCACCGCGGTGGGCACGTCCTACGCCACGCACAACGAGCCGATGATCCCGATCTACATCTTCTATTCGATGTTCGGGTTCCAGCGCACCGGCGACGGCCTGTGGGCGGCTGCTGACCAGATGGCTCGCGGCTTCGTCCTTGGTGCCACCGCGGGCCGCACCACCCTGACCGGCGAAGGTTTGCAGCACGCCGACGGGCACTCGCTGCTGCTCGCCTCGACCAATCCGGCGGTCGTCGCCTACGACCCGGCGTTCGCCTACGAGATCGCCTACATCGTGGAGAGCGGCCTGCACCGGATGTACGGCGAGAACCCGGAGAACGTCTACTTCTACATCACCATCTACAACGAGCCGTACGTCCAGCCCGCCGAACCGGAGGGGCTCGACGTCGAGGCGCTGCTGCGCGGCATCTACCGCTTCCGCAAGGCACCCGAGAAGCGCACGCACGTCGCCCAGATCCTCGCCTCTGGCGTTGGGATGCCCGAGGCCGTGCGGGCGGCCGATCTGTTGGCCGAGGAGTGGGACGTCGCCGCGGACGTCTGGTCGGTGACCAGCTGGGGCGAGCTCAACCGCGACGGCGTGGAGATAGAGAAGCAGCGGCTGCGCCATCCCGATCGGCCTGCCGGCACGCCGTTCGTCACCACGGCATTGGCCGACGCAGAGGGGCCGGTGGTCGCGGTGTCCGACTGGATGCGTGCGGTGCC
>DATJIX010000027.1:0-14945 GCA_035492865.1 Mycobacterium sp. | reverse complement strand
TCGCCGCCGCTGACGTCGGCCACCGACATCAGCCGGGCCAGGAACTGGCCGTCGACGCGATCGAGCTCTGGCCGGGTCTTGAAGATCGCCATCACGTCGCCGGTCGGCGTGGCCAGCGGCCCCCTGCGCGTCGCCGCAAATTTCAGTGCCGCAATCGCTTTGCCGACGGTTGTGCGCAGTTGCCTGTTGTAGCCCAAGTCGTCTTTCAGTCGATACATCATTATGGCGCAGAAGTGCTCAGTCATCCGACGGCCGACGTTGTCTCGCTCGAGATACAAAGGCACTCCAGCCTTTTCGAGCACGTCGCGCGGGCCGACCCCGGACAGCTGCAAAATCTTCGGCGTGTGCAACGCCCCGGTCGCCAGGATTACCTCCCGGCGGGCGCGCACCTCGGAGGTGTTGCCACCCGTCCGGATCTCCGCACCGACGGCACGCCCGTTCTCGAAAACCAGCCGCCGCACGTAGGTGTCGGTGGCCAGGTGCACGTTGGGCCGCTTGAGAATGGGATCAAGGAACGCCTTGGCGGCGCTGACCCGCAGCCCCCGGTGGATCATGGCCATCGCGGGCCCGACGCGTTCGTCGTCGGATTCGTTGTAGTCTTCGACGCTGCGCAGGCCGGTGCTCGCTGCGGCGTCGATGATGTACTGGCTCAACTCATCTGGAAACTTCGGCTGCGAGATATGCAGGGGCCCGCCAACTCCGCGGGTCGGCGATGCGCCGAACTGATTGTCCTCGAAGGACTTGAAGATCGGCAGGATGTGGTCCCAGCCCCAGCCGCGGTTGCCCATCCGTTCGAGTTCGTCGTAGTCCTCGCGGTTCCCGCGGTTGTACACCAAGCCGTTGATGGCGGTGGAGCCGCCGACGGCCTTACCGCGCACCCAGCGTTCGTTGAGTTTGTCGGCGGCGCCGTACGGCTCGAGCTGGTAGACGAAGCTGTGCTTGTGGCCCTCGTAAGTAAGCGGATCCGGGTGATCCGTCCGCTGTTCGAACAGGCCTGCGCCCATCATCGGGATGGCGAAGTATGGACCGCGGGCGGGTGGGCCCGCTTCGACCAGCAACACCTCGGTTCGGGGATCCTCCGAAAGTCGGTTTGCCAGCACGCAGCCGGCGGCTCCCGCACCGAGGATGACGTAGTCGAATGCAGCCATACTGCTCGTCCTTTCCCGGCCGCGGTCGTCCACCCCCTTAGCGGCCCTTGACAGACTACCGGGCTGAAGCGGTAACACTGGAGTTGGTTGCCGTTGCTGCGGTGGCCCATTCGGATGCCGCTACCCTCTAGCGGGTGAGTGACGAACTGGTTGTGGTGACGGTGACGTATTCACCGGGCCCGCACCTCGACCGGTTCCTGGCGACGCTGTCACACGCCACCGACCGGCCGGTGAGCGTCATCATGGCCGATAACGGTTCGACCGACGGCGCGCCGGAAGAAGCGGCCGAGCGCTATCCGAATGCCCGACTGCTGCGCACGGGCGGAAACCTGGGCTACGGCACCGCGGTGAACCTGGCGGTCGCGGAGATCACCCCGGAGTCGGAGTTTGTGGTGGTCGCCAACCCGGACGTGCAATGGGGGCCCCGCAGCATCGACCTGTTGCTGGAGGCGGCCGAACGCTGGCCACGGGCGGGGTCGCTGGGCCCGCTGATCCGCGATCCGGACGGGTCGGTGTACCCGTCGGCACGCCACCTGCCCAGCCTGATCCGCGGCGGCATGCACGCGGTCGTCGGCCCGTTCTGGAAATCCAACCCGTGGACGGCCGAATACCGGCAGGAGCGAACCGAGCCCAGCGAACGTCCTGTCGGCTGGCTGTCCGGATCATGTTTGTTGCTGAGGCGCTCTGCGTTCGATCAGGTGTCGGGCTTCGACGAGCGCTATTTCATGTACATGGAGGACGTCGACCTGGGTGATCGCCTCGGCAAGGCGGGTTGGCAGAACATTTATGTGCCGTCGGCGGAGATTTTGCACGACAAGGGGCACGCCACAGGGCGCGACCCGGCCCGCAACTTGGCGGCCCACCACACCAGCACCTACACTTTTCTCTCAGATCGGCATTCGCAGCTGTGGCAGGCGCCACTGCGGTGGACTATTAGGGGCGCGCTGGCTGCGCGTGCGGGCCTGGTGGTCCGCAATTCCCGGCGCAAGCAGAGGAAGGGACGGCACTAGTGGTCAATCCGGCGGAGGTGGACGCGGTCGTACTCGTCGGCGGGATGGGTACGCGCCTTCGGCCGTTGACCCTGTCGGCGCCCAAACCGATGCTGCCCACCGCGGGTCTGCCGTTTCTGACCCACCTGTTGTCGCGGATCGCCGACGCGGGCATCGAGCATGTGGTGCTGGGCACCTCCTATAAGGCGGGGGTGTTCGAGTCGGAGTTCGGCGACGGCTCGAAGCTGGGTCTACAGATCGACTACGTCGTCGAGGACGAGCCGCTGGGCACCGGTGGCGGCATCGCGAATGTGGCGGGGAAGCTGCGCTACGACACGGCGCTGGTCTTCAACGGTGACGTGCTCTCCGGCGCCGACCTGCGCGCGCTGCTGGACTCCCATGGAAGCAGCGGCGCCGACGTCACGCTGCATCTGGTGCGTGTTGGCGACCCGCGTGCGTTCGGCTGTGTGCCCACCGATTCCGACGGTGTGGTGACGGCATTCCTTGAGAAGACGCAGGACCCGCCGACCGACCAGATCAACGCCGGCTGCTACGTGTTCAAGCGCGAGGTCATCGATCAGATCCCGAAGGGCCGCGCGCTTTCGGTGGAGCGCGAGGTGTTCCCCGGTTTGCTGTCGGACGGGCTGCGGGTGTGCGGCTACGTCGACTCGACCTACTGGCGCGACATGGGCACTCCCGACGACTTCGTGCGCGGTTCGGCGGATCTGGTGCGTGGTATCGCTCCGTCGCCTGCGCTGGGTGGTCAGCGCGGCGAGAAGCTGGTGCACGACGGCGCGGCCGTCGCGCCGGGCGCACTGCTGATCGGCGGCACCGTCGTCGGCCGCGGCGCCGAGATCGGCGCCGGTGCCCGCCTGGACGGCGCGGTGATCTTCGACGGCGCCTGCATCGGGGCCGGCGCGGTGATCGAACGCTCGATCATCGGCTTCGGTGCTCGCATCGGCCCGCGCGCGCTGATCCGCGACGGGGTGATCGGCGACGGCGCCGACATCGGTGCACGCTGCGAATTGCTGCGCGGCGCGCGGGTGTGGCCGGGGGTCACCATCCCCGACGGCGGCATCCGCTACTCGACCGACGTCTGACGTTTCCTGGCCGCGTCAGCGAGCTGTGTGAGGCCGAAGTCGCAACCCTCCGGTAAGGCGTCAAGGGGCCACCACCGCAGGTCCAAAGACTCGTCGCTGACCGCGATTTCCGCGTTCGGCGGCGCGTGCACGACGAACTGCACATCGAGGTGGCGGGTCGGCACCCCCAGCGAGCAGGTGACGGGGTGCACGTGCAGCGCGGCCGGCTCGGGATCGATCACCAGGTCGTCGATGCCGGACTCCTCAGTGGCTTCGCGCAGTGCGGCCGCGACGATGTCGGCGTCGGTCTCCTCGCAGTGCCCGCCGAGTTGCAGCCACCGCCCGAACCGGGGATGAAGCGTCAGCAGGGCGTGGGTGCCGGTGTGGTCAAGCACCAGTGCCGAGCCTGTGACATGACCCGGCGCGCACTGCCGCAGACAGCCATCGGGCCGGGCGGCGAGAAACGCCAGCACCGCATGCCGCAGCGTGTCCTGCGCGGGATCGGGTGCGCGCCAGTGCCTTAGCGCCTCGACGGCGGATTCGTGCAGGCTCACCTGCGCACCAGCAGGCCGTCGGGGTCCACCGGGTCGCGCGGACCAGACGGGTCTTCGGGGTAGCCAATGGCAATGGCGCCCAACGGCTCCCAGTCAGAGGGCAACGCGAGCTCATCGCGCACCAGGTCGGCGGCGAAGATGGTCGAGCCGATCCAGCAGCTGCCGACGTCGCGCACGGCCAGTGCCACCAGCAGCGCCTGCACGGCGGCGCCGACCGCGACCGTGAACATGGTGTGTTCCGCCGCGGTGCGTGCGGCGTCGGGATAGGCGTGCGCACCGTCGGGCACCATGAACGGGATGACGAGTTCGGGTGCGTCGTAGAGGATCTGGCCCCGACCAACGCGCCGCTCGACGGACTCCGCTGAGCGGCCGTCGCCGGTCAGGTCGGCACGCCACTGATCCTTCATCCGGTCCAGCAGGCGCAGCCGCTTGGCGCGGTCCTGCACCCAGACGAACCGCACCGGCCGCGTGTGGTGTGGCGCGGGCGCGGTCAGGGCTTCCGCGACCGCCGCCTCGACGAGGTCGGGCGCGACGGGCTCGGCACTGAACCGGCGGACCGAGCGGCGCATCAGTTGGGCCTGACTGCGACCGAGGGCGATCGCTTCCTCGGTGCCGAGCCAGAACAGGTCGTCTTCGCCGGGCCGCAGCAGCGTCCGCGCATTGGATCCGTTGTCGGACAACGTGAGTCCACGAACGACGGCCACCGGAATGTCGGTCAGCTTGCCCTTGACGAGGTCGGCGGCCGCGGCGATCTCGTCGGCGACGGCGATCTCGGTGACGATCAGGTCGTTGCCGTGCCGGTCGCGCGAGCCTGCGTAGCCGTGCAGCACGGTCAGGCCTGCCGCGCCGATCGCGAAGTCGGTCTGGCCGTTGCGCCAGGCCCGGCCCATGGTGTCGGTGACGACAACGCCGACGGTGACACCCAGCCGTTCACGCAACCCGGTGCGCAGCGCTGCGGCGCTGCCGTCCGGGTCCGTCGGCAGCAGTGCCAACTCACCCGAGTCGACGTTGGAGCCGTCGACTCCCGCCGCCGCCTGCACCAGGCCGATCGCGTTCTCGGTGATCAGCGTGCGACCCTTGCGCGCAAGCACTCGCACCGCTTCGGCATCGATCAGCTTGCGTCGCAGGGTATCCCGCTCCTCGGGATCGGTCGGGGCGTCGACGATGCGCCCTTCGCACTTGGACACCACCTTGCTGGTGACGACCACCACATCGTCGTCGCGCAGCCAGGGAGCCGCCTCAGCGAGCGCCGCGGCGAGATCGTCGCCCGGCCGGAACTCCGGAAGGCCGGCCACCGGTAGCAGTTCGACCGCAGCGGCCGACCCGTGCTCGGTCACGGCTTCACCCCGGCGAGATCCAGTCCGGCACGCACCATCTCAGCGGTGGCCGCCGGATCGGTCATCAGCAGTGGCACCGATCGCACCTCGACTCCGTCGATCTCTGCGTGGTCGTCCTCGTGCACCAGCCAGCCGTCGAGAATGCCGACGCCGGAGCGGGACCCGTAATAGCCCCCCACCGCTTCTGAGGTGCTGGCCACCCCGATCACCGAAAGGCATTCGTCGGCCATGCCGCGCACCGGCTTGCCACCGACGATGGGGGAGTAGCCGATCACGCGCGCAGTGGTCGAGCGCAGCGCACCGCGGATTCCGGGCACGGCGAGGATCGCGCCGATGCTCACCACGGGATTGGACGGCGCCAACAGCACCACGTCGGCGGTTTCGATGGCGTCGGTGACGCCAGGGCCCGCGGTGGCCTTATCGGCGCCCACGAACGCGAAGCTATGGGTCGGCACCTGCGCGCGGTGGCGCACCCACCACTCCTCGAAATGGATGGCCCGCTTCTCGCCGTCGTTGGGATCGGTGATGACGACGTGGGTTTCGCTGCGGTCATCACTCGCGGGCAGCAGCCGCGCACCCGGCTGCCACCGGTCGCACAGCGCCTCGGTCACCTGCGACAGCGGATAACCGGCGCGCAACATCTGGCTGCGGACCAGATGGGTGGCCAGGTCGCGGTCGCCGAGGCCGAACCAGTCGGGCTGCACGCCGTAGGCCGCGAGTTCGTCCTTGGCATGCCAGGTTTCATCGCGACGTCCCCATCCGCGTTCGGGGTCGATGCCGCCGCCCAAGGTGTACATGCAGGTGTCGAGATCCGGGCAGATCCGCACGCCGAACATCCAGGCGTCGTCGCCCACATTGACGATCGCGGTCAGTTCGTTATCTGATTGGGACCCACCGAATTGGCCCAGCCCCAACAGGTGCTGCACTCCCAGCAGGAAGCGTGCGCCACCAACGCCGCCGACCAGAACCGTGACCTTCACATTGACCGACACTAGGCGGTGGGCGCGTGCGGCCGCGCGGCGCGGTGGTGTGAGGGACACGCCGACGTGACGACGCGCCGAATTCGTGTCACGGAATGGTATGAATTTCTGTTCCAGCGCTTGACCCCGGCAGCTAACACGTGTGTAATCACACCAGTGTCATTTCCTGGTTGGACGGCCGGTTCCGGTGGCGCAGACCGAGATTCGATCACTTGTTCGAATTGGGATGGCCACACATCGAAATAGTGGGCTCAATTTAGGGATCTACGAGATCAGGTGAGGAGGCGGAGCATGGCGTTTGAGCAGGTCGATTCCAATCATCACGATCGATTCGACAACCGGATTCTCGGCTCAGTAGGCGACACCCGTCACACCATTACCGGACCGACACCGATTGGGGTACCGGTGCGTCCCCAATTGAGTTTGGTGCCCGATTCACCAGAGAGATATGACGTTGCTCCGGCAACTACCGAAGATGAGCAATGGCAAGAGCGCGCATTGTGCGCTCAAACCGACCCTGAGGCGTTTTTCCCCGAAAAGGGCGGCTCGACCCGCGAAGCCAAGCGAATCTGCCTGGGTTGCGAGGTCCGCGACCGGTGCCTGGAGTACGCACTCGCCCACGACGAGCGCTTCGGCATCTGGGGCGGCCTTTCCGAGCGGGAGCGCCGCCGCCTGAAGCGCGGGATCATCTGACCCCTTGCGTTACTCGTCGTCGATCGTCGGGTCGATGACAGAAGGTTCGACGCCCAGATATGTGGCCACCTGAGCCACCAAGACTTCGTGCAACAAGTCGGCGAGATCCATGGTGTCCTTCGCTCGCCGCTCAATAGGTTTGCGGAACAACACAATTCGTGCCCGCGTGGCGTTGCCGCGGACGTCGACCCCTGCGGGAATCAGCCGTGCCAGCGCGATCGGACCGTCGGCCACCACCTCGGGTGGCCACTGCACCGACTCGGGATCCTTCGGCGAGATGCGGGGGATCTCGTCGACGGCGACATCCAGTGCCGACACCCGCTCCTGCCAACGCCGCTCGATGGGTTCGTACGCCTCGAGCACGGCCATATCGAACCGCTCGGCGCGGCTGCGCCAGCCGGGTACGGTCGGCGGGAGCAGCGGCCCGCGCATCTCTCGGCCGCGGCGTGATCCACCTAATTTCCGCTCGGGCACGCGCCCGATCGTAACGGTTGGAGATCGGGGCTCGGATGGCGCGCGTGTCCGGCGGCTCAGGACGTTTCCGCACGATAACCTCTCGTTCGTGAATGTTCCCCGTCGCTGCTGCAGGCCCGGGTGCCCCCACTATGCGGTCGCGACGCTGACCTTCGTCTACTCCGACTCGACGGCCGTCGTCGGACCCCTGGCCACGGTGTCAGAGCCGCATTCGTGGGATCTGTGCGTGGCCCACGCCGGCCGGATTACCGCGCCGCGCGGCTGGGAGCTGGTTCGCCACGCGGGGCCGCTGCCGACGCATCCCGACGAGGACGATCTGGTTGCGCTCGCCGACGCCGTCCGTGAGGGTCGCGATGCGCCGCCCGCGATGAACGGAGTGGCGGCAGGCTTTTCCGATCCGACCACGGGTGTGCACGGCGGTGCGCTGATGGCACCCGCCGCCAGAAGGCCCGAGTCGAACGGTCGGCGGCGCGGCCACCTGCGGGTGTTGCCAGACCCCAGTGATTAGAGCCTGCCTAGCCGCGATCTCCCCGTCGCCCGACGGTTAGGCTGGCGGCCAACAGTCCCCTTCGCAAGGAGCTCTATGTCTCGGCCCGCCGCGGCTGTGCACCGCGTCATCAAGGCGTATGACGTCCGCGGATTGGTGGGTGAGGAACTCGACGAAGGATTCGTCGCCGACGTCGGCGGCGCGTTCGCGCGGCTGGTCCGTGACCGCGCGTCCCGAATCACGATCGGCCACGACATGCGCGCGAGCTCGCCGGCCCTTGCGGCGGCATTCGCGGACGGCGTCATGGCCCAAGGCCTCGACGTCGTGCAGATCGGGCTGGCGTCGACCGATCAGCTCTACTTCGCCTCCGGCCTGCTCGACTGTCCCGGCGCGATGTTCACCGCCAGCCATAATCCCGCCGCATACAACGGCATCAAGCTGTGCCGTGCCGGCGCGAAGCCCGTCGGCAAGGACACGGGGCTGACCCAGATCAGCGAGGAGATCATCGCGGGGGTGCCCGCCCACGACGGGCCGCGTGGCACCAGCTCCGAGCGCGACGTGCTTGTCGAGTACGGCGATTTTCTGCGGTCGCTCGTCAGCCTGGCCGAGCTGCGGCCGCTGCGGGTGGCGGTCGACGCAGGCAACGGCATGGGCGGCTACACCACACCCGCTGTGCTCGGCGCGATCCCGTCAATCACGTTGCTGCCGTTGTACTTCGAACTCGATGGGACATTCCCGAACCACGAAGCCAATCCGCTGGACCCGGCCAACCTCGTCGATCTGCAGGACCACGTCGTCGCCACAGGAGCCGACATCGGGTTGGCGTTCGACGGGGACGCCGACCGGTGTTTCGTCGTCGATGAAAAGGGGCATCCGGTTTCCCCGTCGGCGGTGACGGCATTGGTCGCTGCCCGGGAACTGAACAGAGAGATCGGCGCAACGGTGATCCACAACCTGATCACCTCCCGTGCGGTGCCGGAACTGGTCGCTGAGCGGGGTGGTACGCCGGTGCGTTCGCGCGTCGGCCACTCGTACATCAAGGCGTTGATGGCCGACACCGGAGCGATCTTCGGTGGCGAGCACTCCGCGCACTATTACTTCCGCGACTTCTGGGGTGCCGACTCGGGGATGCTGGCGGCGCTGCACGTGCTCGCCGCGCTCGGCGAACAGGACCGGCCGCTGTCGGACTTCATGGCGGATTACCAACGCTATGAGGCCTCCGGCGAGATCAACTTCACCGTCACCGACGCCGAGGCGTGTGTCGATGCCGTGCTGAAGTCGTTCGGCACCCGCATCCACTCGATCGACCACCTCGACGGCGTCACCGTCGACCTCGGCGACGGCAGCTGGTTCAACGTGCGGATGTCCAACACCGAGCCATTGCTGCGGCTCAACGTCGAGGCCCGCACCACCGAAGACGTCGACGAGATCGTCGGGCTCGTGTCTAAGACCGTTCAAGCCCAAACCCCCTCAGACACTGAGGCGACCACGTGAACGCAACCCGAGCCGCCGTTGACCTCGATGATGTCGAAGGCCTGCTCGCCGCAGACCGGGATGGTTTGCTGCGCGCGGCGTCAATGGCGGGCGCGCAGGTGCGCGCCACCGCCGCGGCGCTCGACGAGGGTGACCTGGATGCGTTGAAATCCGACACGCCGCCGCGCACGGTCATCTGGGTCGCGGGCCGCGGCAATGCCGAGACGGCGGGGGCCATGCTGTCGGCGACGCTGGGCGGTTCGGTGGGTTCGCCGATTGTCGTCGCGTCGGAGGTGCCGCCGTGGATCGGTGCGCTCGACGTCCTGATCCTGGCCGGCGACGACCCCGGCGATCCGGTTCTAGTCGAAGCGGCGGCGACCGGTGTCCGCCGCGGTGCGCGCATCGCGGTCGTCGCACCCTACGAAGGACCGCTCCGCGATGCGACGGCCGGCCGATCCGTATCGCTTGCGCCGCGCCTGTGGGTGCGCGACGAGTTCGGCTTGACTCGGTACCTGGCGGCGGGGCTGGCCGTGTTGCACATGGTGGACGCCGGCCTTCAAGTCGACCTCGCCGCGCTGGCCGACGAACTCGACGCCGAGGCGTTCCGCAACAGCGCAGCACGCGAGCTGTTCACCAATCCCGCGAAGACGCTTGCCGAACGCATGTCGGGGCGCGACGTGGTGCTGGCAGGCGACAACCCGGCCACGCTCGCCCTGGCCCGCCACGGTGCGGCGATCCTGCTGAGGATCGCGCACCAGCCGGTGGCCGCTGTCGGGCTGGCGGACGCGCTG
Organism: Mycobacterium sp.; assembly: GCA_035492865.1. Taxonomy (GTDB): domain Bacteria; phylum Actinomycetota; class Actinomycetes; order Mycobacteriales; family Mycobacteriaceae; genus Mycobacterium. Next base: position 4,940 of record DATJIX010000027.1, on the reverse strand, counting down.
GTGGCGACGTCCGGCGGCATGGGCAGCGAGCAGGGTGCCGATCACGAGCGGTCGATATTCCATGACGAGGAGATCGACGGCCCGCTGCCGCGGCGGGTCCGCACGTTCGTGTTGGCCACCGACGCCGAGCGCCCGGTGGTGGTCGCGCGGGTGAGCGGGTTCGACAGCGTCGATGTGATCAATGCCGAAGACGTGCCGGAGGCCCTGGACAGTACAGGCGCGCCAGAGGCCGCGGCCGCGCCCGGCAGCGCGGGCCCGGAACAACAATTGGCAATGCTGGCCGTACGGTTGGAGATGACGGCCACCTACCTGCGACTGGTTCGAGGTTAAGCGAGTGCACCTGCTACGCGGAGCGGTGCGGACCTATGCATGGGGTTCGCGGACCGCGATTGCCGACTTCACCGGACGGCCTTCTCCCACAGCGCATCCCGAGGCGGAGCTGTGGTTCGGGGCGCATCCGGGTGATCCGGCATGGCTGGAGACGGACGGCGGCGAAGTCTCGTTGCTCGATGCGCTGCGAAACGATCCCGACGGCCAACTCGGCCCCGCGGTGCGCGGCCGCTTCGGCGACTGCCTGCCGTTCCTCGTCAAGGTGCTCGCTGCGGACGAACCGCTGTCGCTGCAGGCGCATCCGAGCGCCGAACAGGCGGTGGAGGGCTTCGCCCGCGAGGAAAAACTGGGCATTCCCGTCACGGCGCCAACCCGCAACTACCGCGACCGCAGCCATAAGCCCGAATTGCTGGTTGCGCTAGGGGAATTCGAGGCGCTGGCGGGTTTCCGGTCCGCAGCGAGCAGTGTCGAGTTGATGCGTGCGCTCGCGGTCAGTGACCTGGACCCGTTCGTCAACCTGTTGTCCGGCCAGTCCGATGCCGACGGCCTGCGGGCGTTGTTCACCACGTGGATCACCGCGCCGCAGCCAGACCTCGACGTGCTGGTGCCCGCGGTGATCGAGGGCGCGATCCAGTACGTCCGGTCGGGCCAGAAAACGTTCGCGGCCGAGGCCAAGACCGTTCTCGAGCTCGGCGAGCGGTATCCCGGGGATGCCGGTGTGTTGGCCTCGTTGTTGCTGAACCGCATCAGCCTCAAGCCGGGCGAAGCCATCTACATGCCCGCGGGCAACCTGCACGCGTATCTGCACGGTGTCGGCGTCGAAGTGATGGCCAACTCCGACAACGTGTTGCGCGGCGGGCTCACGCCCAAACACGTCGACGTGCCCGAATTGTTGCGGGTGCTCGACTTCACGCCGGCGACCGACGACGTCATCCATCCCCGAATCACCAGGGACGGAACAGAACTCGTGTACAACACGCCTGCGCCGGAGTTCGCGGTGTCGGTCCTGTGCATCGACGGCGAGAATCTGGGCCACGAGATCGACGCGCCCACCCACCACGACGGGCCCCAGATCCTGCTCTGCACAGAGGGTTCGACGGTGGTGCACGCCAAGTCCACCGCGGTGACGCTGGAGCGCGGAGCCGCGGCATGGGTGGCGGCCGACGACGGGCCGATCCGGCTGGTCGCGCAGACGCCGACGAAGCTGTTCAGGGCGACCGTCGGGCTTTAGTGCCCGCCCTTTTTGCCGAGCGGCAGCACGTGCACGATCCCGACGACCACGGACCCGACGATCAAACCGATCACCGCAGACACTGCGGTGTTCAGCAGCCACGCAAGTAACCCGCCCACACCCTGCACAGCGTGATGGACGAAGTCTTCTGCGTGGTGCACAAGGCCGTACGGTGCGTGCCAGCCGACGTCGTCGGTGCCGACGAGCAGTATGTGGCCGCCGACCCAGAGCATCGCGACAGTGCCGATCGTCGACAGTGCCGCAAGCAGTTTGGGCATCCCGGCGACCAGGCCTCTGCCGATCCGCTGGGCGAACCGTGAGCTGCGCTGCGTGAGGCTCAGTCCGACGTCGTCCATCTTCACGATGGCGCCGACCACGCCGTAGACCGCGACGGTGATCACCACGGCGACGACGACCAGAATGATGAGCCGCGGCCAGAACGACTGGTCCGCCACCTCATTGAGGGCGATCACCATGATTTCGGCGGACAGGATGAAATCGGTGCGGATGGCGCCGGCCGTCATCTTCTTCTCGGCATCCTCGCCGACTGTCGCCGCGGGTGCGGCATGCGCATCGTGACTCGCATGTCCCGGAAACCAGCCCACTACCTTCTCCGCCCCCTCGTAACACAGGTAGGTGGCGCCGACCATCAGGATGGGGGTCAGCAGCCACGGCACGAACTGACTGAGCAACAACGCGGCGGGCAGGATGAAGAGCAGCTTGTTGCGCAGCGACCCGAGCGCGATCCGCTTGATCATCGGCAGTTCGCGGTCGGCGGTGATCCCGTGCACGTACTGGGGCGTCACCGCGGTGTCGTCGATCACGACGCCCGCTGCCTTGGCCGTCGCGCGTCCGGCGGCGGCGCCGATGTCGTCGACCGATGCGGCCGCCAACCGCGCCAAAGCGGCAATGTCGTCGAGAAGACCGAACAGACCGGCGCTCATCGCGTCGTCCCCATGGCACAGAGGCTACCTGGCACGCATGAACCGGATCAGCACGTCCTCGGCGACGCCGTATTGCATCGCGTCGACCCACACCCGAGAGAAGACCGGCCCTCGTGCCGCCGCCCTTCTACCGCCGGGGACCGCGACATAGCCACCGACGTCGGCGCGCGCCAACAGGTCGAGAAGCGCGCTGGCGTCATCGGATTCGAGGTCGGCGACGGCGACCCAGATGTCGGCCCACACGCCGTTGTCCCTGCCGCCGGGCGGCAGCCAGTACGCGATGTCGAACTGCGCCAGATCCTCCAGCGGCCGGATCTGTGAGCTCATGGTGGCCTCCGATTGCCGGGGACTCCATTATCGCTTGGTTATCCGGTCGGCGCAGAAACCGTTGTTTTCTTGGCCGCCCTCTTCTCGGCCAGGAGCAGTCGCATGTTGTGCCGGATGGTGCGACCGACCAATCGCGCCGACGGGACCATGTAGAGGCTGTCGAGCAGGCTGAACCGGCGCAGGAACCATTCGGCAAGGACGGTGTCCGTCTCCGCGGCGCCGAGGAACTGATCGAACAGGTTGCCCACCGGCTTGTACCACCACTTGGCTTCGCCGGTGGCGTTGTGCAGCGAGATATCGCCGATGGACGTCATGACCCAGACCGGCCATGTGGTCTTCGCCGTCGCCTTTGCGAGCACGCGGGGGAGGTCGGGGTGCCGTGATTCGAGAGCGGCCCGCAGGTTTCCGGCCTGGATCGCGGTCATCGTCATGCCTTGGCCGAACGTCGGATTGAAGCTCACCACCGCATCGCCGAACGGGATGATGCCTGCCGGGAAGCGGTCCAGTTTGTCGTACCGGCGCCACCGACTGGTTGGGTACTTGTGGAAGGCCGGCTCGCCGATGGGCGTGCCCTGGCGTATCGCGCTGGCGAAGCGCTCAGGCAGGATCCGGTCGGCCGCGTCGCACATCTCGGCGAAGTTCTGCGGCGGCTCGACCTTGTTGATGCCGAACGTCGTCAGGCCCCAGTTGCCGTCCTCGTAGAAGAGCATGCCGAGTCCGATCGGCTCAGCGCGTGACGCACCGGCGACAACGACCTTCTCCTTGAGCAGGCCCTCGGGGATGTGCACCTGATGTGTCGCGTAGGCGATCCCGACGTCGACGGTGTCCTCGCGCGGGCGGCCAAAGCCCCACTGCTCCAACCACACCGGCAGCCGGGTACCCCGCCCCGCCGCGTCGACGACGAGGTCGGCGTCCACCGCTTCGCCGGAGTCGAGCAGCACGCCGGTCACCCTTTGCCGGGCCGCATCGAAGCGCGGTTCGCTGACCGCGGCGTGCACCATCTCGATGTTGGGAATCTTGTCGACCCTGCGGCGGATCTGCCATTCCAGGTGCGGCCGGCTCGGAACGTAGGCGGTGAACTCGTCGCGCAACGTGGTGGCCGTGCCCAGCACGTGGCCGGCGGCGCCGAAGTGAATGCAGTCGGGCCGGTTCTCCAATATCGGCACACCGTCGGCGACCATGTCGTCGAGTAGACCCGGAAAATGCGAGTCGAACTCGGCGGCGCCGCGCGCCATCAACAGGTGCACATGGCGGCCCTGCGGCACTGCTGACCGATTGGCGGGGCCGTCGGGAAGCTCGTCGCGCTCGTAGACGGTCACGCGGTCGTAGAAATCGGACAGCACCCGCGCTGCGCACAAGCCGCCAAGGCTGGCCCCGATGACGATCGCGTGTTCTGAAGTCCGCCCCATGCGGGCGACAGTACTAGGTAGAGGTGAGCGCCGACGTGCGCGCAGCGCTCTTTACAAAATATGCCTCTGTGTCTAGACAGGCGACAAAATCGGTCCTATAGTCAAATCAATGTCGTGATGGCACTCACACGAGGAGGCACGTAGTGACCACGCAAATGTCAGAAATCGAGATCGCCCAGTGGCGCGACAAGAAGCGCTATTTGTGGCTGATGGGCCTGATCGCCCCGACGGCGCTGTTCGTGATGCTGCCGTTGGTCTGGGCGTTCAACCAGTGGGGCTGGCACGCCGCGGCCCAGGTCCCGCTCTGGATCGGGCCGATCCTGCTGTACATCGTGCTACCGGCGCTTGACTTGCGATTTGGTCCCGACGGCCAGAACCCGCCCGACGAGGTGATGGAGCGGCTGGAGAACGACAAGTACTACCGCTACTGCACCTACATCTACATCCCGTTCCAGTACGCCAGCGTGATCCTGGGCGCCTATCTGTTCACCGCGACCGACCTGAGCTGGCTGGGGTTCGACGGCGGGCTCGGCTGGCCTGCCAAGATCGGTCTGGCACTGTCGGTCGGCATGCTCGGCGGCGTTGGCATCAACACCGCTCACGAGATGGGGCACAAGAAGGACGAGCTGGAACGCTGGCTGGCCAAGATCACGCTGGCGCAGACCTGCTACGGCCACTTCTACATCGAGCACAACCGCG
>DATJIX010000026.1:0-17390 GCA_035492865.1 Mycobacterium sp. | reverse complement strand
TGCGTGCTTTCCGGCATCGGCAGCGACCCTTCAGCGGTCAGCCGGTACACCTTCTTCAGCAGGTTCTTGACCTGTTCCGGGTGACTGACGGTCATCAGCGCCAGGTCGACGCCGTAGAACGCGAGGTTGCGACGGAACGGGAACTGTCCGAGCTTGGAGTCGCCGTAGATATCACGCTTGCCGATCTCGACGAACCTTCCGCCCAGCGCCAACAGTTCCAACCCTGCGCGCTGCGCTGCACCGGTCACCGAGTTGAGCACGATGTCCACGCCGTACCCGTCGGTGTCGCGACGGATCGCGTCGGCGAACGCGATGGTGCGCGAGTCGTACACCCGCTCGATACCCATGTCGCGCAACAGTTGTCGACGCTTCTCACTGCCAGCGGTGGCGAAGATCTCTGCGCCCACCGCTCGGGCGATGGCGATCGCCGCCTGCCCGACGCCGCCCGTCGCGGAGTGAATCAGCACCTTGTCGCCGCGCCTGATCCTTGCGAGGTCGTGCAGGCCGTACCACGCGGTGGCATGCGCCGTGGTGGTCGCGGCCGCCTGCGCGTCGGTGAGTCCCGGTGGCAGCTTGACGGCAAGGTTGGCGTCGCACGTGACGAACGTGCTCCAGCACCCGTTGGCGGACAGCCCTCCGACGTGGTCGCCGACCTTGTGGTCCTTGACACCCGGCCCGATCGCGGTCACGACACCCGCGAAATCGGTGCCCAACTGCGGCAGCTTGCCCTCGAAGGTCGGATACCGACCGAACGCGATGAGCACGTCGGCGAAGTTGATGCTGGACGCGCTCACGGCGACCTCGATCTGACCCGGCCCTGGTGACACGCGTTCGAAGGCAACGAGTTCCATCGAGTCGAGGTCGCCAGGAGTGCGAATCTGCAGCCGCACCCCGTTGCGCTCGTAGTTCACCTCGGCCGTCTGCCGCTCGTCGGCGCGCAGCGGGGTTGCGGTCAACCGTGCGGTGTACCACTGGCCGTTGCGCCACGCGGTCTCGTCCTCTTCGGATCGAGCCAGCAGTTGTTGTGCGAGCTGCTCACCGTCGGTGCGGCCGTCGATGTCGATCTGGCTGGCCCGCAGCTGCGGATGCTCCGTGCCGATCACACGCATCAAGCCACGCAGGCCTGCCTGCTCCAGGTTGGCACGTTCACCGGCCAGCACCGTCTGGGCATCGCTGGTGACGAGGTACAGCCGCGGCTCGCCGGGGACTTCCGGCAACTCGCGGACGATCCGCACGACGTGGCGCACGTACTCGCCGCCACGGATCGCGAGTTCGTCGTCCAGGCTGCCGTTCCTGGGGCCGGTCAGCACGACCACCCCGTCGAATCCGTCGGTGGCCAGGTGCTCCCGAAGCTGCTCGGCATTGAGCTGATGGTCGGCCCGCTGCGACCAGGACATCGATGTGCATTGCGCGCCAGCAGCTTTCAATGCGTCAGCCAACGTCGTCGCCACGGCCTCCGCGGTCGCAGAGGTCGCGACGAGCAGCCACGCCCCCGGGTGGGCGTCCGGCGCATCGGGCAGTTCGCGCTGCTCCCACTCGATGGTCAGCAGTCGCTCGCCGAGCACGCGATCGCGTTCACTGGCTTGCGAGACACCGGTACCCATCTTGAGACCGCGGACGCGGAGCAGCACGCGCCCGTCATCATCGAGCACGTCGATGTCGGCCTCTACGCCCGCGGCACCGGCCTCGGTAACCCGCGAATAGCAGTACCGCGCAGTGCGGGTGGAACCGAAGGCGCGCAGTTCACGCACACCCAGCGGCAACAACATGCCGCCGTTCGCGACCTCGGCGACGCTGGGGTGCGCCGCCACCGACTGGAAACACGCGTCCAGCAGGGCGGGATGGATGCCGTACCCCGCCTGTTGCGATCGAATCGACGCGGGCAGTGCTACCTCCGCGAGCACTGTCGCGCCGACTCCTTCTGAGGTGTATGCGGTTGCGAGACCGCCGAACGCGGGACCAAACCGAATGCCCCGCTTGGCCATCCAGTGCCTGATCTGGTCGCCTTCAACACGGCATGGGTGTGCCGCCAACAACGCGACCATGTCGTGCTCAGGCGGAAGGTCGTCGCTCTCGACCGCGTGCAGCACAGCGGTGGCGCGCTGTGCGTGCTCGCCGTCTTCAAAGGTGTCGACGACGAATTTGGCGGTACCGGCGCTCTCCATCGTCGCGATCGCCCCGACCGGCGTCTCCTCATCGAGCAGGAGCATCTGTTCGAAGCGGATGTCGCGCACCTCGGAGGCCTCGCCGAACGCGGTTGTTGCCGCCGCCAACGCCATCTCGCAGTAGGCCGCGCCGGGAAGTGCGGCGGTGCTGTGGATCTGGTGGTCGCCGAGCCACGGCTGCGCGTCGGTGCCGACCTCGGCCTGCCAGACGTGGCGCTCCGGCTCCTCGTTCAAGTGCACGTGGGCGCCCAACAACGGATGCGCCGAGACGGTGCACGCACCCTGCGTCCGCGACTCCTGGCCGCCCCGCGACAGCAACAGCGTGCGGTGCGTCCACGTCGGCAGCGGCGCGTCGACCAGTTGCCCCTCGGGATACAGCACTGCGAAATCGACTGCGGCGCCTGAGTTGTGCAGGTCAGCCAGGAAATCGAGCAGCCCTCGTGGCATCTCCTGCTCGCGCCGCATCGCGGCGAGTGCAGCCAGCGGCATGCCGAGGCTGCGCGCGGTCTGGCCGACGGCGTGGGTGAGCAGCGGATGCGGTGCGAGTTCGGCGAACACCCGGTAGCCGTCTTCGAGCGCGGCCTGCATCGCGGCCGCAAACCGCACCGTGTGGCGCAAGTTGTCCACCCAGTAGTACGCGTCGCATACCGGGTGCTCGCGCGGATCGAATGAGGTCGCCGAGTAGTACGGGATCTCCGGGGTCATCGGGTTGAGCTCCGCAAGGACATCGGTCAGCTCGTCGAGGATCGGATCGACCTGCGGTGAGTGTGACGCAACGTCGACGGCCACCTCGCGAGCCATGACGTCACGCTCTTCCCACGCCGCGATGAGGTCGCGCACTGTCTCGGTGGCGCCACCGATCACCGTGGACTCCGGCGAGGCCACGACTGCCACCACCGCGTCGCTCACGCCGCGCGACATCAGCTCGGACATCACCTGTGCCGCAGGGAGCTCCACCGACGCCATCGCACCGGAGCCGGCGATCGTCGACATCAGACGTGAGCGCCGGCAGATGACCCGAACCCCGTCCTCCAGCGACAGGGCGCCCGCCACGACGGCCGCGGCAGCTTCACCCATCGAGTGGCCGATCACCGCACCGGGCTGCACACCGTACGACCTCATCGTGACCGCCAGCGCTACCTGCATGCTGAAGATGGCCGGCTGGATGCGGTCGATACCGCTCACCGTCTCGAGCGCCGAAATCGCCTCGGTGACCGAGAACCCGGACTCCTTCGCGATCAGCGGCTCGATCTCCGCCACGGTGGCAGCGAATACCGGCTCGGTCGAAAGCAATTCGGCACCCATCGCGGCCCATTGCGAACCTTGGCCGGAGAACACCCACACCGGTCCACGGTCGTCGCGGCCGACCGCCGCCTGATACGGCATGTCTCCGTCGGCGACCTCCTGCAACGCCCCGGTCAGTTCATCGAGGCTGCTTGCCATCACGGCGGTCCGGACCGGGCGATGCGCACGGCGACGGGCCAGCGTGTAGCCCAGGTCGGTCAAAGAGACGCCGGCGCCCTGTGCTTGCAGCCATTCGGCGAGCCGACCGGATGTCCGGCGCAGCTCCTCGGGTGACGTGGACGACAGCGGGAACAGCAGCGTCTTGTCGAGCGCGGCGACAGGGTCGTCGTGCTGTGCGGCGGTCTCGGGCGATTGTTCGACGACGGCGTGCACGTTTGTCCCGGACATTCCATAGGACGACACCGCCGCCCGCCGCAGTTCATGACCAGTCTTCGGCCATGGCGTGTTTTCCTGCGGGACAAAAAGTTTCGTATCGATCTCGGCTAGGTCGTCGGGCAGCCGATTGAAGTGCAGGTTCTGCGGGACCACACCGTGTTGCAGTGCGAGGACCGCCTTGACCAGTCCAATCGCTCCTGCCGCAGACTGGGTGTGTCCGAGATTGGTCTTCACCGAACCCAGCGCGCACGGTCCGTCGATGCCGTACACGTTGGCAAGGCTGGTGTACTCGACAGGGTCACCCACAGGAGTGCCCGGCCCGTGCGCCTCGACCATGCCGACGCTGCCGGGCTCGACACCCGCTGTGGCCAATGCCTTTCGGTACACCGCGGTCTGCGCGGTGATCGAGGGTGTCGTGATCGTCTCGGTGCGGCCATCCTGATTCGCGGCCGTGCCACGCAGGACGGCGAGAATCCGATCACCGTCGCGTTGCGCTTCGGGCAGCCGCTTGAGCATCACCACCGCACATCCGTCACCGGATACGAAGCCGTCCGCCGCCGCGTCGAAGGCGTGGCACCGACCCGTCGCCGACAACATGCCCGCGGCTGAGCCGCCTGCGAATCGGCGCGGATCCAACACCAGGTTCGCCCCGCCCGCCAGCGCGAGGTCGCTCTCACCGTCATTCAGGCTGCGGCACGCCATGTGGATGGCGAGCAGACCGGATGAACACGCGGTGTCGAGGGTGATCGCGGGCCCGTGGACACCGAGGGCATAGGCGATTCGACCTGACGCGACGCTGAAGTTGGCGCCGGTGACTCCGTACGGACCCTCCATCGCGTCGGTGTCGGCAGCCAACAGTTGGTAGTCGTTGACCGTCAATCCCACGAAGACACCGGTCGAGGAGCCCTCCAGCGCATCCGGTGTGAAACCGGCGTGCTCCATGGCCTCCCACGAGGTCTCGAGCAGAATCCGATGCTGAGGATCCATCGCCGTCGCCTCGCGCTCACTGATTCCGAAGAAATCGGAATCGAAGCCGGCGACGTCGTCGAGAAACGCGCCCCACTTACACGGCGACCGCCCCGGCACGCCGGGCTCCGGGTCGTAGTATTCGTCGACATCCCATCGGTCGGATGGAATCTCGGTGACCAGGTCGTCGCCTCGCAACAACGCATCCCACAAACGCTGTGGTGAATCGATGCCCCCGGGAAGCCGGCAGGCCATACCGATGACAGCAATGGGAATGACACGTTGTTGATCCACGTGGGACCCCCTTCTCAGTGCGTGGTTCGTGGGCTTTGTTCAGATCAGTGGAAAAGTGGAAATGGCCGCCGACTCGCGTCTCGAGCAATCAAAGGGACAGCCGGAAGGCAGCGGTTCTCCGCTGCATGGAGATGCGCGTCATGGATTGCCACTGCTGGCAACAAGTGTTGTCGACCTACCCAGCCGCAACTGCACACCGCGCGCGCGTGAAGCGGGCCTCTATCCACCGCGACCACTCCGCCGCTGGTACACGGCAGCGGTCGAAATCGATTCGCTCCGGCAACTTCTCGTGCGATGTCGACAGTGGCGAGGGCCCCGCAAGGGTCGAGGGACCAGCTCGTTTGCCACGCGTCTTGAGCAACAAGCATGGCGGTCAACCTAACAGCCTTTTCCCAGAAGTGGGACATTACTCCCAAATTCGCGGCTGCCGTGTCGAGCCTCAAACAGGTGCAGCGACTGCGTTTTCCGTCGCCAGCGCACCAGCATGTGAAAATGTGGCAAATTATTTGACTGGGCCGAGAGACACGCTGCTTGCGGGTAATTGTGATCGCCACGTAGCGGTCGAAAGTCCGCTGCTGTCCAGCAAATCAGCATTGAATGCTCTGCATTTCGCCGGCCACGCGACCGGAGTGAAAACGGACGTAGTCAAGATCAAGCAAAGAATTCCGTTTAGCGAAGAATTTCGCTGTTGCACTCCGCGTGAAGTCGCATCGCGGCATCAGTTGATGAGCAGTGTCACGGCGGTACTGGCAACCGTCATCCGCCAGCTGGAAATCGACCTCCAACCAGTTCGCTGCACCGGGTCATATTCACTGGAGCGGCTGCCGACTCCGCACCTACCATCACGCCAGGGGCAATCGATGGGCCTGCGCCGCGCGCCGCAGAGGCTCAGCCCGCGACAGCTGTGGGAGCAGCTTCGATAACGAGCTCTACGTCACCGCTTGCGGGGTGACGAGGAACTTCTCCCCCGTCGCCCGCTTCACGTACTCGTTGAAGGCCTCCGGCCGGAGCATGCCGGCAAGGGAAACCTCCCGGGTGTAGGTGCTCGCGAACGTGGTGGTGAGTTCGGCGGCCACCCGGGCACGCAGCCGGCCGACGACCTCGGCGCCTGCGTTCATCAGAAACGGGGTGAGAAGCCACCCGCCGACACCCCATGCCATCCCGAAGTTCCTGGTGAGGACAGTCGGACCGGTATCGAGTCCACCATAGATGTAGACCTGCTTGTGAACGGCCGAGCCATACCGGGAGTACTCCGTCGCGGCCGAGCTGGCCGCTGCCTCCATGCCGTTGAGGATCTGACTCGCCAGCGTGCCGCCACCGGTGGCGTCGAACGCGAGCGTCGCCGACGTGGCTTTGAGCGCTTCCACCAGATCGGCGTTGAAACTCGGCGACGTTGTATTGCAGACGTGCACGGCGCCGAGCGAACGCAGCAGCGCCTCCTGCTCGGGCTTGCGGACGATGTTGACGAGCGGCACGCCGTCTGCAATGCAGAGCTTGACGAGCATCTGGCCGAGATTCGAGGCCGCGGCGGTGTGCACCAATGCCGAATGACCTTCGCTGCGCATGGTTTCCAGCATTCCGAGGGCCGTCAAGGGATTGACGAACGACGACGCGCCATCCTTGGCCGTCGCTTCCGGCGGTAGAACCAGGCACGCGCCGGCGTCGACCATTCGGTACTGCGCGTACATCGCCCCGCCCGCGATTCCGACCGTTTTCCCCAGCAGAGCCTGCGCGGTCGGCTGCTCGCCCACCGCCACCACAGTCCCCGCGCCTTCGTTGCCGACCGGAAGCGGCTTGTCGATTCGCGCGCTAAGCCCTGCCAGGGCGCCATCTCCCAACGGCGCAGTGACGATCGGTCGCTCCGCTGTCCCCGCGACCGTCGCGGTCGACATGTCAGCGCCAGGGATGAGGACACCCAAATCCGAGGGGTTGATCGGCGAAGCCTCCACGCGCACCAACACCTGATTGCCTGCGGGTGATGGAACGGGAACATCAGCTAGGGAGAGTTCGACCGTGCCGTGCGACGTCACCGTCGAACGAAGCTCGAGCGAGCTGTCAGGCAATCCTGCGGTCATGAGTCGTGCCTCGTTCCTGTCGGGTCCTTGCTGCCAACAGTACGAACCCGAACTCAATCACCGAACGTCCCGTCTGCCGACGCGTCGCGGAGGGAATAGCCGTCATTCGTGACGAACATCCGGCTCGCGGTGACAAGATGGGGGTGGATCCGTATGGCGTGCCGCACCGTATCGGCAGCGAAACGCCGGCGATCGTAGAGGCAGAGCGCCGAAAGCTGTTGCGGCATAGAGCACTCGAGTTCCTCTTCGTACTCGAGCAATCTGTCCGGGGTGACAAGGTGTAGCCACCAGGTCGCTTCACCACCGATACGGGTCGGCGTGTGCCTGGCCCGCTCGATGAAGCTGTCCCACACGTCGATCATCTCCTCGACGCCGTCGACTGGGACATCAGGCGTGGGTGCGGGCAGCACAGTCAACAGGCCCTGATCGCGCCACTCCGCGATCTCCGCCGAGGTACCGATCGCGGACAGCGTGATCGTCGGGTCCGCGGCGTCGACGTTGATCGCGCAACGCTCGCCCGCGATGAGACCGACGCGGAAGAACTTTCGCAGTGCAGCGCGACGCTGAAAATCTGATTCGAAAGTGCCGCACAGGTGCACAGGCGGCTTGGGTCCCGATACGAACGTGGGCGCCCCCGAGCCGACAGTCATGGCCACTCCTTCTTCGCCGTGAACGTTCGCCGCCGGAGAAAAAATCGTCGGGCTGAATCGTATCCCGCAAACTAACGCAGCGGGATTTTCTGGGCGCAGGTTATCGGGGTGTCGAATCGGAACACGCTGCTAGACAGCGGCCACCTGAGCCGCGAGAAGTACGTTTCGCAGAAGAAGTGCGAGAACAGGGCGACAAAACGTACGTTTCGATCGACCGCCGTCGGCTTGCGCCACCGCTGGACAGAACAGACCTCGTCGAAGAGGACCATGGGCTCCCCGCGCTTGTGACTTTCGGCTTTGGTGGCTGACCGCACGAGGCGATTAGCGTTCGCAGTCATTAGCGATATCGGGGCGTCAGCTCCCGTCCGCGACGTCGCTCGCCCGGTCACCATCCGGCACGAAAGGAATTCCTCATGACCAGTTCCACCATCAATCTGGACAACGTGAGGGGTGTCGAGGTCACCGGCGCCGAAGGCGTCAAACTCGGCAAGGTCGACAACATCTACATCGATAACGACACCAACCAGCCAGAGTGGATCGCGGTCAAGAGCGGCCTTTTCGGCACCCATGTCTCTTTGGTGCCGATCAGTAAGGCCCAGTTCGACGGCGCCGTGCTCAGCGTGCCCTTCGACAAGGAGCAACTCAAGAGCGCCCCGCACCACCACCCCAACACCGATCTGACCCCGCTGGCCGAGAAATACCTCTACAACCACTACGGCATGCCCTACGGCCCACACAGCGGATCGCTGGCGACCGACTCCGAGCACAGCAAGCCGGAAGACCACGCAGGCCAGCCCGGGGCGCAAGCGCGCGGCACCTCCGGACCGACTGGCATCGGCCGGCTCCGAAAGTATTGGGGCAGCAGAAACGCCACCAAGACGTTGCCGGTCAGCGGCGAAAAAGTCCGTCTGGAACGCGAACTCGGCACCGAAGCCAACCGTGACGATGCAATGTCCGGGTGGGTCCTGGTCGCAGAAGAGCATGAGTTCACCCTGCTTGGCGACAAGGCCGTCGTGGTAAAAGAAACCGTGGTACTCGAGCGGGAACTCCTAGGCATCGTATCCGTCTCCGGTGAGGAGACGGTCAGCGACGCAGACGGCCAGGGACAGATCGACGAGCCGAAGACTAACCAGCACTGACCGCACCCGCGCCGTCACCAGGCCTTATACGTGCCGCGCTGAATCTCAGCAGGCGTGGCGAAACGGATGAGCGCTCGCGTAGTCGCCGGGCGTCGCTCCGAATCGGCGGCGAAACGCCTTGATGAAGTTCGAAACGCTGACGTACCCGACTTGGCGCGCCGCATCCGCGACGGTGCATCGGCCATCATCGAGCAGCTGACGCGCGCGATTCAACCGCGCCTCCTTGACGTATTGATAGGGCCCGCACCCCGTCGTCTCACGAAATGCCCTCGAGAAGCTCGACGAGCTCATGCAGACGTGCGCGGCCAGGACGTCGACAGTCAAGGGTTCAGCCAGATGGGCATTGATGTATGCCACCGCCGCGCCGACGGGATGCGTTGTCGCCCGATGAGCGGCCAACGCCATCAGTCGCCGGCCCTGTTCACCCCGTAACACGCGATACACCAACTCCTGCAACAGAAGTGGTGCCAGTACCCGGCGGTCGCTTTCGAGACTGAGCGATCGTAAGAATCTCGAGGCGGTGCTCGCCATGTCGGTGTCGGCGACCGACGCCGTGTGCTCTCCGCAGCCGGAATCGCGCGCGGCGACCGTCATGCCGAGATCGCGCACACTCGTCACCAAGGGGCGGACCAGCTGCGGGTCGATCGCCAGGACAAGGCACAGCACCGGGTGGTCGTGAGACGCCTGCAGGACCTCGCACTCGAGGTGACGGTCACTGGTTGCCACCAGGTAGTTGATCCCGTCGGCGAGGCGACGTCCGCCGACGGCAGTCGAGGCGCGACCGGACTGCGCGATGACGACGAGCGACAGTGGACCGATCTGGTCCCACCGCGGCCGCGAAGGCCGGGTGAACCGATAGATCGTCGAACCGGGCCAACGGCAGGTGTTGGCACCGTCCCTGCGGACGCACTCGCATAATTCGGCGAATAGCTCTCCTGCACAACCGGTCACGCCGATGGCAGGCGCGGCACCGCTCATGCCGCGTTGCCTCCAGCGAATCCCTTGTCACCCAGCCAGGTCAACGCCACATCGGCGACTTCCCTCCACCGGCGATCAACGGTCAGCGAATGGCCCGCACCCTCGAACTGATGGAATTCGGTTATCGCACCCGATTTTGCGTACTGCTTGAACGCCGCCTTGGCGGTCACCAACGGCACGGTATGGTCGTCCGTCCCGCCGGTGATCAGCAGCGGTCCGCGTCCCGCGTTGACGACGTCCACCTTTGCCGCAGAGTTCGGAACGAAGTTGGCCGTCCCCACCTCGAAGAGTGGTTTACCCGGCGAGGGAATGGACCATTGCTCCCAAAGCGAGTCCGACTCCGCCTCTGTCAAGGTATTGCCAAAACCGTACCGGAACTGTTTGCGAGTCAAGCCTTTTGCTCGGCCCCGGTTCAGAGGGTTGCCCAACACGGGGAAGGCCGACCGCAGTTGCGCGAACGGCAACGCTCTGACACCCTTCATCGGCGCAGGGTCGATGGCCACCACCGCGGCCACCAAGTTCTGCCCGAGCAGCTTCTGGGCGATCAGACCGCCGAAGGAATGGCCGATCGCGATCGGCGGCGTGTCGAACTGCTCAATCACCGCGGCGAAGTGATCGGTGATCTGGGCTAGACCGAAACCGGCCTGGTTACCCGGGTTTTCACGCGATGCGACCGCGGTCTCAGCTTCGCCCGGCCATCGCGGCGCGATCGCCTGGTGACCGCTGGCTGCGAAGTGATCGATCCACGGTTGCCACGACGTGTACGAGACCCACAATCCGTGGATGAAGACGACGTCTGCCACGTAGCTGCCCCCTCCTTGTCGGGCGTTCAGTCGAAGACGATCACGGCACGGCCGACGATGTCACCGCGGCCCAGCGCTTCCAGGTTCGCGTTGACGTCGTCGAGTCTGGTGGTGACCACGTTGTGTTTGATCAGCCCCTGGCCGGCGAGCGTGAGAACCTCCTTGAGGTCGTTGTGATTGCCCCAGAACGACCCGAAGTAGGACTTCTCGCCGTTGACGAACGGGAACAGCGGAAGCTCGACGCGTTGGCCCATCAGGCCTACCTGAGAAAGCGCACCTTCCGTGGCCAGGATGGCAGCGGCCAACCCCAATGATTCCGGCGATCCCGCGCAGTCCAGAACCGCGTCGACAGTTCGTCGGCCCGTGAGACCTTCGAGTTCGTCCTGGACGTTTTCGACGGCCTTGTCCCTCACGTTCAATGTGTGGTGCGCGCCATTCTCCTTTGCCACGGAGAGCTTTTCGTCGCTTCTGGCGAATGCGACCACGGTCGCGCCGCCCCCGAGGAGTCGGGCATACTGCACGCCGTAACTGCCGAGGCCGCCAACACCGTTGATGACGACGGTGCGTCCGGCGCCAAGCTTTCCGGCGTCGCGCAGCTTCTTCATCCCGCGATACGGGGTGATCCCGGCGTCTGTGAGGGGTGCAAGGATTTCCGGTCGCGCGTCGGGTTGGTCAGCGACCGAGATCACATGGTCATACGGGGCCAACATGTACTCGGCGAAACCACCATCAGGTCCGAATCCCACGAGTTGCCCACCACTACAGAGTTGTTCGTTTCCTTCATGACACTGCCGGCAGGTACCGTCGCCCCAGTTCGGGTTGACCACGATCGGGTCGCTCTCGGATATGCCCGCAGATTCCGGCACGCCGGAACCAAGTGCCGCGATGGTCCCGGCAACCTCGTGTCCTGGGATAAACGGGAGCTCAACCGGAAGGCCATCCCGGAAATAGCCATCCAGAAGTTGGTAGTCGCTGCGGCACATACCCGCCGCTGCGACCTTGATGAGCACTTGGTTCGGTCCCACATCGGGGACTGGTACTTCGTCGATCTCCAACGGTTGGTTGAAGCGGTGGATCCGCGCCGCGCGCATCTGCATGTGTCGTCCCCTGGACGCTCTTGGCGGACCACCGGCCGATAGCTGTGTCCGCGCACCGATTCAGACATCACCGACCGTAATCAGGCGCAGTTGACGATGAGTTGACGCGCAGTGGATCGCCGCGGTTCTGGCCGTGCGCCGGGCCGGTCAGTCGAGTCCGGCCAGAAACCGTTCGGCGCGTGCCACGAAAAGTCCGGCTTCGTGGTCGGCGGAGGATGCTCGGGCCGCTTCGGCAGCGGCCCGAACGACACCCACGGGTTCGCCGCGCGCGTACAGAACGCGCGCACGCAGGAGCATGACCAGACCTTCCGGGTAGCGCTGACCGAAGGCATCGATGTAGAACTGCGCGCGGTCTAGGGCCTCGGCAGCAGCGTCGATAGACCCCGCGGCCAGGTACATCTCGGCGAGCAACGCGTACCAGGTCGCCACACATGACCGTGGCGGGTCGAGCAGGTTCGCGGCAATGAGACGCTGGGCCTCCGCGATCACCGTCGCCGACGTGTGGGGATCGTCGCTCGACAGGGCCACCGCCCAGCAGCGAGCGAGCCGCTGATATGTGCCGAGGAAGACGAAGGAGAATCCTGGATCCACGGCCATGCCCAGCTGCGCTGCGCGCAGAGCCCACGCCGGATCACCGACGATCGATGCGATTCTCGCTCCCATCGTGGCCCAAATCGTGATCCGGTAAGGGTTTTCGGCGGCCGCGGCCTCCAGCATGTCCACCAGTGCACGCGCCGCGTCGACCTCGCCATGCAAAGCGGTGACCTCGGCGAGCATCCCCGTCATCAGCGACTGCAGGTCGCCTCCGACCGCATCCTTATCGCTCCGAGCCAGCCCGTCGAGCAGCGTCGGCTTGGTCTGACTCAGATACCGGTAGGCTTCGCCGACGTTGCCGATGTCCCACTGGTGTAAGCCCCAGGCTTGCAACCCGTAGGTCCGCACCAGCGGATCCGCCGATTCGTAGCCCTGCTCGAGCAAGCGCCGAGCCAGCGGCCCGCTGCGGTCCAACTCGATGCCCTGTTGATGAGCGGTCCAGCGGGAGAACAGAAATCCGGCTGCCTCGGATTCACGGCCGAGACCGCGAGCCAAGTGCTCGGCGCGCTCGAAGAGGTCCAGCGCGGCGATGCCGTACATCGAGCGCATCCCGACGACGGCGGTCAGCTGTGACAGCGCGGACAGCTCGAGTTCCGCCAGACCCGCCTTCCGTGAGAGCTGTACCGCAGACCGCAGATGCTCCTCAGCGGCCTCGAGTGCCGACTTCGTCGCCGCGCTGCTGCCCGCGCGTATCAACGCTTGGGCGGTGCGGGCCGAGTCGACCAGCGGGCCTGCGGACCACAGGTGATAGGCCAAACGCTCAGCGACGGAGTCGTCTTCAGACCCGGTGCGTTCAAGCGCGTCGGCGATGCGCAGATGAAGGTGCGGGGCCTGGCCAGTGGGAATGATTCCCACGACCGCGTCACGGATAAGATCGTGAGTGAAGCGGTAGGAGAACGGATCTCGGGGCGTTTGTTCGAGCAGACCGTAGGCCTCCAACGAGTCGAGCTGGTCGAGGCAGACTTGGACGTCGCATCCAGACGCTTCGGCGAGCACATCGAGGCCGACGTTCCTGCCGATGAGCGCCGCGACGTGGAGAAGACCGGTGCAGGTGTCGTCGAGGTGAGTCAGCCGGTCCTTCACTACATCGCGGAGGGTGGCGGGCACTCTCGCCTCGGCCGCACTGTCCGCAGTGAGCTCGTCGTCATCGGCGAGGAAGCGCGACAACTCCCGGACGAAGAACGGATTACCTCCCGTGCGGGCGTGAATACCGCGGGCGAAACCGGACCCCGGATCCTGTCCCGTTTCATGGCGAACGAGTTCAGCAACCTCCGCCACGTTCAGCGAGGCGAGTCGGATGCGCCGATGGCCCGGCACTCGACTTGCGGCCGCGAGCATGCGCGCCAGTTCCTCACCGGGAGTTGGGGCGCGGTCACGTATCGCGCCGATGATGACAACGCCTGCCGGGAGTCGCACCGCCAGGTGCGCGACCAGCTGAAGCGACGCAGAGTCGGCCCAGTGCAGATCGTCGAGCACGATCACCGACGGGCGTACCACCGCGACTCGCCGCACGAGTGCCACGACTCCCTCGAACAGACGGAACTGGGTACCGCTGTCAGGAAACACCGAACCGGCCAGGACACCGTCACGCGGTTCGACGAGCCGTCCGATCTCACTGTTGACCCACTTCTCCCGAGCGCCTGCGGGCAGCGCATCCACGAGCGCACGCACAACCTGAACCCAGGGCCACATCGACGGCATCCCCTCGCGTTCGAGGCAGCCACCCCAGACAACAAGTGCGTCGCGCCGAACGGAATCGGCCGTAATCTCCTGCAGCAGGCGGGTTTTGCCCACGCCGGGCTCACCCTCGATGATTGCCAGCCCGGTACGGCCTGCGAGGGCCCCGTCGACAACCTGCCGCAGCGTCGTGAGTTCGTCGGTCCGGCCGACGAGATGGCCGGCGAACGGCATATCGGTATCTGCACGGCACAGATCCGGCACAGTCGCGCGCCCAGACGCAACGGTCGCAATCATTCTGGGGCGCAACACCTGTCGGTGGGCGACTTCGAGTGCTTCACCGGGATCGAGACCGAGATCCTCGGCGAGGCGGCTGCGCACCGCTTGGTATACCGACAACGCCTCGACCTGCCGCCCGGCGGCGCCCAGAGTGGCGACGAGCCCCGCCTGCACCGGCTCGTGTAGCGGGGCGATCGCGGCCGCCAGTTGAACCGAAGGGAGTACTCGTTCCGCTTGGCGCGTTGCCACCGCGAGTTCGACCGCCGCGGTGCAGGCGTCGAAGAATTCGTCATTCAATCCGGCGAAGATTGCCGTGGCAGCGGGCCCGTGTACGAACCCGTCGCCTGCCGGGCCCGTCCAGAGTTCCAACGCACTCACATGGTGGTCCAGCGCCGCGTCGACGCGGTCGTCTGCCATCGCGACTCGCGCCTCACCGATGTGTCTTCGGAACCGAAGCAGGTCCAGTTCATCTGGGCCTGCGGTGAATAGATAGCCGTTGCCGCGCCGCAACAGGTGCGACCCGGTGCCCCGCGCCGGGAGTGTGGGTTCGAGCACTCGGCGAAGAGCACCGACGTACTTGTGGAGGACGTTGACCGCACTGGTCGGCGGTTCTGGGCCCCAGACCGCGTCGATCAGCTCAGCGGTGCTGGTCGGCCGCCCTGCCCGCGCCAGCAGGACGGCAAGTAGGTGTGCCTGCTGTTGCGGACCCGGGTCGATCTCGGCACCGCCGCGCCAGAGCCGCAAGGCGCCGAGAACATGCAGGCTCAATGCGCCGGCGGAGTCCGAGAGCTCGCCGCCGGGGACACCGACGGAACCGTTCGGCACAGTCACGTCCGTCGCTTCCGGATCGATCCGACAAATGGCCACTGCGCCGAACATGCCGCCGCGCAACGCGCGAAGCCAGCCCCACGTGACGACCAGCCAGCATGGCCTACCCAGTTACGGGGTGAGCTTACTGTCCGAACGCTGTGGGACGCATGGTGAACAGCATCCAGTTTGTAGCCGCCGTCAACGCCACCGCGGTGTCCGAATAGCCCATTCGTGCTCGGCAATTGTCCGTTCCGCGCTGACCGTGCCCGCAGTATGAGCTCGATGCACGCAGCCGTGTTGTGATGCGGAGGTCGGACGGTTAGAAGCCTCAGGTCTAGGAGAAGGTCGTGGGTGTCCCCTACGTTCTGTTTGTTGCAACCAACGCCGCGTTCATCGGCCCGCACCATCGGCCGACGGGATTCTTCTTTCCCGAGATTGCCCATCCGTTCGAGGTGCTCGATCGGGCCGGCATCGCAGTCGAGTTCGCTTCGCCGCAGGGCGGCAAGCCGCCAGAGGATGGGTTCGACGGCGATGACACGAGCCAGACCGACTTCCTCGACACCAAGGCCTATCGCCGGCTGTCGCGCAGCCGCAAGTTGTCAGAAGTCGACGTGCTCGATTACGACGCGGTCTTCTTCCCTGGCGGCCTCGGCCCGATGGTCGACATCACCGGCAACGCGCAGGTGCAGTCCACCGTCATTCGCGCCTGGGACGCCGGCTTGATCGTCTCGGCCGTGTGCCACGGTCCGTCCGCATTCCTAGGCGTCACCCTCGACGACGGAACGCCGCTGGTGAGTGGCCGCAAACTCACCTCCTTCTCAACAGCAGAAGAAGACGGATACGCCGACCAGGACGTACCGTTCGACCTCGAAGCCGCATTGCGCCAGGAAGGCGCACTCTACGAGGCGACCGACCCGTGGCACCCGAAACTGGTCGTCGACGGCCGCCTGATCACCGGACAGAACCCGCAGTCGGGGACGCTGGTCGGAGAGGCGCTTGTCGAAGCGCTCAAGCAGGTTCAGTGACGCAGGCGCAGTCGATAGTCGTTGTCGCACACTGGCGTACGACAGAAGGGTCGCTCGACACGATCGAGGGGTTGCTGGCCGAGCTGCGACCGCGATCGCTCGCCGAGCCCGGATGCCTCGGATACGAGATCCTGCAAGGCAGGGACGACCCAACCAGCATCGTGCTCATCGAGCGTTACCGTGACGAAGTATCGCTCGAGGCGCACGCAGGTTCACTCCACTACCAGGATCTGGTCGTCGCGAAGATCCGGCCGTTGCTGACCGACAGGACGGTCGAGATCTTTCACCCGCACGGCTAGTTGTGCTGCTTCGGCAGTGTTACCGGACCAAGCGGCTACGTGTTTCGGCCTATCCGTTGCGAATGACTCAAGTGTCCAAAAGTGGAGCTAAGGGGATTCGAACCCCTGACCTACTCGATGCGAACGAGTCGCGCTACCAACTGCGCCATAGCCCCTGATACCGGTAGCAGGCTACCAGTCGCGGCGTCGCCGCCGAAATTCGATTCCCTACTGTCCGGCGGCCCGTGGGAGGTCGAAGTCGCGGGCGAACGGGGCGTAATCCAGGTGCTCGAAGATCGGGTCTTCGTCGTCGATCTCGAGCACCACCGAACCGGGCCTACGCAGCCGCGACGGCACGACGTCGAACTCGTGATCGTCGGTGTTCTCCACGCCAAGCCGCGACCGCGCGATCCGTTGCGCGCGGCGCCGGCGCAGCCGCTCCTCGATGCGGGTCTGGCGGCGCAGGTACGCCAGGTACAGCAGGGTGACGGCGCCGATCGACCCGCACGCCCACCACGCGACCGGTGTCAGAGTGACCGCCGCGACGCCAGCCGCCACGGCCGCCAACGTCAGCACCGTCAGCATCCGCTTGCGGAACTTGTACTTGCGCGCATCAATCGTGGCGGCCCGTGCTTCGGACCGGCGCCTGCGCGCGGCGCTGATCGAATCCGCGATCTGCAGGTCGGCATCCGAGGGCGCCTCGAGGCCCGAGGAGTCGTCGACGTATTCGTATTCGTCCTCGGTGCCGTCGGGCTCGTACTCGGCAGCCGGCTCTTCGTCCTCTTCGTCCTCTTCGTCGGCTTCGGCCTCGTCGGGCTCCTCGGCTTCCTCGCCGAAATCGAGTGGCAGCTCGTCGGTTTGAGACTCGGGCTCTTCGTCC
>DATJIX010000025.1:0-17538 GCA_035492865.1 Mycobacterium sp. | reverse complement strand
GTAGATGCCGATGCTGTCGTCGAACCGGCCCTGCTCGCGCACATCGGCCTCGGTGAGGTTGTACACGGCATCGATCTTGCGGGTGTCGCGGATGCCGATCGTCATCCCGAAGTTGCGCAGCCGGGCGGTTTCACAGCCCGGTGTGTAGCGGCGCAACGCCTCGATCGCGAGCATCGCCTGCTTGCGGCCCTCTATCTCGAACCGGGTGAGGCTGTCGGGATCGGTGCCGTCGCAGCCGGCGAGGTGAACCAGGTTCATGTAGGTCAGTTCACCCGTGTCGTGCATCGCACCCCACGTCCCGCCGATCGTGTTCAGGTGATCAGGCAGCAGTCCGTCCGCGATGGCCTTCGCGAACGGCTTGCCGAGATACGGCGAGTAGAGGTCGGCGTCCTTCTGATCGGTGTCGGCCGCCGCGAATTCGCCTGCCGCCCAGTCGCGATAGGTCTGCGGATCATCGGCCACCCCCTTCAGGAACGCGGCCTTGTCGACACCGGCGAGATGGAACATCACCGAGGCCGCCATCATCTGCTCGACCGGGGTCTTGTGGACGGGCGCGCCAGCCCGGGTCGCGACGTCGGCGTCCCCGGTCGCGTCAACGACGCGGCGGCTCAGGATCGCCTCACGACCCGCCTTGGACTCGGTGACGATGCCGACGATCGCGTCGCCGTCCATCAACGGCGCGACGAACTGGCGGTGCAGCATCGCGTGGATGCCCGCTTCCTCGACCAGTCGGTCGGCCACCAGTTTGAAGCCTTCGGAGTCGAGTTCGTACGACAGCGACTGGCTTTCGGGCACCGCGGCCCCCATCGCCTTGGCGCGCTGTTCGAACTCCCATCCGATACCGCCGGCTTCCACCGTCTGCTCGTGGCGGTACCAGGCGAAGCCCTCGACGCCGACCGCCGTGATGTTTCCCCCGAAGCAGCCGAACCGCTCGACGAGCGCCACCCGAACACCGGCCCTGGCTGCCCCGAGTGCGGCGGCCAGGCCACCCGGACCGGAGCCGACCACCAACACGTCGGTCTCATGGATGACGTCGATCTCGCGACTCGGTTCAGTGACGGTTCGGGCGTGCGCCGGCATGATGCCGAATCCTAGCTCTGCGTCCGCAGACCGTTCTGGCGCACATAGGCTGAGCGAGTGGACTTCGAACTGCACCGCAACGATTTGCACACCAGCCGATTCCTGCACGGCGATCCGCCGTCGCCGAGTGACGGCGAGGCCCTGCTTCGGGTCGAGTCCTTCGGGCTGACGTCGAACAACATCACGTACGCGGTCTTCGGCGAGGCGATGAAGTACTGGGACTTCTTCCCGGCCTCCGATCCGGAATGGGGGAAGCTGAACGTCTGGGGCTACGCCCACGTCGAGGAGTCGCGGCATCCCGACCTGACCACCGGCACACGTGTCTACGGCTACTTGCCGTGTGCCAGCCATCTGCTGGTTGTCCCCGACCGCGTCAACGAGAAGGGGTTCGTCGACGCCGCGCCACACCGGGCCGCGTTGCCATCGGCCTACCAGGGCTACCGTGACGTCGAAACCGACCCGGTCTACTCGGCTGACCGGGAGGCTGAGCACATCCTGTTCTTTCCGCTGTTCTTCACGTCGTTTCTGATCGATGACTTCCTTGCCGATGAGGGCTTTTTCGGAGCGGACACGATTGTGATCTCCAGCGCCTCGGCCAAGACGGCGCTCATCGCGGCTTACCTGCTGGCCAAGCGTGACGGCATCGACGTCGTGGGCCTGACATCGGAAGGCAACCGCGAATTCGTCGAGGGACTCGGTGTCTACGACTCGGTGTACACCTACGGCCAGGTGTCAGAGCTTCCTGGCCAGCGCGCCGTCTATGTCGACATCTCGGGCGACGGCGCGATCCGCAGCGCCGTCCATGCCCGCTACGGCGACCGCCTCGCCCATAGCTCCGCGGTCGGCATGACTCATTGGACCGAGATGGCCCAGGGCGCAGGAGAACTCGCCGGGCCGAGCCCCGTCTTCTTCTTCGCGCCGGACCGGATCGAGAAGCGCGGTGCCGATTGGGGCCCGGCGAAACTCGACCAGAATGTGGCCGACGCATGGACTCGGTTCGCCGGGTGGGCGTCGAATTGGCTCCGCGTTGACCGGATCTCGAGCGAAGACGACATCCAGCGGGCGTATCTCGATCTCCTCGAGGGGAAGGTCGACCCGGCGGCCGGCACCGTCGTGGATCTCTGAAAGCTCCGGGCGCACGAAAGGTCAGACCGCACTGGCGATTTCGTCGGCAGGTCTCCTCTTCCGTTCCCACGGCCAGGTCATCAACGCCCACACGATGAGGACGATCGCGATCTCTGTCAGCAGATACACCGGCCACGGCCCAAGGACGTCCAGCAGCGACGCCGTGGGCGGCTTCCTGTTGAGGTAGCCGTAGTTCGTTCCCGTGATCGCATTGAAGGTAAAGGTGAATGCCGCCCAAATGAGGGTCACGATCACCGCGAAGCGGTAGTCGCGCCACCGCGGTCGCATGCGCCTGCCCCAGGTGAGATAGACGGCTGCCCAGACCACGAGCACGTGAAGCGTGAAGAACGTCAGGAACAGATGGTGCGGAAAATCTGGCGCGCCTTCCTCCGGCGTGCCAACGTCCGGTGTGATCAACGCCTGGGAGCTCAGCACGAGACCCCAGTAGTAGCCGAGCACGAATGCCCAATGCCGCTGCGACCACAAGGCGTAGGCGGCCGTGAGTTCCGCGATGTCGCAAAGTTGCAGCGGCACCGAGGTCTGGATGTCCGGCCGGACGAGTTTGTACACCAGCGCCACGACGAAGGCCGCGACTATCAACAACGCCAGTACTCGACCGAGCAGCCGGGCCTGCGATTCCGTCTGCCGGCGTCCAGCCCAGATCAGAACCGCCGCGCCCACCACAAACACCGCCAGCACCACCAAATGCGATGGCCCGTACGCCTTGAATTCCCGTTGAGCAGCGATCAACTCGATCATCAATTGCCAATGATCTCAGGCCGAACCCGCCCGCGACTCCAATTGCGGCTACCCGGCGTTGCTGCCGCGTCGCTTCTTTGCCTCGGGGCGCGCAGTTTGTGCGCGCAGGGTTTCGTTGTCATCTTCCAACGAGAGGATGCGGACGATGCCTGCGATGTTG
The DNA here is from genome assembly GCA_035492865.1 of Mycobacterium sp. Classification (GTDB taxonomy): domain Bacteria; phylum Actinomycetota; class Actinomycetes; order Mycobacteriales; family Mycobacteriaceae; genus Mycobacterium. The sequence continues at coordinate 14,414 of DATJIX010000025.1, read as the reverse complement.
ACGCCCGCGGACACAAGATCGCCGATGCGTTGCAGGCGCGCTAGATCATCGGCGCTGTAGCGGCGGGTCCCACCCGCACTGCGCGCCGGCGTCAGCAGGCCGTGGCGTTCATACAGCCGCAGGGACTGCTCGCCGATGCCTGACAATTCGGCGGCCACAGATATCCCGTAGACCCCGTGGTCGGACGCGGGCGGGCCAACCTTGCTGACCCCGGCATTCTGGTCGTCGTCAGTCATCGTGTCTGAATGTCCTGAGGTGTCGCGGAAGATATGTGCCTACCGACACACAACATATGGCCAGAGTATTGCATAAGTCCAGCGACAGTGCTATAAAAAATCTGTTTCTTTGGCCATAGATTACCGTGATAGTGGACAGCGGGAATCAAGCGGAGGGGGCGACATCATGCTGCTATACCCTCGCGACGCTGCCCGCCAGGACTCGACCGTCGACGGACACGGTGAAGCCCTTGAGCGTGCGATGGGCGCCGGAGACCCGCAGCGGGTAGGCAGCTTCCGTTTCTACATCGACGGTCAGCGGTGGGAATGGTCGGAAAACGTCGAACGGCTACATGGCTACGAGCCCGGAACCGTCACCCCGACCACCGACCTGATACTCAGTCACAAACATCCCGACGACCGCCAAGACGTCGCTCACGTGCTGGACCGGGTGATCGAAGGCGAACCGTTCAGCAGTCGCCATCGCATCATCGACACCGCCGGACGCACGCATTGGGTCATCGTCGTCGGCGACCGCATGCTCGACGAGGCGGGCAATGTGATCGGCACATCCGGTTTCTACGTGGACATCACCGAAACCCTCCAATCCGACATTTCCGAAGCGGTGTCCAAGGTTTCGGAAACCCGTGCCGAGATCGAACAGGCCAAGGGCTTGCTGATGGCTGTCTACGGCATCAGCGCCGATCGAGCGTTCGACATTCTGGTCTGGCGTTCACAGGAGACCAACATCAAGGTCCGAGACGTAGCGCGCCGGTTCATCGTCGCCATGGCCGGCACCCTCCCCGCCGGAGTGCGTGCCCAAGTGGACCACACCCTGCTGCACATCACGTAGCGGCCCGCGGGTCGCTAACGGTCCGTGATCGCTTTGGTCACAAATGACGTCGGAGCCGCTTCTGCGGCGAGGGCGGTGCTTGGATCGGACGATGGGCGCGCTGGGAACGACACAGCTCGTGTGTCTGCTTCTGGCTGTCGCACTCGCCGCAGCAACGTTTGGTTTCATCGCGTCAACGGTCGCGCGGAGAAACAAACGGCGCACGCGTGGAATCTTCTTTGTGGGGTTCTTGTGTGGGTTGACGACGGCGGCGGTCGCATACCGAAGGTGGCCCGGCACAACTCGTCTCGCCGCTCGAGCGCTCAGTTTCTCGGCGTTACCGGTTCAACTCGGCTTGTCGCCGCGACGTCGGCACGGCCGATGAAATCGACACCGGCGGTGATCGCGGGGCGGTGCCGCAGGATGCGGTAGTGCGCCAAGCGCCCGAGCCCGCGAGTGGTCACCAACCTCGCCCCTGGCCAGACATCGGGGATTTTCTGGCTCATGCGATACGGGCTGTCAGGGTCATCGGGATCGTGGACGACCAGCAGTGGCGGTGGATCATCGAGAGTGGCGGCGACTCGGCTGATGTCGGTATCGAACAACGGCATCTTCAGCCGTCGGTCGAGTCGGCGATGCAGGCCAGAAAGGATGCGCGGTCCAAAACCGTGGCGATCCGCGAAAATGTCCAGGTACCAAGAAAAGTCGCCCATCGGGGCCAGAAACACCAGGCGTTCGACCTGGGCGCCCTGCGCCACCGCCAGTGCAGCGGCCTTGGCCCCAAGGGAGTGCGCCACGATCGCACGCGCCGGACCATGTGCGGCCACGATGGCTTTCACCGCTTCGGCGCACTCGACGACGGTCGTGCGTCCCGGCGCGAGGTCGCCCGGTGCTGACCCGTTGTGGCTTGGCAGGTCGAAAGCAATGACCCGGTGTCCCGCTTCGACAAGCGGCTTGACGAAGACACCGAGGTGCGCGCGGCAGCCGCCCCAGCCGTGCACCAGGTAAACCGCGGGGCCATCGCCCCAGGACTCCCCCGCGATGCGGTGTCCGGCCCAGGATGCCTCGACAGGTTGGCTCGGCGGTACGCCCGGCGGCATCCGCAGGCTCGCTTCCACGGCGGGCGGGGTGCACCACAACTCGACGGCCCACTTCGACCCGACGGCGGGCGCGAATCGCTCGAGCAGCCCGAGCGCACGGCGCACGCGCGGCTCAACAGGCGGCTCGACGCCTGACCCCGCTTCTTCCGTCAACAGCTCCCCCTCGAATCAAGAACGAATCTTACTTGCGAGTAATATCGCCGCCGTCGGCGGGAGCGCCGCACCGATCGCGACCAGCGTCAAGTCGGGATTCCGCAGGCCTGTTCCAGTTCGGCCAACGAGTCCTCGAGGTGCATCAGCAGGCGCTGCAGGTGCGGGACGCTACGACGACACCCGACGAGGCCGAAGTCGAGATTGTCGGCATTGTTGGTCAGGGTGATGTTCAGGGCCTGCCCGTCCAACGCGATCGACAGCGGATAGTTGCCGTCGAGTCGGGCGCCCCTCCAATACATCGGTTCGCGCGCGCCGGGAACGTTGGAGATGACGATGTTGAACGGCGGCGGCGCGGTCGACACGAATCCGGGCACCAATGCAAGTGCGATGCCGGACATCAGGAACGCCGACAACGCCAGTGCCTGGTTTCTTGGGAGCTCGGCGAACACCTTCTTGTTATCGCGCATCGAGGTGTTGATCGCGTCGAGACGCTTGGCTGGGTCGGCGGTGTCGGTGGCCAGGTTGCACAGAATCGTGCCGACCATGTTGCCGCCCGCGTCCTGTTCGTCCTCCGCGCGCAGACTGATCGGGACCATCGCCACCAGAGGCGTCTCGGGCAAGGCGTCACGTTCGATCAGGTAGGCGCGCAGCGCGCCCGAGCACATGGCCAGCACCACGTCGTTGACCGTGACGCCGGCGGCGGACTTGATGGCACGGATGCGCGCCAGCGGCCACGACTGCGCCGCAACCCGTCGCGCTCCCCCGATCGGCACGTTGAACATCGTCTTGGGGGCACGGAACGGCAGGGTCAACTGCTGTTCCAGCAGCGCGGCCCGTGCCACCGACAGTGTGGATGGGGCCAGCGACGCTAGCGATCCGACCGCACCGGCGATCGACTGCAGCGTCGACCGTGACTCTGCGGAGTCCTTGCTCCTGTGCTTGGGGCCGAGTGTCCAAGGCAGCCGGACCTCGCGATCGTCGGGATCGGTCGTCATCGAACGAATCGTGAGGCGCTGTGCGGAGATACCGTCGAGGAGCGAGTGGTGGATCTTGCTATAGATCGCGAAGCGCCCGTCTTCGAGCCCCTCAACCAGGCTTGTCTCCCACAACGGCCGGTGCCGATCGAGCAGGGTGCCGTGCAGCCGTGACACGAGCTCGAGCAGCTCGCGGACGCGACCAGGCCGCGGCAGCCCAGACCTGCGCAAGTGGTAGTCGATGTCGACGTCGTCGTCGAACGCCCATGCGACGTTGGCGATGCCGCCGAGAAGTCTGCCGGGATGCTTTCTGAAAGTCGGTTGAAAGTCGTCGTTCTTGACGATCGTCTCGTGCAACTCGCCGACGAAGTCGGGGCCGGCGCCCTCGGGTGGCTTGAAGAGCTGCAGGCCCGCGACGTGCATCGGATGTTCACGGGATTCGCCGATGAGGAACATCGAATCCGTCGGCGAAATCAGCTTCATCGTCGTGACGGTACCTACGCCGTCTACGGTTCGCGCAAGATATAGAAGCTATTCGGTTCCGTACGAGAGGTGACGATGACGAACACGGTTGGCAGGGTGGCAGGCAAGGTCGCGTTCATCACGGGTGCAGCGCGCGGCCAAGGCCGTGAACACGCGATCCGGTTGGCCGAGGAAGGCGCCGACATCATCGGCGTCGATGTGTGCGAGGACATCGACACTGTCGGCTATCCGGGCGCGTCGGAGACCGACCTCGAGGACACCGCGAACCTGGTGGAGAAAACGGGCAGGCGCATCGTCACCGCCAAGGCCGATGTGCGCGACCTCGAAAGTCTTCGCGCGGCCCTCGAGCAAGGAGTAGCCGCGCTGGGCGCGCTCGACATCGTGGTGGCCAACGCCGGTATCAGCGGCACCCCGGCGCCCGCCGCGATGATCGAGCAGACCGCATGGCAGACGATGCTGGACATCAATGTCACCGGCGTGTGGCAGACAGTCAAAGCGGCGCTGCCGCATATGACCAACGGCGGCGGATCGATCATCTTGGTCAGCTCGATGCTGGGCCTGCGCGGCGGTGGTTACATGGCCCACTACGCGTCGGCGAAACACGCCGTCGTCGGCTTGATGAATTCGCTGGCGAATGAACTTGCGCCACAATGGATCAGGGTCAACTCGATTCATCCGGGTAACGTGCGGACCCCGATGCTCGACAACGACTGGTTCTGCCGGACCCTGCGGCCAGACCTACCCAATCCGACGGTGGACGACGCGGCGGAGATCATCGGACAATTCCACATGCTGCCCAAGCCGCTGATCGAGGCGCGCGCTGTCAGCAACGCCGTGCTCTTCCTCGCCTCCGACGAGGCGCAGTACATCACGGGAGCAGCGCTGCCGGTCGATGCCGGCGCCGTCGCCAAATTCTGAGCGAGGTTCAATGAATGAGTCCCTGCTGCAGGAGATGCTCGACGAGTTCGCGCTCAGGAAGCTGGTCCATACCTACTGCCGCGCAGTCGATCGCGGTGACTTCGCGACGTTGCGAGAGCTCTACCACGACGAGGCGGTCGACGCCCACGGCGACATCTCAACAGGGTCGGTCGACGAGTTCCTCGCGACACTCGAAGCCTCCCGCCCCCACATTCGATCGATGCAACACAACATCACCACCGTGAACTTCGTCATCGACGGCATGCGCGCCGAGGGCGAGATCTACACCATCGCGACTCACACGTTCGGCGCGGGCGATCATGACGTCGATGTCATCATCGGCGGGCGTTATCTCGACAGGTACGAGAAGCGAGACGACGTCTGGAAGATCGTCGAACGGACGATCGTGACCGACTGGGCGCAGGTGAACGATCCGTCGTCGGTCGACCTCAGTCATCCGATCACCCGGGGCACGCTCAAAGGCAGCCTCGGTGCCGACGATCCGTCACACCAGTTCTTTTCGCTGTTTACCGGGTGAGCCCTCAGACCGCAGAGCCGTCGGCCACCCACGGCACCCGGTCGGAAGTCACCCCGTCGAGCACCATCGCGGCCACCCGATCCCGGTGCGCCTCGGCGCCACCCAGCAATACGGCGTCGGTGGCGGCACGCTTGTAATAGAGGTGCGCTTGGTGCTCCCACGTGAAGCCAATGCCGCCGTGCACCTGGATGGTGTCGGTGGCGACATGGGTGAGGGCAGCCGAGCAGACCGCTTGCGCGATGCTCGTTGCCAACGCCGGGTCGTCGGATCCGTCGGTCAGCGCCCAGATCGCGTGGTATGCCGTCGATCTGGCGTGCTCGACATCGACGAGTAGGTCCGCGAGGCGGTGCTTGACCCCTTGGAACGATCCGATGGGCCTGCCGAACTGCAGCCGCGATTTGGCGTACTCGACCGAGAGGTCCAGCAGATGCTGGGCGGCGCCGACCTGCTCGACGGCCAACAATGCGGCACCGACCTGCAGCGCGTGGTCGAGGACCCGCGGGGTTTCATCGGGGCCTGCGATGACGCGCGCCGGGGCGTCGGAGAACGTGACGTTCGCCTCGGGTCGGGTGAGGTCGAGCGTGGCGAGCGTGGTGCGTTGCACCCCGGCCGCCGCGGCGTCGACGGCGTAAAGGGCGACGCCGTCGGCTCCTCGTGCGGCGACCAGCAGGACGTCGGCGACACCACCGTCGACCACCTGGGCCACCGTGCCCGACACCGCGTCGCCGCCGGCGGTCACGGTGACGGCGTCGGGGTCGAAGACGCCCGCCCGGTCCACCACCGCGACAGCGGCGGTGCGCCGTCCCTCGATCAGATCGCCGAGCAGCTCGTCACGCGCGGCGCCTGCCGAAGCCGCGACCAGTGCGGGGATCGCGAGGTAGACCGTGCCGAAGAACGGCCCGCATGCCAACCGTGCGCCGAGCTCCTCGATGGCGACGGCCTGGTCGACCAGAGTGCCGCCGACACCGCCGTCGGCTTCGGGTACAGATAGGCCGAGGACGCCGAGCTCGCCGCCGAGCCGCGCCCAGACCTTCGGGTCGAACGGCGGGTCGGACTCCATCAGCTGCCGGACGTTCTCCTCGGCGAAGTGGTCGGCGCTGAACTTGCGCACCGCGTCGCGCAATTGGTTCTGCTCGTCGGTGAACCGGTACTCAGCCTGGAATTCGGGCTGATCCGCAAGCTTCTCAGCCACGGGGAATCTCCTTCCATGGCATGCCCGCATCGGCACGCATGTCGCCGGGCAGTCCGAGAATGCGTTCGCCAAGGATGTTGCGCATCACCTCGGAGGTGCCGCCCTCGATGGTGTTGGCACGGCTGCGCAGGAACTTCTGCTGAATGGGTCCCTGCCAGTCGCTGTGCTTTTGCGCGTCCTGGTGGCCGCTGCCTTGGCTGTACCCGCGATACAGAAGTCCTTCGGGCCCAAGGAAATCCATGCACCACTGATAGATGTGCTGATTGAGCTCGGCTCCGACCAGCTTGCCGACCGAACCCTCCGGGCCAGGGCCTCCGACCGTGGCGGCGGCGCGTGAGCGCTCCGAGGTGAGGCGCTGCGCTTCCGAGCGCAGCCACAGCTGCGCCAGCCGGTCGCGCAGCACCGGGGTCTGACGCTGCGGGCGTGACGCCCACAGCGCGGTGGCGTCGGCGATGGTGCCGGCGCCGCGACGGCTGCCGCTGCCGCCGAGGGCGGTGCGTTCGTTCATCAGCGTCGTCATCGCCACGTTCCACCCGTTGCCCACGTCGCCGAGGCGGTGTTTGTCAGGGATGCGCGCGTCGGTGAAATAGACCTCGTTGAACTCGGCCTGCCCCGTCAGCTGGCGCAGCGGCCGTGTCTCGACCCCCTCGCCGTGCATGTCGATGACGAAGTAGGACAGCCCCTTGTGCTTGGGCACATCCGGATTGGTACGCGCCAGCAGCAGCCCCCACCGCGCCCGGTGGGCGAGGCTGGTCCACACCTTCTGGCCGTTGATCACCCAGTCGTCTCCGTCGGGCACGGCGGAGGTGGCGAGCCCGGCCAAGTCGGACCCGGCCCCCGGCTCCGAAAACAGCTGACACCACAGGTCTTCGGTGGTGGCCAGGGGCCTCAGCCATTGCCGCTTCACGTCTTCGCTCTGCGCGTGCTCGCGGATCGTCGGCGCGGCCATGCCATAGCCCATCGGGTTGAGCCCGAGCGGCACCGGTCCACCGGCGCCCTGCAGGATGCGGTCGGCGACGGCCTGCAGACCGCGAGACACCCCGAGCCCGCCGAGGCCTTCAGGGAAGTGCACCCACGACAGGCCCGCGTCGTAACAAGCACCGAGATATTCAGGAATCGGCACCTTCTTTGGGTCGTGGTCGGCGACCACTCCCCGCGCCAGCTCGGCGACCCGTTCGGCATCAGCGTCGTTGCTCATACCAGTCACGATAGAAACTCGACACCCGTCGAGAATCAGCGGCCCCCCGGGGCGGCGCTCAGGTGGGGCAGTAGGCGGTCTTCGCGGCCGCGACCAGGCGGACGACCATATCGGGCTGCACGCCCGGCTTCTGCCGAATGATCGCTTGTGACACCGCCAGCGAGGAATTCCCGTGCGTGAGCTGCCTGCAGATCGCACGGCCGATCTGAATCATGTCGCTGTCTCCGGTCGGGCAGGCGAAAGGCCCTTGGCCACAGCCCAGCCCGCTGGAGTTGATCAAGTTGAGGTAGGTGTCGTCCTCGGTATTGGCGCCTGCCACGCCCGCGAACGCGAGCGACGCGGCCGCCGCGACCACCATCGAAATGAACACACCTTTCACACGAACACCATAGATGGCGGCGCGGCCTCGCGCCTGCGCCGCCCAGGAAACCGTCAGGTAGCGGGCACTAAGCTGGGCGTTTCGGCCCATCGGCGAAAGGGACCTCGGCGTTGTCTGTCAAGAGCGACATCCCCGGCGACACCGCCGTCGGCTTCCGCTCCGAGCGCGGACCGGTCCTCATCTCGGTGATGCTGAGCACCGGCCTGGTCGCCATCGATTCGACGGTCCTGGCGACGGCGGTGCCGTCGATCGTCGGCGAACTGGGTGGTTTCAACCAGTTCCCGTGGTTGTTCTCGGCCTACCTGTTGGGGCAGGCGGTCACCGTGCCGATCTACGCGAAGCTCTCCGACAGCTTCGGCCGCAAGCCCATCCTGCTGTTGGGAATCGCGTTGTTCTTGGCGGGCTCGATTCTGTGCGCGGTGGCGTGGAACATGCCGGCACTGATCATCTTTCGGGCCGTTCAAGGCCTCGGCGCGGGCGCTGTCCAGCCCACCGCGATGACCATCGTCGGTGACATCTACACATTGGCCGAGCGGGCACGAGTGCAGGGCTATCTCGCCAGTGTGTGGGCCGTCTCGTCGGTCATCGGACCACTGCTGGGTGGCGTCTTCTCCCAACTGGGCATCTGGCGTGGCGTCTTTCTCATCAACATCCCGCTGTGTCTGATCGCCGCGTGGATGTTCAGCAGGCATTTCCACGAGAAGGTCACCCACCGCCAACGGAGTGTCGACGTTGTCGGCGCGGCGCTGCTGGCCTGCGCGATGACGGCGCTGATCCTCGCAATCCTCGGTGGCGGCCAGACGTGGGCGTGGTCCTCGAAGCCCAGCATCAGCGCCTTCGCCTCGGGCGTCGCGCTTCTCGTGGCCTTCGTGTTCGTGGAACGGCGGGCCGCGGAACCGATACTGCCGCTGTGGGTGTTCTCCCGCAGGCTGCTGTGCGCGACCACCATCGTCGCGTTCGGCGTCGGCGCCATCCTGATGGGGTTGACGTCATACGTGCCAACGTTTCTCGAGGGCTCCCTGCGGATCCAACCGGTGATCGCCGGCCTCGCCCTTGCCGCGTTGACGCTCGGCTGGCCGGCCACGGCGAGCATCGCGGGACGGTTCTATCTGAAGTGGGGTTTCAAGAACACCGCCGTGTTGGGTGTCACGTTGGTGATCGCCGGATCGGCGGTGCTCGCGGCGGCCGCGCACCGGCCGAACGTGGCGGTGGTGGCCGCGGTGTGTCTGGTGATCGGCGGCGGCATGGGTCTTCTGGCGGTGCCGACTCTGATCGCGGCGCAGTCGAGCGTCGACTGGAACGAGCGCGGCGTCGTCACCGGAAACAACATGTTCGCCCGCTCCCTCGGCAGCGCGGTTGGCGTCGCGGTCTTCGGTGCCATCGCCAACGCGATCTTCGGGCCCGGCGACGTGCATTCGGTCGGTCCGGCCGCCATCAAGTCGGGTTCGGCGGCGGTGTTCACCGGTGTGCTCGTCGTCGCTGTCGCCACGGCCGTCGCAGTGCTGGCCATGCCGCGCACGCCCCCGCAGGCCGGCGACAACTGATTTATCGGTCGGCGTGCGCGCGCCGGTTTGTAGGCTTTCGGGCATGCCGTTGAACAACGGCGAGGTTTTCGCTGGCTACGTCATTCAGCAGTTGCTTGGAACTGGTGGCATGGGCGAGGTCTACCTCGCCCAACATCCTCGACTCCCTCGTCAGGACGCACTGAAGGTGCTGTCCTTGACCGCAACCTCCGACGAGGAGTTTCGGGCGCGATTCAATCGCGAAGCCGAGTTGGCGGCGACGCTATGGCACCCGCATATCGTGGGCATTCTCGACCGCGGTGAGTTCAACGGTCGGCTGTGGATCTCGATGGACTACGTCGACGGCACCGACGCAGGCAAATTGATTCGAGAGCACTATCCCGACGGCATGCCGGAACACGACGTCTGGGAGATCGTGACGTCGGTGGCGGATGCGCTTGATTTCGGTCATGAGCGCCGCCTGCTCCATCGTGACGTCAAGCCCGAGAACATCCTGGTGACGGCGAACGATGGCCAGCGCCGCAGGGTGCTGTTGACCGATTTCGGCATCGCTCGCAAAATCGATGACGTCAGCAACCTCACCGACACCAACGTCGCATTGGGGACGATCAGTTACGTGGCTCCCGAGCAACTCTTGGGCAAGCCCCTCGACGGTCGGGCGGATCAATATGCGTTGGCTGCCACGGCCTTTCACTTACTCACCGGTGTGCCGCCATTTCAGGGCGCAACTCCCGCCGTCGTCATCAGCCACCACCTGAGCACGCCGCCACCGCGGCTGTCGAAGCGTCGGCCGGATCTCGCGCACCTCGACGCGGTGATGGCAAGGGCGCTCGCCAAAGACCCTAACGAGCGCTATCCGACGTGTCTGGAATTTGCCAGAGCCCTCACACGACAGGCCCCTCGTCCGCAAGCCGGCGCCCGTCCAGCCACGCAGCGCCTCGAGCGTTTGATCGTTCATGGGACGGCACGCGGCGTGCAGCACAGCGCGGTCGGCGTGCAGGATCAGGTCGGGATCTTGTCCTTCCATGTCGTGCCATACGACCCAATAGCCAATTGGGATGGGCCTGTTCCGGTCCAGATACAGACTCAACTCGTCGCGGGTCAGCTCGCAGACGGCGACGAGGTCGAGGTCACCGGTGTCTGGGACGGCGACTCCCTTGACGCAGACACTGTCGTCAACGTTTCAGCCAGACCCCGACCCAAGCGTCGACGGCCCGAGGTGCGCGCCACAACCCCACGCGAAGAGGCACCGAAGGGCAAAAGGAGCCGGACCGTCGTGCTCGCCGCGCTCGCCGGTGTGATCGTGGTGGCCGCGGCGGCGGTGCTGTGGTTCACCGACGGATTCGGCCTCTGGACTCGTCCAGGGCCGATCGTCAAACCGGTGAGCGCCACCGTGTTCTCGCCAAGCGGTGCCCCAGACAATCCGGACAAAGCAGGCTTGGCGATCGACGGCAACCCAGACACGTCGTGGCCCACTGTCACCTACAAGGACCCCGTCCCGTTCCCGACCTTCATCGAGGGCGAGGGGCTGGTGCTGCACCTGTCCGAACCAACCGCGCTGAGCGCAGTCACCATCGACTTGTCCAGCACGGGAACTGAAGTTCAGATCCGCTCGTCCCCGACCGAAAAGCCGGCCAAGCTGGACGACACCACCGAGTTGACGCCGACCACGCCACTGCAGCCCGGGCACAATCGGATAGAGGTGCACGACCGGACCAAAACGTCGAATGTGCTGGTGTGGATCACCAAATTGGGCACGACCGACGGCCAGAGCCGGACAGACATCTCCGAGATCACGCTGCAGGCCGCGGACTGATTAGTCAGGCCGCGGCGGTGTCCGGCCTGCTGCCCGCCGTCTCGGCGAGCAGCTGATCGACGACATCGGTGAGGAGTCCGCGGCGGCGCAGTGCTTGGCGTTGACGGGCCGCTGAGGAGCCGTCGATCAACACTTGCCGCGTCAGCTCATTGATCATCGGCCAGTCCCCCGCCGCCTCGAGTTGCGGGCGCAGCGACCGCACCAAGTCGGTGACGACCTCGGCGGCGGGCCGGCTGCTGGGACTGGCGATGTCGACGAGTTCGCCCTCCAGTCCGGAGCGAGCCGCCCGCCACAGCGCGGCCCGTCCAAGCGGCGGGGACACCCCGACCGCAGGCGCGCCCGCTCGCAACGACACGACCTCACGCTCAACGATCGCCCGGAACAGCGCGGCGATCAGCACGATGGTGTCGACCGACGGGCAGCTGTCGCACACGCGTAGCTCCAGAGTTCGTGTGGCGGTCGCAGGCCGAACGTCGAAGTAGACCATCCCGGCGTCCGTGATGACCCCGCTGGCCACCAGATCATCGACCAACCGGTCATATTCGGCAGCCGACGACACCGCAGGGGATGGCCCCGTCGTCGGCCAGCGCTGCCACACCAGGGTGCGTGCGCTGCAATAGCCCGTGTCGGATCCGTCGGCCCAGAAGGGCGAGCTCGCGCTCAGCGCCAGCAGAGTCGGCAGATACGGCGTCACCCGGTTGGCCACCACGACGCTTTCGTCGCGATCGTCCACGCCGACGTGTACCTGGGTGCCACAGATGAGTTGCTCACGGGCAAGCAGCTGGTAGTCGAAGAGGATCTGCCGATAACGCGCGGTCTGGGTGACCTGCATTTCGGCGGGCACCGACAACGGCACCGCCCCCGCCGCGACGACACCCATGCCCAACTTGGCCGCGACGTCCACGAGGGTCCGACGGTGGCTCTGCAGATCGGCACGGAGTCCGTCGAGGGTGTCAACCACGCCGCTATTCATCTCGACGACGCAGCACTGCAGCTCGGCCACGTAGCTGTTGGACAACCCGGCAAGCAGTTCGGGCGCGCGGGCGGTCAACCGCCTGGTTTGGCGGTCGATGACGTGGAACTCTTCTTCCACCCCCAGTGTTCGCGCCATGAGGCAGGGTTAGCCGCGGCGCCGCCTACGGAAACGTCAATTTCTCGGCTTTCCCCCGGGAGTTAATTGACGCCGACGTGGGTATCCCTCCGCATGACCCAGGGAGGTTCTGGTGGCATCGACGATGCCGCCCTGGCCGTTGACGCCCGCCTGACGGACGTCGAGCGCGAGCTGAACCTGTTGCTCAATGTCACCCCGACGAACGGCACCGAAGCGTGGGCGGATTTCGAACGCTCCGGGTTCCATTCTGTCCCCACCCTGCAATCGAGGCCCCTTGACTTCGATCCGGACCGGGCCAAACGCGACCTCTACAACATCGAAATCGAGAGAGTTGAGGATTCGGCGCTGCACTCCCTGTTCCGAGCAAAGCGTGATGAGGTCGCCCGTCAGATCACGCTGCTGGAGGATCGGGGGACGTCGCGCTTCAGGTACGGCGCACTCCAGCTCTACGGAGAGCCCGGGGAATCACTGATCGCGACAGCCCGCTCGCTGCTCGACCGCGTCGAACCGCCACCGATCACATCGGGCAGCGTCACGGCAACGGCATTCGCGAAGGCGGCGCGCACCGAGCTCGAGTGGTATCAATCGCGCTATCCGGGATTCCCCGTAGCGGTCGAGGTGCGCGATGACGTCGCCGATCTCATGGTGTCGTTCGGCGTCCTGTTGATTCCTACAACCGCCGCCTTCCGCCAGGATCGCGTCGCGCCACTGATTCAGCACGAGATCGGAACGCACGTCCTGACCTTTCGCAACGGCGACTCGCAACCGTTGAAGCTCCTCGCCGTCGGGCTCCCGTCGTACGAGGAGACTCAGGAAGGCCTGGCGGTCCTGGCCGAGTACCTTGCCGGAGGGCTCGACCCTCGCCGTCTGCGCGTCCTTGCCGCGAGGGTGCTGGCCGCTTCAATGATGTTGGCCGACAAGGACTTCGTCGAGATCTTCAACCACCTCTGCGACGATCACGGCTTCGCGCCTCGCACGGCGTGGTCGGTGACGAGTCGCGCCATGTACGGCGGTGGTTCGACGAAGGACATCATCTACCTGCGGGGGATCGAGCGAGTTCTCGGATATTTCGCCGAAGGACGCAGCATCACTCCCCTCCTGGCAGGCAAACTCTCCCTCGACCATGCGCCGCTGATCGAGGACCTGATCCAACAGGGGGTGCTTCAACCTCCGTGGGTACGTCCACGCTGGCTGTCCGAACCTGCGGCGACGAAGCGGCTGGAACGCGTGCATGAAGGCATGAGCGCGGCCGACCTATTGGAAATGGACGTGGTCACATGAGGATGGCATTTTTGGTCAATCGCGTGGATACCGAGATCGACGAGTACGCGACGACCAGGCTCGCGAAAACAGCATCCCTGATGGGACATGAGGTTTGGTATGTCGGCTTGGGCGACTTGAGAATTGGCGAGCCCGACGGCGAGATAGGGGCGCATGCACACCCTGGCGTGGCCCGCGAGGCCGACACGTTGACGGCGTACACCGATCGCGTGAAGGAGAGTTCGACCGAGCACATACGGCTGGACGAGTTCGACGCCCTGTTCCTGCGGAACGACTCGGTCGAGGATCTACAGGATCGGCCGTGGGCCAGCAGCATGGGGACCGTATTCGGTCAGCTACTGGCCGCGCGCGGTGTCACCGTGGTGAACGACCCGACAGTGCTACTGCGTGCGGGGACGAAGGTGTATCTCGACGAATTCCCCGCGGAGGTCAGGCCCCGGTCATTGATGACGCGCAACGAGGAGGACGTCCGCGAATTCATCTCCTCGATGGGACGCGTGATCATCAAACCGCTGTGCGGCGCCAAGGGCCGCAATGTATTCCTGGTCGCCGGAGAGGACGATCCCAACCTGAGTCAGATGATGGAGGCGGTGCTGGAGGACGGCTACATCTACGCGCAGGGATATGTCGAGGGCGCCGACAAAGGCGACATGCGAATCTTCCTGCTCGACGGTGAACTCATCGAGCTCGACGGACATGTC
>DATJIX010000024.1:0-17794 GCA_035492865.1 Mycobacterium sp. | reverse complement strand
TTGGAACCGGTATCCGGGTGCGCGGTGCGACGTCGAAAGTGTGGACTACTCCTACTCTTTCGACGAGCAGCTGCAGAGCAGTTGGACGTGGACGGAGCGGTTCGCGGCGCAGCCCGAGATCCTGGCCTACCTCGAGCATGTAGCCGACCGGTTCGAGCTACGGCGTCACTACCTGTTCGGCACCGCCGTGGTCAGTGCGTCATTCGACGCGGGCGAGTGGACGGTGGTCACGTCGACGGGCGAGCACCATCGCGGGCGCAATTTGTTGTGTGCGACGGGCTGCCTGTCTGCGGTGAATCGACCCGTTATCCCCGGGCTCGCCAATTTCGCCGGTGCGGTGTATTACACGGCAGCATGGCCGCGCGAAGATCCGGACTTGCGCGGCAAGAGGATTGGCGTGGTCGGCACGGGATCGTCGGGCATTCAGGCGGTGCCGGTCCTCGCCGAGCAGGCCGAGTCGTTGGTGGTGTTCCAGCGGTCGCCCAACTACACGATTCCGATGCCGAACTATCCGTGGTCCGACGAGGACCTTGCACGGATCCGGCGCGAATATCCGGAGCGCAGGCGGCTCTCGGCGTACGCCGCCGCGGGCACACCGCACGGCACGTACCACCAGAACGCGCTCGACACAGACCCCCATGAACGCGAAGAGGCGTTGTGGCGCAGATGGCGCGACGGCGGAGTGTTGTTCGCCAAGACGTTCCCCGACCAGACGTCGGTACTGGCGGCCAATGACATCGCGCGGCAGTTCGCCGAGGACCGCATCCGAGAGATCGTCGACGATCCAGCGGTCGCCGAGGACCTGATTCCGGTGGATCACCCGATCGGGACGAAGCGCATCTGCACCGACGCGGGCTACTACGCGACGTTCAACCGGGGCAACGTCCGGCTGGTGAACCTGCGCCGCGAGCCGATCGAGACCGTTACGCCCGATGGGGTGCGGACGAACGCGGCGACGTACGACTGCGATGTGTTGGTGTTCGCAACGGGTTTCGACGCGTTGACCGGTGCGTTGACGCGGATCGACCCGATCGGATCGGACGGGCAGCGGCTGTCAGAGGTATGGGCCGACGGGCCGCTCACATTCCTCGGGGTGATGGTGCCGCGACTGCCGAACCTGTTCAGCTTCAGCGGGCCGGGCAGCCCGTCGGTATTGGCGAACATGGTGCTGCACGCGGAGGTCCAGGTCGACTGGGCGATCGACTTGATCCTGGCCGCCAAGGACCGCGGGATCACCGAAGTCGAGCCGCGCGGTGACGCTGCCCAAGCGTGGACCGAGCATGTGGCGGAGGCCGCGGACCGGACGTTGTTTCCGAAGGCGCAGTCGTCGTGGTACCTGGGCGCGAACATCGAAGGCAAGAAGCGGGTGTTCATGCCGTACGCGGGCGGGTTCGGCAACTATCGCAGGCACCTGGATGACATTGCCCAGCAGGGATATCCGGGGCTGGTTCTCACGACGCGATAACGCCATGGCGCAGAAATCGGCGTGCCACACTGACGCGATGAGCAACGACAGGGACATCTACGAACGGCTCGGCGTGCTCGAGCAGCTCGTCCGACACCTCTACGAGAAGACCGGAATCCCGATCCCGGATCTGCAGACGCTGGCCCAGGTATCGCCCCGAGTTCGGGAGCTGCTCGCCTCCGGTAACAAGATCGCCGCCATCAAGGCCTACAAGGACGAGAACGGGGTCGATCTGGCCACCGCGACGAAGATGATCGAATCGCTCTAGCCGCTATGGCAGAACGGTTTTCATCAGCATCACGTTGTAGTCGTTCCACTCCGACAGGTTGAAGTAGAGCGTGCGACCCGTCGACCACGGATGCAGGAACGGCGCGTAGATGCCACCGGGGAACTGCATCGACGGCACGATCATCTGCTCCGGGCTCCACGGTCCCTGCGGCGCAGGCGCGGTCCTGAACACGACGTCGTTACCGCCGTTGCAATACATCATCAGGTATTGCCTGAGGTAGGTGTTGAACTGCGCCGACATCTCGCCGACCGGTCCGGGGACCACCGGCGTCGCGGCGCCAGGATTGCCTGGGATCCAGGCATTTTGGTCTGCGTTCCAGTACTCGTACTTGGTGACGTCGGGAATTGCCTCTGGGGTGACTCTGGCCACGAACGCCGCGCCGCCGCGGCCTGCCGGTGTCCCGTAGGAGTAGATGTAGGGGTCGCCGGGCCCGGGCTTGAGGAACGCGCCCTGCTGGAAGTTCTCATTCCCCGCAACGTGGCGGGCACCCGGGATGGCGTCCGGTCGTGGGGTGCGGACGGATCCGGGGTAGACGCCCCAGCGGTCGCCGTTGTCGGGCGACACCGCGATCGCCGAGTAGTTGGTTGTCCACGCGCCGTTGGCATCCCAGCTCTTGATGGACATGTAGTTGAGGTACTGCTTTCCGCCGACGGAGATGCCCGCGGTGGGGATGATCCCGGTCTCGTCGGGTGCCCATTTGGTGGTGTTGATGACCTGTTTGGAGATGCCACGGGCCCACAGCGGTGAGTCGGCCACACTGACCGTGTTGGACAGCGCGCCGTCCTGGCTGCGCATCAACACGTTGTACCGCCACTGGTGGCCGGGAGCGCTGCAATAGCCGGAGGTGTCGCCGAAGGCCATCAGAACCTGGCGAGAACCGTTGTCCCACATGATCCCAAGGTCGGTTCCGGAGACCGCGAACCGCTGAAGCGTGTTGTTCGGGCTGTTCGGTCCGGTCACCCAACCAACGAGCGAGGTGCCGGGTGGGTCGGCCGTGGCCGGTGCCGGCGGTGGCGCCGGCGCGGCCTCGGGAGCCGGCTGGGCAGCGGCAGGCTGCTGTTGGGTGGCCGGAGTCGGCGGCGTGGGTTGCGGCGCCACGCCCGCCTGCTTCTGGACCTGCCCGGATTGCGGAGTGAACGCGTTGAGGAGGGCTCTCGATATCAGCCCCAGGCGAGGCACCGGCGCGCTCGCGCTCGCGCCGGGTGGGCGGTGCCCCCTCGGTGGACCGCCAGTCGTGGGTAACGGTTGGGCAGGGGCTGCAGGAGCCGCAGGTTGAGCCGCCGCGGCCGCATCTGTGCACGGCTCGGCCCCGGCAGGCGGTGCGACGCCGATTGCAACGCAAAGGCTGATCGCGGCCGCCGACGCCACCGATGCTGAGGCGATTCGCAGACGCGGCGACATGACACACCTTTCAAAAGGGGCATGACGCCGTTCTGACGTCAGGAAGTCGACGAATGTGACGATAGTGATCCCTGAGGCTTGTGAGCTCAGTGATGCACGGATGGGTACGCATCCGTGACCGTGTCGCAATACATCGATGTAATTCACCTTCGCCGGCGGCTGGGTGGTAGGCAATCTCTGCTGCGGTTGCTGACAGCGCAATTCCCACGCGTGCGTAAATAACGATATTTGCTATGTACTGCGGTAGAACACTTGCTGTGGTCCCATCAGGGGGTGTCGGTGACGCAGCGCTGGCCTGACGAGGCCAAGACAGAGGCGATGCCTGTGCATGAATCGCACAAGCATGCCGCTCAGCGACGCGCAGGCCCGCCCATGTGGTTGACGAAGGTTCTGTTCATCGGCGTGGCCGTCGCTGTCGTCGTCGCGTCCGTCGTCGTCGCGCTGCAGATGACCAACCGGTCGACGGGTACTGCACCGGCGGCCGATGCACAGCGCGGCAATTGCCTCACCTGGCCGCCCGGGGCGCCGGAGCGCGCCACGCAGGTCGACTGCGCGGGCGATCATCTCTTCGAGGTCGCCGGATCCGATGCGAAGTCCGAGGACTGCGCACGGGTCGTCACCGACTACCTCGGCACGCGTTACGACGCCAACGGGCGATTCGTTGTCGGGACGTTACAGACCGGCGGCGGGCTGTTGTGCGGCCTGCAGTTGCCGAGTGCCGGCGCCGCGTCCGTCCCGTTCAAGGGCAAGGTTGTCGACCAGGATCAGTCGCGCATCTGGGCGACCGGCACGTGTCTGGGTATCCGAGACGGCAAGACGACTGACATCGCGGTGGACTGCGGGCTGCCGCACGCCCTCGAAATCACTGGCACAGTAGACCTTTCCGCCGCGTTCACCCAAGCGGCTCCGTCCATCGCCGCTCAAGATGCAATGGTGAACGACGTCTGTGGTGCGGCGACGTCGGCGTACCTGGCACCCATCACGTTGGCTGCGACGGGTTTGGCCGTGCGCTATTCGCCGATCGATGCGGCGGGTTGGGCGGCGGGCAGCCGGCGCGTCGCCTGCAGCATCGGCTCACCCGAACCTGACCATCGCTGGGCGACATTGGTCCGCAGTGCCAAGAACGGGGTCCGCGTCACTGGGCAAGTTCCCGGGGCGCTGCCCAGCCCCGCGCCAGTCCCGCTCCCGGCCCCGTCGCCGGCCACACCCGAGCCAGCCCCGGTTGAAGCCTCGGCACCCGTGAGTGAAGCGCCGGAGCCATCGGCTACCGCTGAGGTGCCCGTGCGCGCCAGTCGCGAAACCGACGAGACCACCGACGAAACCACCAACCAAACCAGCGATGCATCGCAGTCGGTGCCGCATATGGACGGTGCCGAGGCGCCGGGGCCGATACCGCACATGGCAGGCCCGGAACTGCCGGGGCCGGTGCCCCATATGGCCGGCTCCGCGGTGCCGGGGTCGGCACCGCACATGGCTGGCACCGGGGCGCCGGGGCCCGGGGTCGAATCGACGCCGGTGGCGCCGCTTCCGGATTCGGCATCGACGCCGTAGCTGGGAATTTGCTGTACGTGTCGTGAACGGCACGGACCGGCGCTCAGCTGATTGCTAGCGTGCGGAAATGGTTGTCCAACTGACCAATTCCGTGACGAGCTTCCTCGGCAATCTGTCCTGGGTGCCGTGGGCGGTCGTCCTTGTAGGAGTACCGATACTGGGCCCGATGCTCGTGCGCCGGATGCGAAAGATCCGCGGCCCGGTGGTGGCGGGAACGGCAGAGGTGTTGTCGCTGAGGCAGTTTGGCTCTGTGGCGGTCAACGGTCCGGAGCGGATGATCTGCAGGCTGCGTCTGGGCGTGAATGTTCCTGGCCGCGAACCGTACTCGGTTGCGATCTGGCGGAACATCGCGCCATGGGATCTCGGCGGCTTCCAGAAAGGAAGCACGATCGCGGTCGAGGTGAGCGAGACGAATCCGCGCAAGGTGCAACTCGGGCGCAGCCGGACGGGTGGGACCGGGCCAACCCGGCAAGTGGTCAACCTGCCGCCACAAGTGACGTTCAACCAGTCGAGTTGGTCGCCGGAGACGGGGTGGACGGGTTCGCCGCCGCCCGGCGATATCGCCGATCAGATCAAGGCGGCGGTGCAGGGCGCCTTTCAGCCGAGCGTCGCGCAGCAAGCCGATGCGTACCGGCAGATGGGCGGTGCCGGCCAGGTCCTGTCGGCGGCGGCATTACTCGCGTCGGGCCAGCGCGTGCCCGCGGCGCTGAAGTCCTTCGCCCCGACAGGGACGACACCGCGCAGCCTTGGCAGGACACCGAGTCGGCCGGAACTCATCGATGCCCCGCACTACATGCTCGAGGTCGAGCTTCACTTCCCGAATCTGGAGCCGATCGACGCTCGCGCCGTCCAGCCGGTCCCGGTCGCCCATGTGCCGTCGCTGGCGGTCGGCCTGCCCCTGACCTGCGCGGTCGACCCTTCCGATCCGTCACGCCGATTTGTCGTGGACTGGGACGCCACTCGGTAAGCCCACGTATCGTCGTTACGTGCGGGAGGACGGCAACGGGGGCGACGTATCGCGTAATGGCTCGGCGCTGAATCAGGCGCTGATCGGGGGTCGGCCCCAGACAGTCGGCCGGTTCCGGTTGTTCATCGATGACGAACGCTGGGAATGGTCGGACGAGGTGCAGCAGATCCACGGCTATGCGCCAGGCGAGATGCCCAATCCGACGACGGCCCAAGTGTTGTCGCACAAGCATCCAGATGACTATGCCCACGTGGCCGACGCGCTCGAGGACGCTCGTCGCACACGCGGGGCGTTCAGTACCCGGCACCGGATGATCGACAAACAGGGTGGCCACCACCGTGTCGCGGTGGTGGGTGACCTGATGCGTGACGCCGAGGGAACCGTGGTTGGCACCGAGGGGTTCTATATCGACCTGACCCCTGCGGACGCCGATTACGAGAGCCGGATGGGCGAGGCCGTCGCCGAATTCGAAGACAACCGCGCTGTCATCGAGCAGGCCAAGGGCATGCTGGCCGTGGTGTATGGCATCGACGCGGACGTCGCTTTCGAAATCCTGAAATGGCGGTCGCAGCAGTCCAACGTCAAACTGCGGGTCGTCGCTGAGCGGCTGGTCTCGGCCTTCAGGGCGATGAGCGGTCCCATCCTGCCCGAACGCAGCGCCTACGACCACACACTGCTGACACTCCACGAGGCGTAGCTCGCGTACTTTGCTGTTTTTGCACAAATAGCATTGACAGTGCGGGAAAAGCGACGATAGTCGTCAGGTATGGCGCTGCTGCCTGACCCGACCCCGCGGGAGCGACAGCACATCCTGATCTCGGTGGACGACCACGTCATCGAGCCAGCCGACATGTTCGACGGCCGGATGCCAAAGGCGCTGGCCGACCGGGCGCCGACGATCGTCGAATCCGACGACGGTAGCCAGGTGTGGAATTACGAGGGCCGCACGTATCCGAACATCGGGCTCAACGCGGTCATCGGGCGACCCAAAGACGAGTGGAGTATGGAGCCCGCCAGATTCGACGAAATGCGGCGCGGCTGTTGGGATATCGACGCCCGGATCGCCGATATGGACTTGGCGGGCATCTGGGCATCGCTGAACTTCCCGTCGCTGATCGCCGGGTTCGCGGGCACGGTGTTCTGGAAGAGTGACGACCCCGAACTCGGGCTCGCCGTGCTGCGGGCCTGGAACGACTGGCACCACGAGGCGTGGGCAGGCGCCTACCCGGCCCGCATCATTCCGCTGCAGCTGCCGTGGTTGGCCGACCCGCAGCTGGCCGCCGAAGAGCTGCGCCGCAACGCCGAGCGCGGCTTCAAGGCCGTGAGTTTCCCTGAGCTGCCCGCTCAGTGCGGTCTGCCGAGCCTGCACACGGGGGAGTGGGATCCGTTCCTGGCCGCATGCGAGGAGACCGGGACCGTCATCTGCCTGCACACGGGTTCCGCGCAGTGGGCGCCGATTCCCGCGCCGGACACCCCGTTCGAGACCATCACCACCCTGTTCCCGGTGAATGCGCTTGTCGCGACGGCGGATTGGCTGTGGTCAGGCATCCCGGTGCGCTTTCCGAAGCTGAACATCACGCTCGACGAGGGCGGCCTCGGCTGGGTGGCGATGCTCGCCGACCGGGCCGACTTCGTGCTCGCCCACTCCGCGTCGGGCGCCGAGGGCGGGGCCTGGAAGAGCGACCTGCTGCCCAGCGAGGTGTTGCGGCGCAACTTCTGGTTCTGCTCGATCGATGATCCGACCGCGTTCGGCACGCTCGACGCGATCGGCGCCGAGCGCATCCTGATCGAGAGCGACTACCCGCACGCCGACTCGACGTGGCCCGACACCCAGCAGGTCGTCGCGCGCAACGTCGCGAACCTGTCGCCGGAGGACGCCGCCCGCATCACACACCGCAACGCCGCGGAGCTGTTCCGCCACCCGCTGCCGGACGAAGGGTGGCTGGCATGCTCGACCTCCTGATCAAAGACGCGTCGATTGTCGACGGCACCGGCGCGCCCGCGCGCCATGGTGACGTGGGCGTGCGGGACGGACGGATCGTCGCGGTTGGCAGTAAAGGGCAAGTCAACGAGCAGGCCGTGAAAACCGTTGATGCCGAGGGGCAGACGCTCGCGCCGGGGTTCGTCGACCTGCACACCCACTACGACGCGCAGCTGTTCTGGGACCCGACCGCCAGCCCGTCGGTGCAACATGGTGTTACGACGGTGTTCGGCGGGAACTGTGGCTTCACGCTCGCGCCCGTCGCGAATCAACAGGACTACCTGACTCGAATGCTGGCCCGGGTCGAGGGCATGCCGTTGGAGGCGTTGCGTGCCGGGTTGGACTGGCAATGGTCGTCGTTCGGGGAGTGGCTCGGGCGGCTCGACGGCAAGATCGCGATCAACGCCGGATTCCTGGTGGGCCACACAGCAATCCGGCTGGCGGCGATGGGCGACGATGCGGTCGGTGGCGACGCGACCCCGGCGCAGATCGAGAAGATGACCATGATCCTGCGCGCCGCGCTGGCCGACGGCGCGCTGGGGTTGTCGACGTCGCAATCGAACACCCACAACGACGGGTCGGGGCAGCCGGTGCCGTCACGCAGCGCGTCGCGCGAGGAGCTGCTGGCGCTGGCGGCGGCGGTGCGCGCGCAGCCGGGCACCCAGCTCGAGGCCATCATCCCCGGCTGCCTTTCGGGCTTCTCGGACGAGGACATCGACCTGCTGACGGGCATGTCGAAGGCTGCGGACCGGCCGCTGAACTGGAACGTACTCGGCGTCTCCGCCGGAAACCCCGAAGGCCACGAAAAGCAGCTGCGCGCTTCGAAAGTCGCGGCTGAGCGAGGCGGCCGGATCGTCGCGCTGACGCTGCCGCATTCGACGAAGATCCGGTTGTCGTTCCTGTCGGGCTTCGTGCTCGACGGGCTGCCGGGTTGGCGGGAGACGATGCACCTGCCGGTGGCGGAGCGGCTCAAGGCGTTGGCCGACCCCGAGGTGCGCCGCAGACTCGATGAGGGCGCTCACTCAGAGGAGGCGGGAATCCTTCGTGGCCTTGCGAATTGGGAGCGGCTGATCATCGTGGAGACGTTCGCGCCGGAGAACGCGGACGCGAGCGGCCGCGCCGTCGGCGAGGTCGCCAAAGCCCGAGGCGCCGAGCCGTTCGACGTGCTGCTGGACATCGTGATCGCCGACGAGCTGCGCACCGGGCTGTCGCCGCGGCCGTTCGGCGACGACGAGGCCGACTGGAAGGCCCGCGCAGAAGTGTGGCGCAACCGGGATGCGGTGATCGGCGGATCGGACGCCGGCGCGCATCTGGACATGATGTGCGGGGCGATCTACACGACGTCGCTGCTCGGCCACGGCGTCCGCGAGCACCAGGTGGTGACGCTGGAGGAGGCGGTCCGGCTGATCACCGATGTGCCTGCGCGGCTGTACGGACTGAAGGGGCGCGGTCGCATCGCTGACGGATGGCATGCGGACCTGGTGATGTTCGACGCGGCCACCGTCGACCACGGACCGGAGCACACCTGCTACGACTTGCCCGCTGGCGCACCGCGTTTGGTGGCCGACGCGAAGGGGATCACGTCGGTATGGGTCGGCGGCGTCGAGGTGTGCCACGCGGGGACACCGACAGGAGCGATGCCCGGCACGGTGCTGCGGTCCGGCCGGGATACGGAGACGGTGACGGCGTCATGACGAACCGGGCTCCGCTCGAGGAGTTCGACCCGGCCAAGCTGCAGGACGGGCTGCTGATGGCCGTGGAGAACGTGCACGAGAAACTCCGCGTGGCACGGGAGAAGCATCGGGTGATGGTCGGCAATCCGATCGTCGAGACCCACGCACAGAACATCGACGTGGCAGGGGTGACGGTGCTCGGCTACGACGAGTGCCAGAGGGTGCTGACGGATTCGGATTGTTTCTCGTCGTCGATCTACGAGAACATCATGGGCCCGGTGATGGGCAAGACGCTGCTGGAGCAGGAGGGCGACGAGCACCGGGCCAGCCGGGCGCTGGTGTCGCCGCTGTTCCGGGCGAAGCTGCTGGAGCGGTGGCGCACCGAGCTGGTCGAGGTGGTGGTGCATGAGCTGATCGACCGGTTCGCACCGCGGGGCCGGGCAGATCTGGTGCGGGAGTTCACGTTTGCATTCCCGGTGCAAGTGATCGCGCGGCTGATGGGGCTGCCGCGGGAGGACTATGTGCGGTTCCAGCAGTTGTCGATCGAGCTGTTGAGCGTGGTGTACGACTGGGACGTCGGGATGGCGGCGTCGGCGACGCTGAAGGAATACTTCGGAGAGATCCTGGCGCAGCGCAGGCGCGATCCGCAGGACGACTTGATCAGCACGCTGGCGGAGTCGGAGATCGACGGGGAGCGGCTGAGCGACGAAGAGATCTTCGCGTTTCTGTTGCTGATCCTGCCTGCGGGGGTGGAGACGACCTATCGCGCGTCGGGAAATCTGTTGGTGGCGATGCTGACCGAGCCGTCGCTGATGGAGGCGGTGCGTGAGGACCGCGGTCAACTGCGGGGAGCGATCGAGGAAGCGCTGCGGTGGGAGCCGCCGATCAGCACGGTGGTGCGGGTGGCGAAGACGGACTGCGAGTTGGGTGGCATCGCGATCCCGGCGGGAACCAACGTGAGTGTGAGTGTGGCGGCTGCGAACAGGGACCCCAAGCACTACTCGGATCCGGACCGGTTCGACCCGACGCGGAAGAACATTGCGCACTTGACGTTCGGGGCGGGCCCGCATGTGTGCCTGGGGATGCCGCTGGCGCGGATGGAAACGACGGTGGCGATCAACGCGCTGCTCGACCGGCTACCGGATTTACATCTGGATCCGACGGCGCCGCAGCCGGTGATCAACGGCGTGGCGTTCCGCTCACCGGCGGCGCTGCCGGTGGAGTTCAGTCCTGCTTAGCCGACCCGACCCAACAGGCTGCGTGCCGCCCACGTGACAAGGGTGCGATCGCTGGTGATGAGGAATTCGAATCGCTGATCGTCCCATGCCTTGCGGAACTGCGGAGTTCGCGCGCGACCAACGCCGTCATGCTGGTGAACATCGGCCACCGGCTGAAACACCGGCATCAGAGCCGACACCGCGCGACGCAGACCGGGCGATGTACGCGGCGAAGCGGGCTGGTCGCGGCGGTTCGCCCGGGTAGGTTTCGGCACTGAGACCACCGGGCATACGGCTGGTCCATGGAGAGATTAAGCGGGCTGGACGCCAGCTTTCTCTATGCCGAATCTGCGACCGTGCCATTGCATGTGTGCTCGGTTGTCGAGTTGGACACCGCGACGATTCCCGGTGGCTACAACTTTGATCGATTCCGCGACGATCTGGCGATGCGAATCAAGGCTTTGCCCGAGTTCCGGGCAAAGCTCGCAGACAGCCAGCTCAATCTGGATCACCCGGTCTGGGTCGAGGACCACGACTTCGATTTATCTCGGCATCTGCTCCGGATCGCCCTTCCGTCGCCAGGAGGACGCACGGAATTGGCCGACGTGTGCGGACGGATCGCGTCTACGCGACTGGATCGAACCGCGCCGCTGTGGGAGATGTGGGTGATCGAGGGGGTGGCCGACGCGCAAGTGCATGCGGGAGGCCCGCTGGTCCTGGTGATCAAGGTGCATCATTGCGCGGTGGACGGGGTGACGGCCACCAACCTGCTGACCCAGCTGTGCAGCCCGGAGCCTGACTCGCCGCCTCCCGACCCGGTCGACGGGCCCGGTGACGCCACGGGTCTGGAAATCGCCGCGGGGGGCCTGGTTCGGTTCCTGGCCCGCCCGGTGCGGCTGGCCAAGGCGTTATCGGCGACCGCTTCGACGATCGTCGATACTACGAGCCGTGCACGCAGCGGGGTGACGATGGCCGCACCGTTCACCGCTCCGGCGACCCCGTTCAACGCGGAAGTGACCGCCGAACGCAACATCGCCTTCGCGCAGCTGGAACTCGACGACGTGACGCGGGTGAAGAAGCAATTCGACGTCAAGATCAACGATGTGGTGATGGCGCTCTGTGCCGGTGCGTTTCGGGAGTTCCTGCGCGACCAGGGAAAGTTGCCGGACAAGCCGCTGGTGGCGGTGGTCCCGAGGTCGGTGCACGAGACCTCTGATCGGCCGGGCCGCAATCAGGTGTCGGGGATGTTCTGCAACCTGCAAACGCACATCGCCGATCCGGTCGAACGGTTGCGGGCCATCGCGAAAGCGGACTCGCGTGCCAAGGAGCACAGTCGAGCCATCGGATCAACGTTGGTGCTCGACTGGTCGCAAATGATCACTCGCCAGCTGATCGGCTTCGTATTGGGCGTGGCGGGGCACACGCCGCTGACTCACACCGCGGTGCACAACCTGATCATCTCGAATGTGGCTGGGCCGCAACTGAAGCTGTACTGCTTGGGCGCCGAGATCAAAGGGCTGTATCCACTCGGCCCGATCTTTCACGGTTCGGGGCTGAACATCACTGTCATCTCGCTGAGCGGCAAGCTGAACGTGGGCATGATTTCGTGCCCGCGACTGGCAGGCGACCTGTGGGGCCTGGCGGATCGCTTCGAGGTCGAACTGGACAGCCTGCTTGGCGCGTCAGCTTGAGCTGTCCACGGGTGTGGCGGTCGGTGCGTTCTGGGTGCGCGCGGCCCTGACGATGACACCTGCGGTGTGGAACGCCGTGGTGTGCTGGTGCTCGAGCAGGACGGGGAGATCGGCGGCTTGGCGCAGCAGCATGACAGCCAGCGCGATGCTCGTCCGGGACGGCACGACCAATAGATGGGCCTCGGCGCGACTGCCGGTGACGGCCATGACGCGGAACTGACGGCTGTCCTGACCAGGCATCGCCGTCACGCCAGGGCGATTGAGCAAGTCGAGATTGGGGACACCCTGCAACGCCGACCAGTTGACGGCGATGTCGATGACTTTGCCCAGCGGCTTGCACAGAACGTCGGTCAGGTCGGAAAGCTCGCGTGCGATCGACACGGTATGCGGCCACCAGGCTCCGTCGAGGCCGCTGCCGAGCGTAGACGTCAGGCTGAATCGGACAGGATGGCGCAAACCCCGTCCTTGCTGATCGCTAGTCACGTCGAGACTGCCTGAAGCGCAAGGGGATTGGTGTCGATCCCGTGTGATCCAAGACGGCTTCCTTTGTTCGAGGCCGACTGCGACCGTAAGTCGGCTTACGAATCGGATCGCGCACGTTGACTACCAAACGGTTCGCTTTGAGGATACACCCGGGGTTTGCCGAAGTGGCACGCGCCATCCACTCTGTGGCTACGGAGAGTGAAAAACGTTCTGACACAACAGAAGATGATTCTCGCACAATAGGTGCTACGGTGGAGGGGGATGCCTGTCGGCATTCGTTCAGAATGAGAGAAGTTGAAGAAGATGGCACAGGGAACTGTGAAATGGTTTAACAGCGACAAAGGCTTCGGTTTTATCGCTCCGGACGGCGGCGCGGACGATGTGTTCGTTCACTACTCGGAAATCCAGGGCAACGGATACAAATCGCTCGAGGAGAATCAGCGAGTTGAGTTCAATGTCGAGCAGGGGGCCAAGGGCCCGCAGGCAGTCGGAGTGACTGCCGTCTAACGAGGTCTACCTACTGTGGGCTGGTGGTTTGTCCCGCCAGCCCACAATTCGTTTGCAGAGTTCCTGGGCCACACCCCGACGGGTAGGCGTAAGCTTGAAGTATCGGGACCACCCAGGCCCCCATATCCAGGGGTCTAGAGGCTGACAGATCTCCCGACGGGCGATGAGCAAGTAATCCGGCAGATCGCTGAAGTGAAGCGAGCGGACAAGCCCCTTTGCGCCGGCCGCTCACCGTCGACAACCGACCGTCTCAATAGCCAGAGGTATTGAGGCACAACAGCTCTCACACATGGAGCTAGCGTTGACGTCCCAAACGGGACGCATACGCACAGATTCGGTGGTATGTCGCGCGCGACCAGTTGAGATTGCGTCGCCGCCGATTCGAGTGAAATTTGGCCGGTTTGCGGCCAAGGCAGGAACTTCGTCATGACACGACATGAAGGCCGCGTCGTCGCCGGCCTAGAGAATCCAGGTCCCGAGAACACGCCGAGGCTGCGCTTGAAGCCCAAGGCGCCGGTATCCGGGCACGTCGATGGGGCCTGGTGGCCGCGCAGCGATGACCTGTCGGACGAGTTGCCCGATCTGCTGGCGGTACTGTCGGTGCGCCTGGGCGGTATCGAACGGGTGATGTACAACCTCGCCGAGTGGGCGCAGATGCCGCGGCGACTGTCAACCGGTGGCCGATCGGTTCGACTCGACGGGTATCAACGCCAACCGACCAACACCCTGGAAGTGCAGGGGATCGATCGCCGCAAGATCCTTTTGCTTGTGATTCCTCCGGACACCGAGCCGGACATGGCGCACACGGCGATGATGACCGCGGCGGCACCGGATAATGCATCAACCACCGGTGAGATGCTCGGTACCAGCGAAGCGGGACAAGTCAGTCACGCTGCCTGTTACCACCCGACATTTCATCGCCGCGTCAGGAGATTTCGGCCGTGACGAAACCCGCTTCTGAAGCTGAACCAAAACCGATCTCAACCAACTTGAGGACCCCTATATGAAATCGACCGAATTGTTTTCACATCCCGCATTGTTTTCACACCCCTACGAGCCCGACGTTGCCGCGAAAGCGGAGCACGATTCGGAACCCGTGGAGTCTCCCGTGTTCTCGGATCGTCCCAAGAACACAGATGCCAAGAAGCGTTGATACAAACCAGAACTCGCTGATTTAACGCCACCGGGATGTTGCCGGGTTGGCGGAACTTGGAAGCCCACGCGGTCGAGACTGACCACGGGTGGGTGTATCGTCGAAGTAGTTGGGAACCCAGCTAAGTCCGGGACTGGTCAGCCGCGCAGCCGCCGACCAGCGCCGAGCAACCGCTCACGCCGGATACGCCGGTGACAACCGCCAGTTGGGATCGCCTTGACCACCCTATCTACCCCCTTATTATCTACGGTTCCTGTTCTGGGCCAAGGATTTTACAACTCTGCGAGTTTCGGCATACTGAGTACGTATCCGCCGACTCCGTGCGGCCTGGCGACGTTCAGCGCCGCCTTGGCAAGAGGATTGAGCGCCAATGGCGCCGACGTCAGAATCGTGCGTCTCTCCGATGGGCCACCGTCCACGACGGACAGCGTCGTCGGCGAGATGATCAATGGGTCACCGACCTCCGTCGCGGCGTGCGCCGAGTTGCTGAATCAGAGCGACGTCGCGATCATCCAGCACGAGTACGGCATCTATGGCGGTGTCGACGGAGACGAGATCGTGGACGTCATCGACGGCCTGCGCGTTCCGTCCATCGTCATCGCGCACACGATTCTCAAAGACCCTACGCCACACCAGCGTTCGGTCCTCGAGGCAGTGGCAGCACGGGCGGATCATGTGGTTGTGATGTCCGAGGCGGCGAGCGATCGGCTCAAGTCTGGCTTCGACATCGATCGCCACAAAGTCAGTACCATCCCGCACGGGGCGACGGTCCCGACGAGCGCCGCCTGCGTTCGGCGCGGTCGACCGACGGTCTTGACCTGGGGCCTGCTGGGCCCGGGTAAGGGCATCGAGCGCGTCATCGACGCGATGGGATCGCTGAATGAGCTGCCAGGTCGGCCGCGGTACCTGGTCGCCGGCCGAACGCATCCGAAGGTGCTGGCTGCCGACGGCGAGGCCTACCGCGATGCCCGGATGGAACAGGCGCGGTGTAACGGCATCGCGGATTCGGTGCACTTCGACACCGGTTATCGAAACGTGGCGATGTTGACCGCGCTGATCCAGTCTGCTGCGGTCGTCGTCCTGCCCTACGACTCAACCGACCAGGTCACCTCCGGTGTCCTTGTCGACGCCATCGCGAGCGGCAGACCCGTCGTGGCCACGGCGTTCCCGCATGCCGTTGAGCTGCTCGGCACCGGCGCGGGCATCGTCGTCCCGCATGACGATCCTGATGCGCTGGTGTCCGCTCTGCGCAGCGTGCTGACGCGGCCGCAACTGGCAGGCGCAATGGCGGCCGAAGCCCGTCGGTTGGCGCCTGAGATGGCTTGGCCGGTCGTCGCGGGTGCATATCTGAAACTGGCGCATCGGCTAGTCGCACTACGGCGGGTGCGGATATGACGTACCCGGAGCCGGTATTCGACCATCTGATGCGGCTGACAGACAGCCGAGGCACGTTGGAGCACGCCCGGCACGACGAACCGCTGCCGGAGCACGGCTACTGCACCGACGACGTGGCGCGCGTGCTTGTGGTCGCCACCCGAGACCATGGGCCCGACCGCACCCTCAACGGTCTGGCGGGAACCGCGTTGCGTTTCCTCAACGATGCGCAGGCCCTGACTGGCGCCTGTCGCAATCGGATGGACAGCACGGGCAAGTGGGTCGACGAGCCGGCCCTGGAGGACGCCTGGGGGCGGTGTATCTGGGGTCTGGGAACCGCGGCCGGGCACACCAACGTCGTCTGGGCCCGCCAGTCGGCCATCATGCAATTCGAGCGCGCCGCTCAGGAGAGGTCGCAGTACCCACGCGCGATGGCGTTCGCGGCGCTGGGCGCGTCCGAACTCCTTGCCTTCGACCCAGAGCACGTTCAGGCTCGCGCATTGCTCACCGACTATGCCGCCGCGGTGCCCGAAGCGAACGATGACGCGTCGTGGCCGTGGCCCGAGCCGCGACTGAGATACGCGAACGCTGTTCTGCCCGAGGCGATGATCGCTGCCGGCACCGCGCTCGATGACATGGCACTATGCCAGCGCGGCCTGGAACTGTTGGCCTGGTTGCTTGCGTTCGAAACGGCGGACGGCCATCTGTCGACCACCCCCGTTGGTGGCAGAGGCCCCGAAGACGCCAAGCCCGGATTCGATCAGCAGCCCATCGAGGTGTCAACGCTCGCCGACGCATGCGCGCGTGCCGCCGCCGTCGACGCGAATCCGATCTGGCACGACGGTGTGAACGCCGCAGCGGCGTGGTTCATGGGTGACAACGACGCCCAAGCGCCGATGTGGGACCCAGCCACCGGTGGCGGATACGACGGACTGCACGCCGACGGGGTGAACAGCAATCAGGGCGCGGAGTCGACCCTGGCGGTGATCTCGACGATGCAGCAGGCGCGACGTCTAGCGACTGTGCCGCAATGACTTCAGTGCAGGCCAGCATGGTGACACGTAGCCCGACTCGGCTCCGGGCCGACCCGACCAGAGTCATCACCCGGCTGTTCGTTCCCGGGCAGGAGGACTTCGAGAACCAGGACTCCCGTGCCGGTGCAGTGCTTGCTCGCATCCTGGCTCTGGACGAGGAGGAGGCACGTGCGTCCTTGGACGACGTGGTCCTTCGCTTTGACGAGCGGCACCGTGACCTTGTCGGCACATTCCGAAGGCATGCTCGTGAATTCGCCGACCGCCTTGATCCCGCTGGCGATCTCTCCGATGCGCGAATGTTGTTGCTGGGTGCGGTATTCACCAGCGAGTACGCGATCGAGGGCGCGGCGTTGTGCAACCCCAGCGTGGTGGCTCACCCGGATCAGACGGCAATCCCCTTGGACAGCTTGCGATTCGTGATGAGTGTGCGCGGCATCGGCGAGGGCCACCGGTCGTCCGTTGGGTTCCGCACAGGCGTCATCGACGGGGCAGGTGCCGTCGAGATCCATGATCCAGCTCCGTTCGCGAGTGCTGGCACTGTGGTGTCAACGCTGTTGGACGCCGAGGTGATGCGCAGCGAGCTACGCAGGCTGCAAGGGCCGAGCGAGGCGGCCGACTACGTCCTTGCTGCGCTCGGCGATCGATTCACGCGAGCCGACCTCGACGAGCAACTCGACAAGCTTCAATCGCACCGACGAACGCGTGGCCGTGCAACCGAGACGATCTCACTGATGCAAAAAGTCGCCGACCGTACTTATGCCGTCGAATTCGGCGAGGAAACGGCTATTTCCGAGCGTGTGCTGTGGCCGTCGATGAGCACCGAGGGCGCTGGGATCGAGGACGCGCGATTCGTTCGCTTCGTCGACGACGACGGCTCAGTCACGTTCTATGCCAGCTACACCGCCTACAGCGGAACCCATATCAGCCAGCAGCTGCTGGAGACGACAGATTTCCGCACCTTCACCTCTACTCCGATGGTGGGCCGTGCCGCGGCCAACAAGGGTCTGG
>DATJIX010000023.1:0-21814 GCA_035492865.1 Mycobacterium sp. | reverse complement strand
TGACCCTGTTGGTGTCGCTGTCCATCTACGGTTCCAACGGCAACTTCAATCTGTCGGGATAGGGAGAGAAGTTGACCAACAGGGGATACGTCCGCCCGCTCGCCGGTTTGGCCACCGTGGTGGCGCTGGTCGCGATCGTCGCGCTCGCTGTGACGCTGTTTCGCGGGACCTACGCCGATACCGTTCCGGTAACCGTGATTTCGGAGCGCGCCGGCCTGGTGATGAACCCCGACGCCAAAGTGAAGATGCGCGGTGTGCAGATCGGCAAGGTCTCGTCGATCGAGTCCAAGCCCGACGGCACAGCCGCCATCCACCTGGCGGTGGATCGCTCCCAGCTCCATCTCATCCCGTCCAACGTCGACGTCGACATCGCATCCTCGACCGTGTTCGGTGCGAAGTTCGTGCAGTTCCAACCCCCGCCGGATCCCTCTCCGCAGCGGATGCACGAGGGTCAGGTGATCCAAAGCCAGCACGTGATGGTCGAGATCAACACGGTCTTCCAACAATTGGTGCAGGTGCTGGACAAGATCGACCCCACCAAGCTCAACCAGACCCTCGGTGCGATCGCGACGGCGTTCAACGGCCGCGGCGAAAAGATCGGCCAGACGCTCACC
Organism: Mycobacterium sp.; assembly: GCA_035492865.1. GTDB lineage: Bacteria > Actinomycetota > Actinomycetes > Mycobacteriales > Mycobacteriaceae > Mycobacterium. The sequence continues at coordinate 21,200 of DATJIX010000023.1, read as the reverse complement.
GACTTCAACGCCTTCCTGGCCAAGATCGAACCGAGCCTGCCGAACCTGAGCCACGACATCGAGGCCGCCGTTCCCACCCTCAGCGCATACGCCGACGCGGCGCCGGATCTCATTACGACCGTGCAGAGTTCGACCCAACTCAGCCGCTCCATCGTCGACGAGCAGCAGAACCTCGACGCCTTCCTTGTGAGCTCAATCGGTTTGGCTGACATCGGCAACGACGTGCTCGGCAGCAACCGCCAGGCACTGACCGACGTGACGCACCTGCTGGTGCCGACGACCGATCTGCTCAACCGCTATCACGACGCGTTGGGGTGCAGCATCGCTGGCCTCGCCTACTTGGGCAAGTGGCCCCCACTTGCGCTGCCTGGCGTGGTGGTGTCGGCAGGCCTGACCCTCGGGGTCGAGCGGTACCGCTATCCGCAGGACCTGCCGAAGGTCGCCGCCAAAGGCGGCCCGTATTGCAAGGAACTCGGCCTGCCCGCGCTTCCTCCCGAGTATCGGCCGCCGTTCGTGGTCGCTGATGTCGGCTCGAACCCCAATAAGTACGGGAACCAGGGCATCCTGCTGAATTCCGAGGGTCTGAAGAACTGGTTGTTCGGGCCGATCGACGGTCCACCGCGCAACACCGCACAGATCGGGATGCCGGGATGACGCGTTCGACGAGCACGCTGATCAAGTTCACGATCTTCGGCGTCGTGATGACGGTGCTGACCGCCTTCCTGTTCTTCATCTTCGGCCAGGTGAGAACCGGAGCGACGAACGGATATTCGGCGGTTTTCAAGGATGCGTCGCGACTTGAATCCGGAGACACCGTTCGCGTCGCCGGCATCCGGGTGGGCACCGTCAAGGACGTGTCGCTGCGGCCCGATCGCTCGGTTCTGGTCAAGTTCGACGCGGACCGCAACATCGTGCTGACCACGGGCACCAAAGCCCAGATTCGGTATCTCAACCTGGTGGGCGATCGTTATCTCGAACTCGTCGACAGCCCGGGATCGACGAAGATCCTGCCCGTCGGCTCACAGCTGCCCGAGGACCGCACGGCGCCCGCATTGGACCTCGATCTGCTGCTTGGCGGCCTGAAACCCGTTATCCAGGGCCTGAATCCGCAAGACGTCAACGCACTGTCCGCATCACTGATCCAGGTGCTGCAGGGCCAGGGCGGCACCCTGGATTCGCTGTTCTCCAAGACGTCGTCGTTCACGAACTCACTGGCGGACAACAACCAGGTGATCGAGCAGCTGATCGAAGACCTCAAGTCCACCCTGGACACCCTGTCGAAGGACGGCGACGAATTCTCCGGTGCGATCGATCGGCTGGACAAGCTGATCAAGGGGCTGTCCGCGGACCGCGACCCCATCGGTGAGGCGATCACGTCGCTCGACAACGGCACCGCATCGCTGTCCGACCTGCTCGGCAGGGCGCGGTCGCCGCTGGCAGGCACGATCGATCAGCTGAACAACCTCGCCCCATACCTCGACAACGACAAGGATCGGCTCGACGCCAGCCTTCAACGCGCGCCCGAGCTTTATCGCAAACTCGCGCGAGTGGGCTCCTACGGCGCCTTCTTCCCCTACTACATCTGCGGTATCGCTTTCCGCGCCAGTGACCTGACGGGCCGCACGGTGCAGTTCCCGTGGATCAGGCAAGACACGGGAAGGTGCGCGGAGAGCTGATGCTGAGATATCGCGGATCAAACCTCATCAGGGCAGGCGTCATCGGCGTCATCCTGATCATTCTGGTGATCGCAGTGGGTCTGCAGCCGGAACGGTTGGTGCAGTACGCGACCGCCATTCGATACCAGGCGATGTTCTCCGAGGCGGGCGGCCTGACCGTCGGCAATGACGTCACGGTGTCGGGAATCAAGGTCGGCGCGGTCTCGTCGATCGAACTCGACAACGGTGACGCGCTCGTCGGGTTCACCATCAACAGCAAGTACGCGCTCGGCGGGGAGACCACCGCGCACATCCGTACCGGAACCCTGCTCGGCGAGCGAGTGCTGGCCTTGGATTCCGCGGGCGCAGGCACGCTCGACCCGCGCCAGACCATTCCCACCAGCCGTACCTCGTCGCCGTATTCCTTGACCGACGCCGTCAGTGAACTCACCGCGAATACCGCTGCAACGGACACGGATACGCTCAACCAGTCGTTGGATACGCTCTCGGAAACGCTCAACCAGATTGCGCCACAGTTGGGCCCGACGTTCGATGGCCTTTCGCGGCTTTCGCAGTCGCTCAACAACCGCAACCAGAGTCTGGCGGAGCTGCTCAAGACCGCGGGTGATGTGACCGGAATCCTGTCCGAACGCAGCCAGCAGGTCAACACGCTGATCCTCAACGCCAACGATCTGCTCGCGGTGCTCAACGACCGGCGCCATGCGATAGTCAGCCTGCTCGCCAACACCTCGGCCGTGTCGCGGCAACTGACCGGTCTGGTCGCCGACAACGAGAAGGAGTTGGCGCCCGCGCTGGAGCGGCTCAATCGCGTCAACGCGATGTTGGAGCGCAACCGCGACAACATCGCCAAGGCGCTGCCCGGTCTGGCCAAATACGAGCTGACACAGGGTGAGATCGTGGCCAACGGCGCCTATTACAACGCGCTGATACCCAATATCTCACCGGCACAGATTCTGCAGCCGTTCCTCGACTACGCGTTCGGATTCCGCCGCGGCGTCGACGCCGGCCAGCCGCCGGACAACGCCGGACCGCGGGCAGAGATTCCATTCCCCGTCAACGGTATTCCCCAGCCAGGAGACCTGCCGCCGCGATGAACAGACGCACACTCTTCTCCATCGCAGCGATCGCCCTGGTCGTCGCGCTGGTCGCCGGCGCCGCGGTCCTGGTGCGCCAGGTCTTCTTTGGGCCCAACACCATCACCGCCTACTTCCCAACGGCCACCTCGATTTACCCCGGCGACGAGGTTCGGGTGTCGGGCGTGAAGGTCGGCAAGATCGACTCGATCACGCCCGAGGGCACCCAGACCAAGATGATCATGAAGGTCGATCGCGACGTGCCTGTGCCTGCCGACGCCAAGGCCGTTATCGTCGCGCAGAATCTGGTCGCCGCACGTTACGTCCAACTGACGCCCGCGTACCGGAAGGGCGGCGGGCCGACCATGCGCGACGACGCGGTCATTCCCAGCGATCGAACCGCGGTTCCGGTCGAGTGGGACGAGGTCAAGACCCAATTGATGCGCCTGGCAACGGAACTGGGACCGAAGACCGGAGTCTCGGGTACCTCGGTGTCCAGATTCATCGACAGCGCCGCCAACGCATTGGACGGCAACGGCGACAAGCTACGGCAGACGCTGGCTCAGCTGTCCGGTGCGGCAAGGGTTTTCGCCGAAGGCAGCGGCAACATCGTCGACATCATCAAGAACCTGCAGATCTTCGTCACGGCGCTTCGCGACAGCAAGCAACAGATCGTCATGTTCCAGAATCGGCTGGCCAGCCTGACCAGCGTCGTGAACGACAGCAGGTCCGATCTGGACGCCGCGTTGTCCGACCTGTCGGTCGCGTTGGGCGAGGTGCAGCGGTTCGTGGCGGGCAGTCGCAGCCAGACGTCCGAACAGATCCGCAGTCTCGCGGCCGTCACCCAGAACCTGGTCGACAACCGCACGTCTGTGGAGAACGTGCTTCACATCTCGCCGAACGCAATCGCGAACTTCGAGAACATCTACTACCCGCCCGCCGGTGCGGTGACCGGTGCCTTCTCGCTCGCCAACTTCGCCAATCCGGTGTATTTCTTCTGCGGCCTCATTGGCGCCATCGAGAACACCACCGCCCCCGAAACGGCGAAACTCTGCTCGCAGTACCTCGGCCCCGCCTTGCGTCTGCTCAACTTCAACTATCTGCCGTTCCCCAACAACTTCTACCTGCGGCCGGCAGTCGGGCCGCAGTGGACCCTCTACACCGATCCGAAGCTGGCACCCGGAGGCGCAGGCCCCGGCGATGCGCCCGAGCCGCAACCAACGGTGTCGGCATACACCGGCATGGGCGACGTGGTTCCTCCGCCTGGCCCGGGCTGGGGGCGACCACCGAGTCCGCCGGGGTTGTATGGGAGTGGGGAAGGCCCGGTACCGATCCCGTCGCCTGCGCTGTTCCCTGGCGCGCCGATACCAGGGCCGCCCACCATCATTCCGGGTTCGTCCCAGTCGGGGCAGACCGTCGACGGCATGCTGTTGCCGCAGACGGAGGCGCCGGCCGCCCCGCCGCCACCACCCGGTCCGCCGTTGCCTGCGGAAGCCGGAGGCTCGTAACGATGCGTTGGAGTCATGTGAAGCGATTGACCGTCGTCCCCTCGTGCCTGGCCCTGGTGCTGACCGGTTGCTCCTTTCAGGGGCTGAACTCGCTGCCGCTTCCCGGCGCGGTGGGTAGGGGACCGGACGCGGTCACCTACCACGTGCAGGTGCCGAATGTCGCCCAGCTGGAGTCGAATTCGCCGGTCATGATCAGCGATGTCGTCGTCGGCAGCGTCGGCAAGATGACCGTCGACGCCTGGCACGCCGATGTCGAGATCTCCGTCAAGCCCGACGTGGTGGTTCCTGCCAATGCGGTAGCCACCGTCGGGCAGACCAGCCTGCTGGGCTCCATGCACCTGGCGCTGAATCCCCCGCTCGGCGAAAAGCCAAGCGGCCGACTACAACCCGGAGCCACCATCGGCCTGAACCAGTCGTCTACGTACCCCACCACCGAACAGACGCTGTCGTCGCTGTCGACCGTGGTCAACGCGGGCGGGCTGGGACAGATCGGTGACATCATCCACAACTTCAACGCGGCGTTGTCGGGACGTGAACCCGAGATCCGTGAGCTGCTCACCCGGCTCGACAACTTTGTCGGAGTCCTGGATCAGCAGCGGGAGAACATCATCGCGTCCATTCAGCAACTGAGGCGAGTTGCCGGTACCTTCGCAGGCCAACGCGACGCGATCGACCGTGCGCTCAAGGACATTCCGCCCGCGGTGGATGTGCTGATCAAGGAGCGGCCCAATCTTACTGCTGCGCTGCAGAGGCTCGGGACGTTCAGCGACACCGCCACCCAATTGGTCAACGATGCCGGCGACGATCTCGTGACGGATCTGAAGAATCTGGAGCCGGCGCTCAAGGCACTCGCCGATATCGGGCCCGACGTTATTCCTGGGCTCACGTGGGCCACCGCATTCCCGTACGGTCCCGGCTTCGCCGACCGGATCACCCGCGGTGACTACATCAACCTGTTCGCGATCTTCGATCTCAGCTATCCACGACTGAAGCGGACGATCTTCCTCGGCACCCGATGGGGCGACGAGAACGCGAAACTCATTCCGGCACCGGGCGACCCGTGGTTCGCGCAGTACTCGCTCGACCCGCTCTCCGCGGGAGTCCAGCCGCCGCCCCCCGACGCGGTGGCGCCGCCAGGGTTGCCCGCGCCGACCGGGCCGATGCCGCCCGTGACGGAACCGCTTGTTCCGATGGTGCCGCCTGCGAATGCCGCCCCGGTGAGCACCGCGTCGCAGATCTTCGCGGGGCCGTACCCGGGAGCCGGACCCTCGGCGCCTGAGATCCCGGAGGCATTGCTCCCACCCACAGTCCCACCGACACCGGGAGGGGGTGGCTGATGCTGACGCGTTTTGTTCGAAATCAGCTGATCATCTTCACCATCGCGTCCATCGTCGGCGTGGGGGTGATGCTCTTCACCTACATGCAGGTGCCCACCCTGCTGGGCATCGGTCGCATCAACGTGACGTTGCAACTGCCGGATACCGGTGGCCTGTATCGGTTCTCCAACGTCACGTACCGGGGCGTGCAGATCGGCAAGGTGACGGACGTCAAGCTCACCGAGACGGGCGCGGAAGCGACGCTGACGCTGGACACGTCGCCGAAGGTTCCCGCGGACCTGAAAGCCGACGTTCTCAGCGTTTCGGCGGTCGGCGAGCAGTACGTCGATCTCCGCCCCCGCACCGACTCCGGCCCGTATCTGAAGGACGGTTCGGTGATCGCCGTACAGAACACGACGATTCCGCAACAGGTCGGTCCGATGCTGGATCAAGTGAGCAACCTGGTGACCAGCATTCCGAAGGACAGGATCAGCGACCTGCTCGACGAGTCGTTCAAGGCCTTCAACGGCGCAGGGTACGACTTCCAGTCGTTGCTGGACTCGTCGTCGAAGCTGACGGGCGACCTCAACGGCGTGTCCGATCAGTCCCAGGCGTTGATCAATGACAGTGGGCCGCTTCTGGATTCACAGGCCGAGACCACTGACGCGATCCGGACCTGGGCGCGCAGCCTGGCCGGGGTGACCCAACAGATCGCTCAGAACGACCCGCAGATACGCGCGCTGCTGCAACGCGGACCTGGCTTCGCATCAGAGGTCAGTGGGCTGCTGAACGACATCAAGCCGACACTGCCGGTGCTGCTCGCGAACCTCACCACACTCGGTCAGATCCTGGTCACCTACAACCCGTCGGTGGAACAGATTCTGGTGCTGCTGCCCGCGGTCGTCGCGGCCGAGCAGTCCTTCGGCATGCCGAAGAACAACCCCACCGGCCTGCCCAACGCGGGCGACTTCGCGTTCACCATCAGCGATCCGCCCTCGTGCACGGTCGGCTTCCTTCCGCCGTCGCAGTGGCGTAATCCCTCCGACACCACCAGCATTGACACCCCGGATGGGCTGTACTGCAAACTGCCGCAGGACTCTCCGATCGCGGTGCGCGGCGCGCGCAACTATCCCTGCATGGGACACCCTGGGAAACGTGCGCCCACAGTCGAACTCTGCGACGACCCCAGGGGGTATCAGCCGTTGGCCATGCGCGAACATGCGCTAGGGCCGTACCCCTTCGATCCGAATCTCGTCGCGCAGGGCGTGCCGGTCGATGATCGCGTCGACTTCAACGATCGAATTTTCGCTCCTATCGAGGGCACCCCCCTGCCGCCAGGCGCGGGTGCGATGCCAGGGGGAGCGCCAACGGATCCGTTCGAGGCGATGGGACCGCCGCCGCCGTCGGCGCCCCCAGGGCCGCCGCCCCCGCCCGGCAATTCGCTCAACGGGCAACCCATTCCGCCTGCAGAGGCTCCGATCGCACCTGCAGCGGGCGACGTCCCGCCGGTACCGCACGGTCCGGCGCCAGGACCCGTGGAGGCGCCGCCAACGGACGGCGCAGCGGTACCCGCGGCACCGAGTGCCTTCTCCGGCAAGGGTTCTGGCGGGCCGTCAGTCGCGATCACGACCTACGACCCACGCACGGGCCGCTACGTCACGCCCGACGGACAGGTGCAGCAGCTGGCGAATGTGGGTTCCGGTGCGGAGCCGAAGTCGTGGAAGGACCTGCTCCCGATCTGAGCCGGGAGCAGACGGCGGTAGTGGGTTAACCGATCTTTTCCAGGCGAACAGGCATCTCGATGAAGAGCTGCTTGTTGATGCCGCACGCACCGCTCGGAGCATGGGTCGCGTCGGTGCCCGAGAGGAGATTCGTCCTCGTCATGTTGCGCTGACCGGTCAGGGGATCCGTGCCCCAGAACATGAACTTCTCACTGCCGGTGGCCGCGGTGCCGTCGGGACACGGCTCCCAGTTCGGAATGACGTTGTTGACCACCCAGAAATCGCCGACCGAACCCGGTCCCTCTGCGTTGCCGAGGTTGAGCGGTGCGGTCCAGCCCTGATCGCTCTTCACCTGCCCGGTGCATATCTGCGGGCTGGTGCAGCTCGAGCTCATGGTCCAGATCTGAACCTTCGTCGGCTCGTCGATGAATACCTCGTTGGTCTTGGCCCAGTCCCCATTCGAGGTCACCCGATAGGTTCCGTTGAGCTCAACCCCGTAATTCGACGCATACGCCGGCGTTGCCGTGCCTACACTTCCGACCACGGCTATTGCCGCTAGGGCGCCTGCGGTCATCTCAACTGCGCGCATAACTCCTAGCCTATCGCGGCTGGTAGTAATCCTCTCCAAAAGGGAGAATTTCGTTCCCGCATGTGTGAGAATGGCTCGGTGCGATCCACCGTCGCAGTGCTTGCTGCTGTCCTCGCCGCCGGGTCTGTCGTCGTTGCGCCGCCTGCCGCCGCCGACAACGATCCGACCGACTGCAATTACCCGAGCTGCACGCCGGGTATCGCTCCGAATGTGGTGCTGGGCTCCTACTGCGACAACCCGACGTATTACGCGTTCGGCGTGACGTCATGGGGACGGTTGGTGTTCTGCGGTTCGCCGAGGCGCTATGAACCGCGTTGGTTCCGCTCGCCCGAAATGCACGGTGTCAAGAACGAGAATTCGTTCTGCCCAGCGATGGACGGCGAGATGGCGCAAGCGCCCGACGGTCTGATCCTGACGTGCGTGGCCTACGAGGGCGCCAGCCGCTGGGTGCGCGGGGACACCTAGAAGTTCACCCACCGCAGGGCGCCGTTTGTGTCCGCGCATCTGAGCGGCACACCCGGGGTGCGCATCAGCTGTAAGTCGTTGCCTGCCAGGGGTTGTTGGGCCGTCGTACCCGCGACATCGCAGGGCTGCGTCACCTCGCGCGTACCAACAAGGGGTCCGACCCGCAACCACATGCCCTGCGAGGCACAGATGAGAGTTCCGCCGCCCGCGTCGAGGCCGAAGACGTAGGACGGCGATGGCGTGCACGGCGCGCCCGCGGCGACGTTGCGAGCCACGTTCGGCACACAGTCGACGGCATCGCAGGCCGCCGATGCCTCACCTGCGAGAGGTATTGCCGCCGTGATCAATCCGAAGGCGAGGGCCGACGCCGCAATGGTGGTGCGCACGGGTGCCAGCCTACCCAGCGGGAGTGAACTCGATGTTCAATTCGGTGAGCCCACGCAGGATGAACGTCGGCTCGTAAAGGTAATTGCGCGCGTCGATCGGGCCGTGCTTCTCCTCGCTGATCGTGATGTCAGCCAGCCGGTCCAATAGCCGCTCGATCGAGACGCGGCCCTCGACACGCGCCAGCGGGGCACCTGGGCACGAATGGATGCCACGGCTGAACGCGATGTGTTCGCGGACGTTCTTGCGGTCGAGCGAGAACTCGTGCGGGTTGTCAAACCGGTCGGGGTCGCGGTTGGCGGCGCCGGGACTGACCATCACCGTGGTGCCTGCGGGCACCGGCGTCTCGCCGAGTGCCGTCGACTTGCGGGCGAGCCGGAACACGCTCTTCACCGGGCTGTCCATCCGCAGGCATTCCTCGATGAAGACCGGGATGAGGCTGCGGTCCGCGCGGAGTCGGCGCTGGATGTCCGGCCGGTCCCCGAGCACCCGCAGGGCTGCGCCGAGCAGCTTGGCCGTCGTCTCCTGACCCGCCGCGAACAGGAACGTCGCGGTGCGGACGACGTCGACCACCTCGGGTGTCGAGCCGTCCGGATACTTCGCGGTGGCGATCGACGTCAGCACGTCGTCGCGGGGAGACTCGCGCCGCTCCTCGATGTATCGGGAGAACTTCTCGTCCGCCCATGCCAACGGGTTGGTGGCGATGACCTCGTGGTCGAGGCCGCCGATGTTCGTGCCCTCGAGCTGCGCCCCGAAGGCTTCGCGGAAGTCCTCGTGGTCGGATTCGGGAACGCCGAGCAGGTCGGCAACGACCAAGAGGGAGAACGGCTTTGCGTATGCAGCGAGGAACTCGCAGCGGCCGGCGGCGATGAACTCGTCGATGTGGCGGTCGGCCAGCCGCCACATGAAGTCTTCGTTCTCCTTCAGCCGCTTGGGTGTCAGCAGCCGCGACAGAATCGACCGCGCATCGGTGTGCTGCGGCGGATCCATCGTGACCATGTGCTCGAACATCGGGATCTCGGTGCGGTGCTCTTCGAGCTGCGCGCAGATGTCGTCGCCCTCGGGTGTGAAGGGGATCGGCGTGAACGGACCCATGACCGCCACGCAGGACGAGTAGTTCTCGCTGTCCTTGTAGACGTTGTTGGCCGCCTCCCAGCCGGTCACCGCGAGCACTCCATTGTTGATCGGACAGCACACCGGATCCTTCGCCCGGATGTGGTCGTAGTACGGGTGGGGATCGGGCACCAACGACGGATCCGTGAAGTAGTCGACAGAGTCGTAATCGGTGGTCATCTGATTGCGCTTCCTTCCGAAACCCGAATGTGCTGAGCACCTGCTTAGCATGGAGGTAGAGTCAGGGTCAAGGTGACACTGCGGTCTGGCGTCTACCATCTGCGTGGACCGAGGAAAGAGGGAGGTGGCATGGCATCGGCGCGAAGGATTGGGGCACCGGACGCGAAGAATCGCGGTGTCCTACTCGACGCTGCCGAGCAACTGCTCCTCGAAGAGGGCTACGCCGCGGTCACGTCGCGCCGAGTGGCCGAGCGGGCCGGCCTCAAGCCGCAACTGGTGCATTACTACTTCCGCACGATGGAGGACCTCTTCCTGGAGGTGTTCCGGCGCAGGGCCGAGGAGGGGCTCGGCGTGCTGAAAACCGCGCTGGAGTCGCCGCAGCCGCTGTGGGCGCTGTGGCGGTTCAGCACCATGCCGGACGCCACCCGGCTCACCATGGAATTCATGGGCCTGGCCAACCATCGCAAGGCGCTGCGGGCCGAAATCGTCTACTACGCCGAACGTTTCCGTGAGGAGCAGAACAAGGCCATCGCCGCCGCGCTTCAGCGCTACGGCATCGGTACCTCGGAAGTGCCGCCGGTGGTGTGGACGGTGTTCGCCACGAGCGTCTCGCAGGGGATCGTGATGGAACGGGCGCTCGGGATGTCGTCCGGCCACGAGGAGACATTCAAGTACTGCGAAGACTGGTTACGCCGACTCGAGGGGGAACCCCCTGCGGACGATCACCAGTTGCGAAGCGAGCAGAGCGCGCCTTTGGGGCCCTGATTGGTCTTGACGACCACACCGTCGACCGCAAGGGCGCAGTGGATGTTGGGCGACTTCGTCGTCTCGCCGCCGTTGCCCGCGACGACCATCGACCACTCGTCGGGGTTGGCCAGTCCGACGTCGAGATTCCACTGCTGGTTCGGGCCGACGTCGGCCTCCACCTTGGGGCTGAACTGATAAGGGTTATGGCTGTAGTCGCCCCAGTTCGGCGGGTCGGTGTCGCGGTAGTAGATCACGACCGTGAACGGCTGCTCGGCCCACACCGTGTAGTGCACGTTGTGCAGCGGCGCGGGCGGCGGGTCGTCGTCGGCAGCCGCGGTTGGCAGGCCTGCGAGGCAGCCGGCTGCGAGCGCCGTTGCTGACGCCACGCGGAGCAACGGCCTGGTCGATCTGGGCGCAGGCGGAAACTTCATTTCCGAGATCCTAGAACGTTGTTTCCACACCGGGGTTCCGAATTGGCGATCTGGTGCTTACCGGCTGAGGATCGTCGCCGACGCGGTGCCGGGAGCGCCGTAGACCTGCGCGAGCCCAACCCGTGGGTCGCCAGGCACCTGACGATCGCCGGCCTCACCGCGCAGCTGGCGCACCAGTTCGTGCACCTGCCGAAGGCCCGACGCGCCGATCGGCTCGCCGTTGGCGATCAGTCCGCCGTCGGTGTTGATCGGCAGTGAGCCGTGGATCTCGGTCTCACCGTCGGCGATCAACTTCTCCTGCTCGCCGTCGGCGCACAGCCCGGTCTCGGCCATGTGGATGACCTCAGCACCGGCGTCGGTGTCCTGCAACTGCGCGACGTCAATGTCGTCAGGGCCGATGCCCGCGGCCTCGTAGGCAGCCTTGGCGGCGTAGACGGTCGGCGAGGGGTCTTCGTCCAATGGGGCGGAAGTGGCGTGCACCTCGTAGGCGCCGAACGTCCGTGTCCGGATCTCGGTGGCCCGCACGTAGACCGGCTTGTCCGTGAACTTGTGCGCGATGTCACCGCGGCACATGATGACCGCCGCCGCGCCCTCGTCGGGCGCGCAGAACATGTACTGGGTCAGCGGATAGTTCAGCACGGTCGAGTTGAGGATCTCTTCCTCGGGAATCGGCTTGCGCCGGAACGCATTCGGGTTCTTCTCGCCGTTGCGGAAATTCTTGGCCGCCACCTTGGCCAGCGTCGCCTGCGAGATGCCGTGTTTGTGGAGGTAGTGGTTGGCCTTCATCCCGAAGAACTTGGTGGTGACGAACTGGCCGTTTTCGGCGTACCACTGCGGCAGCGCGAGCTTGGCCGGGTCGTCGGTGAACGCACCGCGCGGGTGCTTGTCGAGGCCGATGGCGATGCCGATGTCGTACTTGCCGAGCCGGATGGTGTCCGCAGTCTGCTGGATGGCCGAGGCCGCGGTGGCACACGCATTGAACACATTCGTGAACGTGATGCCGGTCAGGCCGACGAGACGCGTTACCGCGTCGGGGTTGGAGACCTCATGGCTGCCGCCGAAGCCGAACTGGATGTCCTTCCACTCCACCCCCGCGTCGGTGAGCGCGGCCTGGATGGCGTCGGCGCCCATCTCCATGGCGGTCTTGTCGAAGCGTCCGAACGGGTGCAGACCCACGCCGATGATGGCGACGTCGTTGGTCATCGGTACTCCTCTCTAGACCGGCTGGAAGGCGAAGGTGATGACCTCGTTGCCTTCTTCATCGGTGGTGAACGGGACCATTGTCAGCTCGACCTGTTGGCCGAACTGGAGTTTGGCCGGATCGTTTTCGGTCAGCCGGCCCTCGACGCGGATGACTGCCTCTTGTTCCAGGCCGAGTTGGACCAGCCCGACGCCGAACGGGACGAAGTCCTTTCCGGTCGGGCCCTTGTAGGGCGCGCCGGGCGGGAAACCCTGCGTCGTCCACGCGACAAGGGTGCCGCGCCGCGGCAGCAGCACCTCAGACATCTCGCCCACACTGCACTTCGGGCAGCGCTTCTGGACGGGAAACGCGGTGGCCCCGCACTTGCCGCAGGTGCTTCCAATGAGCTGGGGATTCTCGTCGGGCCAGGTAGAGATCTCCGGCGCGAGCGCGATCTGCTGTGACACGTCGTTGACGATAACCGGAAATGACATTCTCGTCTAGAGAGAACGACCGCGATGTGCGGTCCGCGGTCGATCTTGACAGACTGTGCCCATGGCGCAGATAACCTTGCGGGGAAATCAGATCAACACGACCGGCGACTTGCCGGCCATCGGCTCGCCGGCTCCGGCGTTCACGCTGACCGGTACGGATCTCGGTGAGGTGAGCAGCTCGCAGCTCCGAGGCACTCCGGTGTTGCTCAACATCTTCCCGTCGGTCGATACCCCCGTGTGTGCGCTCAGCGTTCGCACCTTCAACGAGCGGGCCGCCGCAGGCGGGTTGTCTGTGCTGTGCGTCTCGAAGGATCTGCCGTTCGCGCAGAAGCGATTCTGCGGCGCTGAGGGAATCGAGAACGTCACGACGGCTTCGGCGTTCCGCGACGGCTTCGGCGAGGACTACGGCGTCACGATCGTCGACGGGCCGATGGCCGGGCTGCTGGCGCGGGCCATCGTGGTCATCGATGCGGACGGCAACGTCGCCTACACAGAACTGGTGCCAGAGATCGCTCAGGAACCGGACTACGACGCGGCGCTGGCCGCGCTGTAGCACTGCGGCGACTGTGCGTGTCTGCACGCCGACACACCGCTGGCGGCGTGCAGATCGCGCACGCTCGCGGTAGGGGTGGCGACGGTGGCTAGCTGCTATTGCAAAAGTGCTTCGTAGCCGACGAGCAGTGCCGTGATGTCGCGCCCGACAACTTCGGCGAAGGACCGGTCGCCATAGGCGCCGGCCGCCCAGTGCCTGGCGCCCTCGCCCACGAGTGACTGCGCGACGGTCGCGACGTGCGCGACGTCGACGTGCGCGGGCAACTTGCCGTCCTGCTGTGCCCGCTCGAACACCTCCGCGAAGATCACCGACGTCCGCTCGAGATGGTCGTGGCCGGCCAGGGCCTGCCGGTAGCCCTCGATGATCGCCTCGATGATGAGTTCTGGCGGGCTGCGTCGCATGGTGTCCTCGAGGCTGGCCAGCACGGCGGTGATGACCGCGGGTATCGCGTATGGCTTGGCAAGCATCTCCGCTGCGACGGCGTGCGCGGCGTCCGTCGACACCACGCCGACCTCGAACAGCACGTCCTCTTTGCGCGGGAAGTAGAAGTAGAACAACGCTTTCGACACCCCCGCGGCCCGGCAGATATCGGCCACCGTCGTGCCCGCATACCCATTCGCGCGCCACAGAGCCATCGCCGCGGCCACCAGCGACCGCTTGGTCGCGTGGGAGCGGGCCTGCTGAAAAGAGGCGCGGCGCTGACCCTGGTCAGCAACTGCTGCCTTCGCTGTCCCGGTCATTCGCAGTCATTTTCCGTGATTTGCATAGTTGACCCGAGTCTAACTTGTCGAATAGCCTCGCCGTGTGGATGCGGACAAAGAGCAGATCACCGAGGTGCTGACTCGCTACGCCACCGGAATCGATTCCAAGGACTGGGCGCTTCTGCGCACCTGCTGGACCGAGGACGTCGAAGTCGACTACGGGGAAGTCGGGCAGTACTCGGGCGCCGACGCGATCACCGGTCTGATGGAGACGCTTCACAATGCGATGGGCCCGACGTATCACCGACTGACGAACTTCGTCATCGCCGTCGACGGTGACCGCGCGACGGCTCGCTCGTACGTACATGCCGTGCTTCAGGCGATTCCCGACGATGCGGCCAGTTGGGTTGAGGCACTTGGGCATTACGACGACGAGCTGGTACGGACGCCTGATGGATGGCGGATCTCCCGCCGTACGACGGGTATCGCGCGGGTGCACGCAGGCGCCGCATCGGGTGCGCAATCGTGACCGGCTTCGTCGAGAAGTACGGCCAGTGGGCCGTGATCGCGGGCGCATCGGAGGGGATCGGCGCCAGCCTCGCTGACCAATTGGCCGCGCGCGGACTGGATCTCGTGCTGATCGCGCGCAACGCGGCGCTGCTCGACGAGGTGGCTACGCGGGCACGCGACGAGCACGGCGTGCAGACGCGCGTCGTCGTCCAAGACCTCACGGATCCCGACGTCGGTGCCAAAGTGGCCGATGCGACCGACGGTCTCGATGTCGGCCTGGTGATCTACAACGCTGGTGCCTCGGATCGGACCGCGACGTTCCTGGACAACGAGATCGACTACTCGCTCAAGCAGATCAAGCTGGACTGCATCGGGCCCATCGCGTTGGCACACCATTTCGGCAGCGCGATGCGCGACCGCGGACGTGGCGGAATCGTTCTCGTCGCATCACTGGCGTGCCTTGCCGGCTCCGCGACGCTGGCGATGTATTCGGCAGTCAAGGCATTCCAGCACAACTTCGCCGAAGGATTGTGGGCCGAGCTTCGCCCACACGGTGTGGACGTCTGCTGCACGCCGCTGGGCATGACCTACACCCCGGCTTTTCAGCGCATGGGTATCGAGTACGACCCGGCCGCGCACATGCTGTCCGAGGACGTGGCACGCGAGATCATCGAGAACATCGGCAACGGCCCCGTACATGTGGTCGGCGAGAACAATCGGGCTGCCGCGTCCGCGGTCTGGACAATCGACCGGCGGGCCCTGGTCGAGATGATGACCATCGCCTCACTGGATTTCGCCTCCAGGAGGACTGTCTGACATGCGGGCCGTGGTGCTTCGCGACGGCGGGCTACAGGTCCGCGAGACCGCCGATCCGGTTCCAGGGCTGGGCCAGCTGCTGCTGCGGCCACTCAGCGCGGCGATCTGCGCATCCGACGTCCATTACATGGACCACCCGAACTCTGCGCCGCGATTCGTCTGGGATTCCGGGCGGGACACCATCATGGGGCACGAGTTCATCGGTGAAGTCGTGGGCCACGGGCCGGATTGTTCGGACGACTTTCCGATCGGATCACGCGTCACCAGCCTGCCGCTGTTGATTGAACATGGCGCCGAACCGCATGTGATCGGCCATGATCCGGATGCGCCAGGCGCGTTCGGTGAACTCATGCTCGTCTCGGAGATATTGGCCCGCACGGTGCCCGACGGGGTGCCGAACGACGCCGTCGCGGTCGTCGACGCATTCGCGGTGGGGGAGTTCTACGTTCGCAGCTCCGCGATCGGCCCCGGTGAGCTGCCGCTGGTGATCGGCGCGGGCGCAATCGGTCTGTCCGCCGTCGCGGCGCTGGTGGCGCGCGGGGTGGGTCCGATCATCGTCTCGGACTACAGCGAGGAACGACTGGAGTACGCCAAGAAGTTCGGGGCGGATGTGCTGGTAAATCCCGCTGAGCGCTCACCCTATGACGTGTGGCGAGAAGTGGCTGGCGACAAGAGAATCCAGAAGCCGCAGGTCATTTACGAGTGCGTGGGCGCACCGGGTCTGCTGGCTACCATCATCGGCTCCTGCGAGTTCTTGGCCCGGCTGTTCGCCGCGGGCGGCTGGCACGGCAGCGATTCGGTGTCGGTTACCGAGGCCACCCACAAGGGGGTGACGATCCAGTTCGGTGGAGGGCCCCATCCCGTCGACTGGTACGGCACGCTTGATGCGGTGGTCGGCGGTCAGCTCGATCCGCTGCCAAGCATCGGCAAGGTGATCGGTCTTGACGAGGTGCCCGACGCAATCGACCAGGCGCGCAAGTCGGAGGGCCCACCGCGCGTCGTCGTGCATCCCACCGCCTCATGAGCGTGCTTCCGGGTCCGATCCGCCAGATCGGCTATGTCGTCACCGATCTCGACCAGGCGATACAGAGTTGGATCGACCTGGGTGTGGGTCCGTGGTTCGTGATACGCGGTCTGCCGATGCAAGCGCTGTACCGCGGTGAACCCTGCGAGACCACGCTGTCGCTGGCGTTATCCAACAGCGGCGAGATGCAGATCGAGCTGATCTACCAGCATGACGACACGCCAAGCATTTTCACCGAGTTCCTCGCGGCCAATGGTCCCGGCTATCACCAGTTGGCGTATTGGGCAGAGGATTTCGACGCCACCATGAAGGCGGTCGAGCAGGCGGGCTGGCCGGTCGCGTGGTCGGGTGGCGAGGGTTTCGGTGTGCGTTTCGCCTACGTCGAGCCGCCGAACAGTCCGGCGACGATCATCGAGGTCTCCGAACTCACCGAGACGACCAGGGCCAGCGCGGCGTACATCCGCGACGCGGCGGCGAACTGGGACGGTAGCGATCCGATTCGCGGTTGAGAGAGCGATTTGTGTGCGTTGAGGAGCGCTCAGCGCTCACCGCTCCCGAACGCACACAAATCACTTCTTGATCACCTTGTCCGCGGCGGCCCAGTGTTCGTCGGCCACCCACAGCCGCGCGAAGGCCGCGACGGCCTCGGTCGTGGAGGTTCCCTTCATGACGCGCTTGATCTCGCCTGCCGGGCGGCTCGCCAACGCCTTCGCGATACTCCGCCAGTCGTCGTCGAAGGACGACCGCGGTAACACCTTGTCCACCAACCCGATTCGTTCGGCCTCGGAGGCGTCGAGCACGGTACCGGTGCCCGCAAGCAGCAGCGCCTTGCCGTAGCCCACCAGCGTGACCAGCCGCTCCGCGCCGCCCCATGCGGGCATGATCTCCAGTGTCACCTGATTGAAGCCGATCTTGATGTCGGCGGCGGCCAGCCGGATGTCGGCCGCCACCGCGAACTCGGCGCCGCCGCCGAGCGCGTGACCGTTGAGCACGGCGATGGTGGGGCCGGGGAACGCGGCGATCCGATCGCAGATCGTCCGCATCCGGAAGGCCATCGACGCGGCCTCGCCCTCGGTGCGCAGCGCGCTGAGTTCCTTGAGGTCGCCGCCGGACACGAACGCGCGATCGCCCGCACCCGTGAGAACCAGCGCCTTGGCGCCGACCGCGCCGTCGAGCCCCTTCTCCAGCTGGTCCATCGTCTCCAGCGAGATGGCGTTGCGGGCGTGCGGCCGGTCGATGGTGATGACCGCCAGCCCGTCGTCCAAATCGAGGTCGACCATCAAGCGTTCTCCGTCTGCGGTATTGGCATTCTCTGTATCGGAGAATAGCATCGCAGATCGGATCGGAGGTGCGGCAAGGCTCATGCGAACCATCCCTGTTGAGCTGGCGGAGCGCTACGTAGAAGAGGGCTGGTGGACGCGGGATACCCTCGGCGATCTGGTCGCCCGTGGACTGCATGCGAGCCCCGACACGCTGTTTCACGTCCATTCCGACGTGCGCCCCTTCGCAGGCACGTTTCATGATGTCGAACTCGAGGCACGCAGGCTGGCAGCCGGGTTGCTGGCACGCGGCGTCGGTCCCGGTGACGTCATCGCATTGCAACTGCCGAACTGGATGGAGGCCGCCGCCGCGTTCTGGGCGTCGACCTTCCTCGGCGCGGTGACGGTGCCGATCGTGCACTTCTACGGGCGCAAGGAACTCACGCACATCTTCGGCGCTGCCAAACCCCGCGTCTTCATCACCGCAGAAGAGTTCGGCCGCATGCAGTTTCAGCCCGACCTCTGCGCCGACGTCCCGATCGTCGGGCTGGTCGGCAAGAACTACCACGACCTGCTCGCCGACGAACCGATGCAGGGCACGCTCTCGACCGACCCCGGCAACCCGGCGTTGATCGCCTTCACCTCGGGCACCACGAGCAGTCCCAAGGGCGTTGTGCACAGCCATCAGACGCTCGGTTTCGAGACGCGTCAACTGCTGGAGAATTACCCGACCGACCGTGGCCGCCAGCTCACCGCCACTCCCGTCGGCCATTTCATCGGGATGCTCGGAGCCTTCCTCATCCCGGTGCTGGAGGGCGCATCCATCGACCTTTGCGATGTCTGGGACCCGGGTAAGGTACTCAAACTGATTGAGCGCGACGGGCTTTCGATCGGCGGCGGGCCACCCTATTTCGTGACGAGCGTGTTGGACCATCCCGACTGCACCGCGGAACACCTGAAGCACTTCTCGACCGTCGGCCTTGGCGGTTCCACGGTGCCTGCGGCGGTGACGCGGCGGTTGGCGGATCTGGGCATGTTCGTGTTCCGCTCCTACGGCAGCAGCGAGCACCCGTCCATCACCGGGTCGTCGCCCACTGCGCCAGAGGACAAGCGGCTTTATACCGACGGCAATCCGCGGCCAGGCGTTGAGATCCGGCTCGGACCCGACGGTGAGATCTACAGCCGCGGACCCGACCTGTGCCTGGGCTACACCGACCCAGAGCTGACCGCCAAGGCCTTCGACGACGACGGCTGGTACCGCACCGGCGATGTCGGCGTACTCGACGAAGACGGCTACCTGACGATCACCGACCGCAAGGCCGACGTGATCATCCGCGGCGGCGAGAACATCAGCGCGCTCGAGGTCGAGGAGGTGCTGCTCACCATGCCCAGCGTCGTCGAGGCGGTGGTGGTGGCCGCACCCGACCAACGGCTCGGCGAGCGCACGGCCGCGGTCCTGCGCGTGCGCGACGGCCACCGGATGCCCACGCTCGACGACGTTCGGCAGCACTTCAGGGCCGCAGGCGTCGCGATCCAGAAGTGGCCAGAGGAGCTGCACCGGGTCGACGACTATCCGCGCACCGCGAGCGGAAAGGTGCAGAAGTACGTGGTCCGGCAGAATATTGCGTTGAGCAGCTAGCGAGAATATGATTCTCGTAAGAGGAAAAGGAGTGTTCCATGGGCCAACTGTCGCACCGGGTCGACATACCGTTCCCGCTGTTCGATGCGGACAACCATCTCTATGAGCCGCCGGAGGCGCTGACCAAATACCTGCCCAAGGAGTACAAGGACGTCGTCCAGTACGTGGAGGTCAACGGGCGCACCAAGATCGCGATCAAGGGTCTGATCAGTAACTACATCCCGAACCCGACCTTCTCGGTGGTTGCCAAGCCGGGGGCCTGGGAGGAGTACTTCAAGTTCGGCAATCCGGACGGCAAGAGCAAGCGCGAGCTGTTCGGCGAGCCGATGCGGTCCATTCCTGCATTCTTCGAGCCCGGTCCGCGCCTCGAGCTGATGAACGAACTGGGCATCGACCGCTCGTTGATGTTCCCCACGCTGGCGAGCCTGATCGAGGAGCGGCTGCGCGACGATCCGGTCGCGATCCACGTGATCATCCACTCGCTCAACCAGTGGCTCGACGAGGTGTGGGGCTTCAACTATCAGAACCGCATCTTCACCACGCCGGTGATCACACTGCCGATCGTCGAGAAGGCGATCGAGGAACTGGAGTGGTGCGTCAAGCGCGGCGCCCGCGCCATCCTGGTGCGGCCTGCCCCGGTGCCAGGGTTCCGCGGCCCGCGGTCGTTCGCACTGCCCGAGTTCGACCCGTTCTGGCAGAAGTGCGTCGAGTACGACGTCTTCGTCGGGATGCACTCCAGCGACAGCGGTTACTCCCGCTACACGTCCGAATGGGACGGCGCCGCACAGGAGATGCTGCCGTTCCAGACCAACGCGATGAACATTCTCAACGAGTGGCGCCCGATCCAGGACGCGGTGGCGTCCTGGGTGATCCACGGCGCGCTGTTCCGTTTCCCGAAGCTGAAGGTGGGCATCGTCGAGGCGGGATCGAAGTGGATGTTCCCGCTGCTGGACTCCATGACCGAGGTCTACAAGAAGGCGCCGGAGGCGTTCCCCGGTAACCCGATGGAGGAGATCAAGAGCCGCATCCACGTCAGCCCGTTCTACGAGGAGGGCATCGACGACCTGATCAACCTGATCGGCGTGGACCAGGTGCTCTACGGTTCGGACTGGCCACACCCGGAGGGGCTGGCCGAGCCGACGCACTACATCACCGCGCTCGAACACCTGTCCGTCGAGGATCAGGCGAAGATCATGGGCGGCAACCTTGGTCGCCTCGTAACGGTTTGACGCAACCTTGGCAGACCATCCCCGAGATGGTCTTGAGCGCGGCGGACCGCTTCGGCGATGCTGAAGCGGTTGTCGACGGTCCGCTGCGCCTCACTTTCGCTGAAGTCGTTACGCGGATCCGCTGCGCCGCAGGGGCATTCGCAGAACACGGGATCCAAAAGGGCGATCGGGTCGCGCTCTGGGCGCCCAACTGCGCCGAATGGATCGTCGCTGCCTTCGGATTGCTGACCGCAGGCGGGGTGCTGGTGCCGGTCAACACCCGGTTCAAGACCGAGGAGGCGGCCGACGTCATCGGCCGCAGTGGCGCGAAGGCCGTCCTGGTCCAGAAGGGGTTCCTCGGCCAGGACTACACCGCGCCGGCAGGCGTGCCGGTCATCGACCTCAACTCCGACTTTCTCTCCAGCGGTTCGCCGTTCAAGCAGGGGGCCGGCGACCTCAAAGGAACAGACATCTCCGACATCATCTTCACGTCGGGCACCACAGGGCGGCCGAAGGGCGCCAAGATGAACCACCGCCAGACGCTGCGGATGTACGAGGAATGGGCGACACTCGCGGATCTGCGCGAGGGCGATCGCTATCTGATGATCAACCC
>DATJIX010000022.1:0-8751 GCA_035492865.1 Mycobacterium sp. | reverse complement strand
ATTGCCGACGAAGTGTGCGGACTCGATGCCGACCGCTTCGCAGAACCGGGCGATGTGCCTGATCCGCATGCCACGGCCGTCGTTGAAATCGATGACCTTCGCGGAGTCGCCGAACCCGAGCATGTCCAAAGCGAGCACGCGATGGTGTGCCGCCAGCGCGGCGATGTTGTTCTCCCATCCGATCTGGGCGCTGACGCCGAACTCACCGCCGTGCAGCAGCACCACCGGATCACCCTGTCCCGCTTCGAGATAGGCGGTGGCAAGACCATCGACCACGATGGTTTTGCGCGAGACCTCGGTCACGCTGTTTCCCAGGCTGCACGGGCGAACGTCAGCAGCTGTGTGGCGAGCAGGTCGAGCTGGCTTTGCACGCCGGTGTCGGCGAGTTGCCCTGCGTCGTCCCAAATCTGGTCGGCCGAGTTGATCGCTACTCCGAGCGGTGTCGGCCACGCGCGCAGGGCGTGGCCGATGCTGCGCAGCTGGCCAAGCGTTCCGACTGCCGCCTGCCACCCGTACGCGCAGCTGATGCAGCCCCACGGGGTGTTGTCGAGGTAGACCCTCGGGTCTTCGCGCAGATCCTCGATGTAGTCGAGCGCGTTCTTGACGAGGCCGGAGACCGCGCCGTGGTAGCCGGGCGAACCGACCACGACGGCGTCGGCATCGCGCAGCGCACTGACCAGTTCCAGCGCCTTGGGCGTGCGTTCCAGTTCGTGCGGCGCGTACATCGGCAGGTCGAGGTCGGGCCCTGCGAAAAATTTGGTGCGCCCGCCCTGGCGTTCGACGGCGTCCAGGCAGTGCCGCAACGCACGCTCGGTGGAGGAGTTGGCTCTCAACGTTCCGCCGAGACCGACGACCAGTGCCGCGCCGCCCGTGGTGGTACTTGCTGTCATGTCCTACCTACTTGATGGCGATTGGATTGATGGGTGAGCCGACCGCACCGGTCACTCTCAGAGGCGGTGCGATGAGCTGGAATTCGTATACGCCGTCAGCTGCACAGTCGGCGGCCAGCGCGGTCAGGTCCCAGTACTCGCCGAGCATCAGGCCCATGTCACGCAGACACAGCATGTGCATCGGGAGGATCGTGCCGTCGACGCCGGACACCGGGTTCTCCACCATCAGGTTGTCGGCCGCCACCGCGGCGACCTCATGGTCGTGCAGCCAGGAAGCGCAGAGCCAGTCCAGGCCGGCGCCCGGCTCGGTGCCGTCGCCGGTCTCGAGAAACCTTGCCCACCAGCCGGTCCGGACCAGCACGATGTCACCCCGGCCGATGGTTACGCCCTGAGTCCTTGCGGCCTCGTCGAGCTCTTCCGGGGTGATCGGGTCACCGATTTCACAGAACGTCTGCACCCCCCGCAGCCGGACGATGTCCAGAAGCACGCCGCGCGACGTGATGCCCTTGCCGTCCACCTTGTCGATGCCGCAATGAATCGCGCCAAGGCTGGTCACCGAGTCCGACGGGAACCCGTTGTAGAGCTTGTCCTCGTAATACACATGCGAGAGGGCATCCCACTGGGTGGCCGCCTGCAACGGCATGATGATCATGTCGTCGTTGAACCGCATCGGGCCACTCTCGGAGTACCCGCTCAGCTGAACGGCCGTGGGATTCTGCAGCCACTTGGGGCCGTACTGCAGCAACGTGTTCGCGTCGCCACCGTCGATGGTCATCACATGCATCGGGTTCTGCCGGTAATGGAAGGCACCCTGCGGTCCGGACGAACCGAAATCGACGCCGAGCGGGAAGACTTTGCCGTGCTTGACGAGGCCGGCCGCCTCGGCGACCTTCTCCGCTGTGATGAAGTTGAGGGTGCCGAGCTCGTCGGCGTCACCCCAGCGGCCCCAGTTGCGGACGTCGTCGGCCACCCGACGAAAATCAGTCATTCCCGCCATCAGTTCGCCCTCCGTACCTCGTCTGTCACATCGCCGAAGACTCTTTCCGCCACCGAACCGCCGTCCACCCAGATCACCTGGCCGGTGATATACCGCGCCGCATCGCTGTTGAGGAACGTCAGCACGCTGGCTTGTTCGTCTGGGCCCGCGACGCGACCAAGAGGTGTCTGGAAGGAGTCCAGGAACTCCTGGCCGTACGCCGAGCGCAGCTGGTCCAGAATCGGGGTGTCGGTAACCCCTGGCGCTGTGCAGTTGATGCGGATTCCCCTGGCCCCCAACGTCGCAACGTTGGCCATGCCGTAGAGGATGATCGCCTCCTTCGACAGCCGATAACCGCCACCGTCGGCGACCGGTGCCGGATTGCGCTGACACCATTCGATTCCGTCGGCCATCGTCTGAGTGTCCAGCAGACCCGCTGTGACGGTGGCGTTCTCACGGAAGGCCGACGCCGCCAGCGACGACACGTTCGCGATCGCCGACCCGCGCGGCATCTTGGGCACCACCGCCTCGGTGAATCGCCGGGGGCCAAGGAAGTTGATGGTGACCACCTTCAGGGGATCGCCGATCCCCGACGACACCCCCGCGATGTTGAACAGGGCATCGACGGGGCCGTCGATCGACGCGGCGGCGCGGTCGATCGACTCGGCGTCGGCCAGGTCGACCTCGTGGAACTCCTTGAGCTGCAGTGCGGGCCGTCGAACGTCGACACCGACGACCTCGGCGCCGAGGTCGGTGAGCAGGCTGGCTACATGCTCACCGATGCCCGACGCGCACCCGGTGACGACGACGCGCTTCCCGTCGTAGCGCCACAGCTCGTCCCGGCTCACTTCTTGTCCGCGTCCGGATTCCTGCTCGTCCACCCTTCGCCTGACTTGAGTTTGGCGGCCGCGGCCTCGATGCCTGCGTTCATCTCCTCCATCGCCAAGGACACCTCGTTGGCGGTGTAGTTCTCCCGGCCCGTCGGCAGACCGCCGAACGAGTAGGTCTCGTCGAACACCGGCGCATTGGACTTGGGCCTACGCGCCTCGGCCTTTTCGATGATCGGCTCCATCCGCTTCGCCTTCTCGGCGGCGGACTTCTCGTGGCGCTCGATGAACTCCGGCAGCACTTCCTTGCCCATCAGCTCAATGGATTCCATCGTCTCTTCGTGGCGGCGCGGAGTCAGCAGCAGGATCAGTTCGTCGACGCCGCTTTCCTCGTAGCCCCGCAGGAATTCACGCACGGTGTTCGGGCTACCGATGGGCCCGCGATCGGGTCCGTAGACGATGCTCGGATCCTTCTCGATCTCCTCCAGGTGCCGCTTCCACACACCGGTTCGACCAGGCGTGTGCATGCCGGTCATGTAGTAGTGCATGATGCCGAACGCGAAGAATCCGCCGCCCTTCCCGAGACGCTCGATGGCTTGTTCATCGGTCTTGGCCACCATCATCGACAGATCGCCACCGATCGCGAGGATGTTCGGATTCATCTGCGGCGTGACGGGGACGGCGCTCTCCTCGAACTCCTTGTAGTACCCGTTGACGCGCTCCGTCAGGGGTCCCGGCCCGGTGTAGGCAAAGCTCAAGGCACCGAGGCCTTTCTGCGCGGCCATCGACACCGATGCCGGTCGGGTGCATGCCACCCACACCGGGGGGTGCGGCTTCTGCAGCGGTTTCGGAACGACGTTGCGCGGCGGCATCTCGACGTGCTCGCCCTTGAAGCCGGTGAACGGCTCCTCGATCATGCAGCGGATCGAGACTTCGAGGGCTTCTTCCCACATCTTGCGCTTGTCCGCGGGATCGATGCCGAATCCGCCGAGCTCACCGACGGAAGACGATTCACCGGTGCCGAACTCCACTCGGCCGTTGGAGAGTAGGTCGAGCGTCGAGACCCGCTCGGCAACGCGAGCCGGATGGTTGACGGCCGGCGGCAGGTGCATGATCCCGAAGCCGAGCCGAATGTCCTTGGTGCGCTGGCTCGCTGCGGCGAGGAAGATCTCCGGCGCCGTCGAATGGCAATACTCCTCGAGGAAGTGGTGCTCGGTCAGCCAGACGGTCGAGAAGCCGGCCTTGTCGGCCGCCTCCACCTCGTCCAGTCCGTCTTGGAAGAGCTTGTGCTCATCGTCGGCAGTCCACGGCCGCGGCAGCGGGAACTCGTAGAACAGGGAAATCTTCACTTGCTTCCTCCTTGGAAGATCGAGCGGTCTTGCTGGTCAATCTCGGTCGTGCTGGCAATGTGTTTGGCGGCGACGTAGCCGAATGTCATGGCTGGGCCGATGGTGGCGCCCGCGCCCGCGTAGCTGCGGCCCATCACGGCTGCCGACGCGTTGCCAACGGCGTAAAGGCCTTTCACGACGGTGTCGTCGTCGCGGAGCGCGCGCGCAAACTCGTCGGTGCGCAGGCCCCCTGACGTGCCGAGGTCGCCGAGAATGATCTGGAAGGCGTAGTACGGCGGCTTGCCCAGCGGATAGAGGTTGGGATTCGGCAGGGTCGGGTCGCCGTAGTAGTTGTCGTAGGCGGAATCGCCGCGGTTGAAGTCGTCGTCGTGCCCGTTGCGTGCGAGTTCGTTGAAGCGTTCGGCGGTGGCACGCAGATTTCCGGCCGGGACATCGATCTTCGCCGCGAGTTCTTCAAAACTGTTGGCCTCCTTGACCACACCGGACTCCAGCCACGCCTTGGGCACCTTCCACCCGGTGGGCACCGGCGCGAACGGGATCTTCGGAATCGGCAGGTGACCGCCGACGACGTACCGGTGAAAGGAGCGGATGTCGGTGATCAACCAGCACGGGATGTGCCCGACACCCGACTGTTGGCCGTCGATCATCGCGTGGGCGAAGTCCATATAGGGCGCGGCCTCGTTGATGAACCGCTTGCCGTCACCGTTGACGACGAACTGCGACGGCATCATGCGCTCATTGAGCATGAATTGAAGGCGCCCGTCGGGCCAGCACATCGCGGGGAACCACCAGGCTTCGTCGAGCAGGTCGGTCGAGGCACCGGCCTTCTCCCCCGCCCGGATGCCGTCGCCCATCGCGGCGGGATTGCCGAAGCTCCAATCCTTCTCGAGCACCGGAAGGTGTTGCCTACGCCAGGCCATGTCGTGGTCGAAGCCACCGCTGGCGATGATGACGCCGCGTCGCGCCTGGATGCGACATTGGCGGCCGTCCTGTTCGATCACCGCACCTATGACGGAGCCGTCGACGTCGGTGATCAGTTCCGTCATGGGTGAGTTCAGCCACAGCGGAATGTCCTGCTGCTTGAGTGCCAGGCGCAGGCGCGCGGCCAGCGATTGACCGATGGCGGCCATCCGGTCGCCGAAGACCCGCGCCCGGACCATCCGCCAGATCAGTTTCAGCAGCACGGCTTTGCCGCGCCAGTTCTGCCGGACCTGGTAGAAGAGCCGAAGGTCCTTGGGGGCGAACCAGATCCCCTTGGGGGCCAACGCCAGCGGGTGCAGCAGGTTGGCCTCTTCGTCGCCGAGCTTGCGCAGGTCGATCGCGGGCACGTTGATGGTGCTGCCGAGTTCGGAACCGCCGGGCAGCTCGGGGTAGTAGTCGGCGTAGCCCGGCTTCCACACGAATTCGAACCAGGGGCTGAGTTTTTCGAGAAAGTCCATCATCGCGGGGGCGCTGTCGACGTACTGGCGCAGCCGTGCGTCGCTGACCAGGCCGCCGGTGATCTGCTTCAGATACTGGAACACATCGTCGGGGTCGGGGACGTAACCGGCTTTGCGTTGGCTCGGCGCGCCAGGAACCCAGATACCGCCGCCGGACAATGCGGTCGAACCGCCGAACTGTGCGGACTTCTCGACGACAAGCGTGTCGAGGCCCGATGCATCGGCGGCCAGTGCGGCGGTCATGCCGCCCCCTCCTGACCCGACCACCAGCACGTCGACGGTGTGGTCGAAGGATTCAGACATCCAGCACCGCCGTCCGGATGGCGAAGCCTGCGATCAGTTCGGGCGCCGCGCGGTAGAACCGGTGCTGTGTCCGGTAGTGCCCGTGTGCGGCGATCGCCGCGAATGCCGCCACCCAAGTGCGGATTTCGTGCGCCGAGTGACCGGCCTCCTGTTCGATCCAGTCGTTGGACCAGGCGTCGACGTCAGCGAGCCGGTTCGAGTCGAGCAACTCGAGGAAGGCGTGGTCCCAGTCGGGGTTGAGCGGCTGCAGCGGGCCCTGGCCGCCTGCGAACACGCGGGCAGCCTCCATCACCGCCGTTTGGCGGGCCTGTCGCTGCTCGGGAGTCATCGGCTGGCCGTGCACGATCCGGTCGAGCGCGGCAGGCGGAGCCGTGGCCAGCGTCGGCACCGGCGGATCATGTGACAGCCCACCGGATCCGACGATCAGCACCCGCTTGCCCAACGTCGCCGCGAAGGTTCCGACCGCGGCGCCCAGCGCCCGAATTCGGCGCAGCGGTCCCAGCGGGGTGGCAACCGAGTTGATGAAGATCGGAATCACGGGCCGCGCCGTCGCGTCGCCGAACAGCTTCTGCAGCGGTTGCACGGTGCCGTGGTCGACATCCATGCTTGCCGAGATCGCCACGTCGACACCTGATTCGAGAACGGCTCTGGCACAGTCGGTTGCGATGTCCCCGGGTACGTTGAGCGGTCCCGCGTGGGTGCCATAGTCACCGACGCCCTGTGCCGCGGAGCCGATGCAGAAGGGCGGCATGGTGCGGTAGAAGAACCCGTTGTAGTGATCCGGCGAGAAGATGACCACCAGTTCGGGGTCGTAGGCGGCGACAAAGTCGCGCGCCTGTGCGAGCGCGCAGTCGATCTCGTCAAGGAGTTCCTGCGATGGTCCCGGAAGGTTCAGCAGTGGGCTGTGCGACATGCAGCAGAGGGCGAGTGGCACCGTTTCCTCCTCCCTGGGTCAGACAGAGCGTTTCGAACAGTGATGCCGACAGACCTGCCGCGTGTTGAGCGATGCTGGCTCCCGCGATGCAGCGGTCGGGACGAAGGAACAACACGGATTCAGCGTGGGCGTCGAACCATGACTTCAACGCGCCGGTTCGATCGCCGACGATCACGACGTCGGGGTCGTCATGTCCCGTCCAGTGCAGTTGTGTCATCGGCCGTACAGCTATGAACCTGGCCCCCAATGCTTTCCACCGGTCGAACACCTCGTCGCCGAGAAATGCACGAGGGTTGTTACTCCAGCACAGCACGGCGAACCCGAGACCGAGCACGTCGTCGAGCAGGACGTTCTGCGCGTCGCGGGTGTCGACGCGTGGCTGAATGAACAATGTGCCGGTCGGAGAGGTCTCCTCTCCAGCGTGGACCACCGCACCCTCTGTGTAGCGCGGCATCGGCTTGAACCGCATCTCCAGGATGTATCGCTTCAGCGAAGGCACCACCGACGCGGCGTGGATGACGCGATCCCGCAGCGCCGCGACCCGCTTGTTCGTCGGTGAGATGACACGGCCGACTAGAGTGGACAGGTCGATCATCGCGCGGGCGTGCTTGCGGCGTTCCACGTCGTACGTGTCGAGCAGCGCATCCCCGGCGTGGCCGTTGACCACCGCGGCAAGCTTCCAGCCCAGATTCGCCGCATCCCGGATGCCGCTGTTGTAGCCCTGCCCCTGCCACACCGGCATCAAGTGCGCGGCGTCGCCCGCGAGCATCAGCCGTCCCTTCCGGAAGGCCCCCGCGATGCGCGAGTGGTGGGTGTACACGCGGTGCCGGATGATGTCGACGCGGTCGGGGTGCGGGACCAGCTGGGACAACATCCGCCTGACGAACGCCGGATCCTCGGCCATTTCGTCGGACTCGTCGCCGTGAATCATGAACTCGAACCGGCGAATTCCGTGCGCAATGGCGATCGAGACGTACGGCCGCGCGGGATCGGCACCCACCTCGCTGTTGGGATGGCCGAGCGGGTCGTTGGCGCAGTCGATGACGAGCCAACGTGTCGAGGACGTGGTGCCGTCGAACGACACACCCATCAGATGGCGGGTCACGCTGCGGCCACCGTCGCACCCGACAACGTAGCGGCCGCGCACCGGCTCATTGCCGTCGGCGAACTCGACCGTCACGCCATCGTCAGTTTCCGCGCAGGACTGCATCTGCCGGTTCCACGCCACCTCGACGTGGTCGAATCGGTCTAGCCCGGTGAGCAATTCGGCATCGACCATCGGCTGGACGAAGCCGTTGCGTTTGGGCCAGCCGAACCGTGCGTCGGGCGGTGCCATTTCGGCAAGCAGCCGCCGATGGGCGTCGAAGAAGCGCAAGATCTGGTTGGGCACGGTGTGCGGCAGGATGCGATCGACCAGACCGATCGACTGGAACGTCCGAATGGCCTCGTCGTCGAGTCCGACGCCGCGCGGATAGTCGATCAGCGATGGTCGTTCGTCAACCACCAGAGTGCGAACCCCTTGCAGACCAAGGATGTTGGCCAGGGTCAGGCCGACGGGCCCTGCCCCGACGATGACGACGTCCGCTTGGTTGCTCATCGTCAACGGCCCAACAGGAAGTCGAGATGAAGCGAATTGAACGTCTTGGGGTCTTCGTACTGCGGCCAGTGCCCGCACCCCGGCATCACCTCGAACCGCGCGCCGGGGATCATTGATGCGATGCGACGGCCTTCGGTGGCGTCGGCGGTCGGATCGTCACTGGTCCACACCACCAGCGTGGGCGCGGTGATGGCCCCGTACTCGGCGGGACCGAGCAGGTTGCGGGCCCGGATCTCGGGATCCTGCAGCGCCATAATGTCTTTCATCGCGCCGGCGAAACCCGGTTGACGGTAGACGCGTTGCCTGCTCGCGACGATGTCGTCGTAGTCCTTGGTCTTGTCCGCCATCAACCACTTGATGCGGGCCTGCACGGTCTCCCATGTGGGGTTTTCGGCGGCAGCCATCGACAGCGTGATGATCCGCTTCATCACCTCGG
>DATJIX010000021.1:0-2601 GCA_035492865.1 Mycobacterium sp. | reverse complement strand
CCCGATCGTCCACCTCGGCCCGCTGGGCAGCGGTCAGGTCACGAAGATCCTCAACAACCTGTTGTTCAGCGCCAATCTGGGCAGCGCGATCACCACGCTCGAACTGGGCGATGCGCTCGGCATCCCCCGCGACAAGCTGTGCGAAGTGTTGAATCGCGGATCCGCCGTCAGCAAGGCGCTCGGCAGCATCGCGGTCTTCGGGGGAACGCTGGACGGACTCGCACCGATCGCCGGTGGGCTGTTGCAGAAGGACGTTCGCCACGCCGCCAGCCTCGCCGCCGAAGCGTCGGCTCCCGAGGGCGCGGTATTCGATGCCGCCGACGCCGCCTTGAGATCGATGGATCACCCTCGGTGAGCCAGGTCGGGTTCGTCGGGGCGGGCCGCATGGGCGCACCCATGGTGCGCCGCCTCGTCGAGGCCGGCCAGGAAGTTCGCGCGCTCGGCAGATCGATCGAAAAGCGCAGAGCCGTCAGTGAACTCGGCGCACAGCCGGTGACCGACCTCGCTGACATCGGTCCGGATGCCGACGTCGTCATCGTGTGCGTGTTCACCGACGACCAGGTGCGTCAGGTCTGCTTGGAAGGCGTTCTGCTGCCCACGATGCGACCGGGAACCTCGCTCGTCATCCACACCACCGGAAGCCCGCGCACTGCGGAGACCATTGCGGCCGAGGCCGAGTCGCGTGACATCGCCGTCGTGGATGCGCCGGTCAGCGGCGGTCCGCACGACATCGCCGCGGGGCGGGTGACGCTGTTTGTGGGCGGCTCCGATGATGCCGTCGAACGGGTCCGGCCAGTCATCGCCTGCTACGGCGATCCCATCCTGCACGTGGGTCCCATCGGGGCCGGACAAGGCGTCAAGCTGGTCAACAACACGTTGTTCGCCGCGCAGATCGGGCTGTTGCACGAAGCCGTGCGGCTCGGTGACCGGCTCGGCATCGACGAACGGCAACTGCTCGATGCGATCGGCCACGGCAGTGCGGCAAGCCGGGTGGCGAGCATTGTCGGCGCCCGCGGTTCAGTCGACGCGTTCATCGAAATGGTCGGCGAATTCGTCGGCAAGGACGTCGCCGTGGTGCGCAAAACCGTGGCGGAACTCGGCAGTGATCTGGGCCTTCTCGACGAGGCCATCAATGCGGGAATTCAGCCGTGAAACAGCCCGGATTCGGCTACTCAAACAGGTACCGTGAGGCATACTATTGGCGTTACATAATTGCAGCCTCGCGTAACGGAAGCGGTCACTAGCCCGCCGCGAAAGAGGAGACCATGACCAAGCCGAGATTGAAGTTCGACCCGGTCGCGCAGGAGTACTTCGAAAATCCCTACGAGATCTACAAGCGGATGCGGGACGAGGCCCCGATCTACTACGACGAAGACGAGGATTTCTACGCGCTGACCCGGCACGCGGACGTGGCGGCGGCGTTGAAGGACACCGACTCGTTCTCGTCGTCTCGCGGATGCGACCTTGGCATGGTTCGCTCGGGCGAGGTGCCGCAGAAGTCGATCATCTTCATGGATCCACCCGACCATCGGCACATGCGCAGCCTGCTCAACAAGGCATTCACGCCGCGGGCCATCCAGTCTCAGAAAGACTCCATCACCGAGCTCGTCGAGCACTATCTATCTCAGGTCGATCCGGACAACTTCGACGTCGTGCAGGACTTCTCAGGGCCGTTCCCGGTCGAGGTGATCACGCGGATGGCCGGTGTTCCCGAGGACTTCCGCCAGCAGGTGCGGCACTGGATCGATACCAGCCTGCATCGAAAGCCGGGCCAGATCGATCTGGACGACGAAAACATGCAGGCCAACATCGATTCGGGGATGTACTACTACAGCCTGGTCCAGGAACGCCGCGAGAACCCGCAGGACGACATGATCAGCCGGCTCATCGCCGCCGAAATCCCCGACGACGAGGGCAACCTGCGCAAGCTCGACGACATCGAGATCGCAGGCTTCACGACGCTGCTGGGCGGCGCCGGTGCCGAGACCGTCACCAAGCTGGTCGGCAGCGCGGTCGTGGAGTTCGCCCGCCATCCTGAGCAGTGGCAGATGCTGCTGGACGATCGCGGCCTGGTCCCCGACGCCGTTGAGGAGCTGCTGCGCTACGTCGGCCCGGTGCAGTACAACGTGCGCTACACGTTGAAGGACGCCGAGCTGCCCAGCGGCACCGTGCCCGCTCACAAACCGGTGTTCCTGATGAAAGCCGCCGCCAACCGCGACCCGCGCGCATTCGACAACGCCGAGACGTTCGACATCACCAGGGACAAGACTCAATCGCAGAACCTGGGTCTCGGTTACGGCATCCACAGCTGCCTCGGCGCGGCGCTCGCCCGCATGGAAACGGCGATCGCGCTCGAGCATCTGCTCGACTTCATGCCGCGCTACGAAGTGAATTTCGACGGCCTACAGCGGGTCAACATGCAAAACGTCGCGGGCTATCACCACGTGCCGGTGAAGGTGCTGAAGTGACCCAGAAGGTCGTCGTCGACTTCGGCCTGTGCGAAAGCAACGGGGTGTGCATGGGCATCATCCCCGAGGTGTTCGATCTCGACGATCAGGACTACCTGCACATCCTGCAGGAAGAAGTGACGCCGGAGAACGA
>DATJIX010000020.1:0-14169 GCA_035492865.1 Mycobacterium sp. | reverse complement strand
TACCCCCAGAGACCCCATGCGTAGCTGCCAGCAGCAGCCCCGCCAACAGGCAGACCACGGGCACACCGAACCGCCAGGGAGAACGACGCGGCTTGTCCATCTGCTCCTCTCAAGGAATTCTTGGCTGGCATGCACCTGCGTTAGGCTCGTGGTTACATCGTCGCACCGTGTGACGCAGAGTGTCCGCGAAGGTAAGAATGCCCAAGTCCAAAGTTCGCAAGAAGAACGACTTCACCATCAACCCGGTGAGCCGGACTCCGGTCAAGGTCAAGGCCGGGCCGTCGAGCGTTTGGTTTGTGGTTCTGTTCTGCAGCTTGATGCTGATCGGCTTGGTCTGGCTGCTGGTGTTCCAGCTCGCGTCCAACGCGATCCCGTTTCTCGCCGACCTCGGGCCGTGGAACTACGCCATCGCCTTTGCTTTCATGATCACCGGCTTGTTGCTCACGATGCGCTGGCGTTAGTCGCGCCGGTCACAGGTATGAATTCAACTTGGACTCCGCGCGTTACCCGTTTAGCAACCTCGCGGTCATCAGATCACACTGATGTGATTCATCCCCATTGGGGATAGCACTTGTGGATAACCTCATTAGCAACGGTAAAAGGGTGTTAATTGCCCATGCAGCAAACTGAGTGGAGCCCACCGGCGCTCGGAATCGCAGCTTGCGCCATGATCGGACTTATCTTGGCTATCGCTGCTGTGACCCTGATCACAGAGCCGCCCGGGCGCATTCTTGTGGGGATAGCCGCGGTGGGCCTTGTCGTGTTTGCAAGCCTGTCTTGGCGCGCCCGGCCAAAGCTGGCAATCAGCGACGTTGGTCTAGTCACCCGCGGCTGGGCGCGCGTAACCGTGCTCACGCACGCCGACATCAAGCACATCCGGATCACCGAATTCCGCCGTCTGACCCGCAAGATGCGGCTGCTCGAGATCGACACCAACGACGATCAGCTGCTGGTGTTCACCCGATGGGATCTGGGCACCGACCCGCTGAACGTGCTCGACGCACTGACCGATGCCGGCTACGCCGGCTCCTCCTGAGACGCCAGGCGGGTCAGGAAACGGTGATCGACTCGATCACCACCGGATCGGTCGGCCGGTCACTGCGGTCGACGGCCGTGGTGGCGATGGCGTCGACGACCTTCTGCGACTCGGCGTCGACAACCTCACCGAAGATCGTGTGCTTCCTGTTCAGGTGCGGCGTCTTGCCCACCGTGATGAAGAACTGCGAACCGTTGGTGCCGGGTCCGGCGTTGGCCATCGCGAGCAGATACGGCTTGTCGAATTGCAGCTCGGGGTGGAACTCGTCCGCGAACTGGTAACCGGGGCCGCCGCGACCGGTACCGGTCGGGTCGCCGCCCTGGATCATGAAGCCGTCGATCACGCGGTGGAAGACCGCGCCGTCGTAGAACGGTCCCGACGAGCCGCCGGACGCGTTCTCAGTGCTGTAGTCCTTGGTGCCCTGCGCCAATCCGACGAAGTTCCCGACGGTCTTGGGGGCGTGGTTTCCGAACAGTGCGATCTTGATGTCACCGCGGTTGGTGTGCAGAGTCGCGGTCGCTGTCTGAATGGGGCTCGTCACGGGATGCCAGTGTGCCACCTGCCGTCTAACGGCCGACGCGGGGTGGCACTTGGTGGCAGTGTGGATAGCGATTGACGATCGCCCCGCGAAAGAGGTGGACATGAGCTCGAAGACGGACGTCCGGTTGACCCCGAGCCAACGGCTGGGCCGAGGCCTGAAGTACTCAACGGTCGGACCGGTCGACGTCACACGCGGCACGGTCGGGCTGAGCCTGCAGGGCGCTCACTCGGCGGCCAGCAGGCTTCGTCGCAGCCTCGAGAAGAGCAGGCTCGCCAAGGAGATCGGCGAGGCGCAGGACACCATCGCGTCCGAACTCGCCGCGGCGCAGGAAGTCATCGCGACCCTGCCTGCGGTGATCGCCGACGCACGCAAGCCCAAGCACAGGCGTAGGCCCCTGCTGCTCGTGGCGGTGGGTGCGGCAGTGCTGGCCGGGGGAGCGGTGGCGTTCTCGATCGTGCGCAGGTCGATGCAGCCCGAGCCGTCCCCACTGCCGCCCAGCGTCGACGTTTCGCCCAAACCTTAGTTTGCTGTATGGCCGTTTCGGTTTTTGATCTCTTCTCGATCGGTATCGGGCCGTCGAGCTCGCACACCGTCGGCCCGATGCGCGCCGCGGGCCGCTTCGCGCGCCATCTCGCCGACGACGGGCTGCTTCCGAACGTGGCGCGGGTACGTGTCGAGCTCTACGGCTCGCTGGGCGCCACCGGCGCCGGACACGGCACGCCTGGCGCGGTGGTGCTCGGATTGGAGGGCGCCGAGCCGGAGACGGTCGATCCGGCGCTTGCGAAGGTTCGCGTGGAGGAGATCAACGCGGGCGGCAAGCTTCAGCTGGCGGGCGCCCACACGATTCAGTTCGATCACACCGCCGACATCGTTTTGTCGTTGCGCGCCATGGACTTTCACAGCAACGGCATGGTGTTTCTGGCGTTCGACGGTGACGGTGTCGAGCTCAGCCGTCGGGTGTACTACTCGGTCGGCGGCGGATTCGTCGTCGACGAGGAGGAGGCCGAGTCGGGTCCTCGCGAGGACACCCAGGTTCCGTATCCGTTCAACACGGCCGAGGAACTCGTGCGCCTCGCGACGGAGAGCGGGTGCAGCATCGCCGAACTGATGGCACGCAATGAGGTGGCGCTGGGCCGCGAGTCCGACTTGCGGGCCGGCCTGTTGCGCATCTGGGCGGCGTTTCAGGACTGCGTCAACGCAGGGCTGTCGGCGACGGGCACGCTGCCGGGAAAGCTCCGCGTCAAGCGACGTGCCCGTTTGCTGTCGGAGACGCTAGACCCGGACGACCCGCTGTACGCGATGGACTGGCTGACGGTGTACGCGCTGGCCGTCAACGAGGAGAACGCAGGCGGTGGCCGAGTGGTGACGGCACCGACGAACGGCGCCGCAGGCGTCATTCCGGCTGTGCTGCACTACTATTCGCGGTTCGTTCCCGGTGCGACGGACGACGGCATCGTCGAGTTCCTGCTCACGGCCGGGGCCATCGGGCAGCTCTTCAAGGCCAACGCGTCGATCTCCGGCGCCGAGGTGGGCTGCCAGGGCGAGGTCGGGTCGGCCTGCTCGATGGCGGCCGGCGGGCTGGCGGCGGTGATGGGCGGAACGCCCGCCCAGGTGGAGAACGCCGCCGAGATCGGGATTGAGCACAACCTCGGCCTCACCTGCGATCCCGTCGGAGGA
This sequence comes from Mycobacterium sp., assembly GCA_035492865.1. Taxonomy (GTDB): domain Bacteria; phylum Actinomycetota; class Actinomycetes; order Mycobacteriales; family Mycobacteriaceae; genus Mycobacterium. The sequence goes on along the minus strand of DATJIX010000020.1, from coordinate 10,915 downwards.
CTGGTGCAGATTCCGTGTATCGAACGCAATGCCGTCGCGGCGGTCAAAGCGATCACGGCGGCGCGAATGGCGTTGCACGGGGACGGAACTCACCACGTCAGCCTCGACACCGCCATCAAGACGATGCGCGACACCGGCGCCGACATGAAAGACAAGTACAAGGAGACGTCCAAGGGCGGTCTCGCCCTCAATGTCGTCGAGTGCTAGAGCATTGAGGCGCGGCGCCAGGCCGCACTCAGTTCATCAATCCCGGCCGCCCCGCCGGCCCTGAATTGTCTGCGCCGATCTGTTCTGCTCGCTGGTAATGCGCCAGGGCCGCATTCACGTGTGACGTAAACGCGTCGATCTCGCCCTGCCCGGGATTGGGGCCGGCGTTCAGGCACAGGCTGGCCGCGGCATCGATCTCATTCACGACGGCCTGGACTTCGGAAGTCAACGCCCGAACCGGAGTCGGCAGCGTCGCGTCCAGTCGGTCGTTCGCATTGCTCATTCGCTGACAGGCCGCCTTGGCGGCCGCGACATCATGCACACCGATAGCGCGCTGCGCATCCCCCACAGCGCTCCGAATGTCTTGGCCCGCATCCGTGGCCTTTGCCGCCCACGCCAATACCGGGCTGGATGCCGTCGGCGGCCTTACCGTGCCTTGCCCTCCGACCTCCGAGTTCATATCCGGGAAGAACGTTGGCAGGGTTGCCGGCCTGGGTGCCCACGGCGTCGCGTCCGTCGTCGAAGCGGCGGCGGACGGTACGGAGCCGATGTCCGCGCCGCCTGTCACGACCGTGGCGGTTACCGTTCCCAGTCCAACGAGAACGGCTCCCACCGTCACCACCCATTGCGTGCGGCGGCCCACGCCGCGGCCTTGATAAGCGTCGTCGCCGTTCATAGCTTCCCCCATTCGATCCCCCACACACGTTCCCTAGGAATTAACTGTAGAGGAAGCGCTGCGCGAAAAATACGGGAATTAGCAGCCGATCTCGCGCCGGCTTCTGTTGGCCGTCTGTTGCTCGATGCGCAGGACGGCCTCGCCCTCAACCTCCTGGAGTGTGTTGACGAAGCCCCATCAATTTCCTGGTGGCACCAACATCGACTGCCATGTCTTGTCGCCTCCGGAGCCCACAGCCAGGTCCGATTGGCGGTACGTCTTCCCATCCGGGCCTACATAGGTGCCGGTGGCCGGGTCGTACTCGGCCGCCGGTAGCGCGGGGGGTGCGGGACCAGGGACGGCCGCGCCCGGCGGCGGTTGCGGAACCGGTTGGCCCGACAGCGTCGCGTTGGGGTCGCCCTTCCAGTTGTAGCCGTCGTTGAGCGGTACGTAGTCCTCGTCGCTCTCACACATCGCCACCGTCGGTGCCCGTTTCCCCGGCCGGGTGATGCACGGTGTGTTGCGCACGCCGCGGACGCTCAGCGGCGAGTCTTGCGGCACCCGGCAGTACAGGTCGCCGACGGGCCGGTCCGGGTAGTCCTCCAACGACGGCACCCGTTGTTGCTGGGCAGGCAGGAACCCGGTGGTGCACGGCGGCGGAAGGTTCAGCCGCAGGTTGAAGCTGAGAAAGGCGCCTGCGTACGCCTGCTTGGTGTTGCGGTTCGCCACACCTATCGCCTGCGCAGTCGCCGCCGCCTGGGGCAACAGCACCAACAGCTGCTCCAAGCTGGGCTGGTAGGTGACCGCGACCTGACCGACACTGACCAGGTTGGCCAGCACGATCGGCAGGGTCGGCCGGAGCCGGTCGAAGAGAGCGCGGGTTTCGTCGGCGGCCGGTCCACCCTGTTGCAGCACACCCTGCACGGCATCGTCGTGTTGCTGTAACTGCCGGCTGATCGTGGCCAGATGCGCGGCCCACGCCTGAACCGCGCCCGACGAATCCCTTTGTGCGTCCAGAACCGGCTTGGACGAGTCGATCAGCGTCAGCAGCGGATCCAGATTCCGGCGGGCCTCGACGGTCAGCGCACCGGTACCCGTGATGAGGCGGGACAACTCCGGCCCAAGCCCGCCCACGGCGACGTATCCCTCGTCGATCACCGTCTTCAAGTCGTCGCGCGGGATCGCCTTCAGACCCGTGTTCATCGCGTCCAGCGCCGAGTCGAGATCGGGTGGCACCGAGGTGCGGTCCGCCGAGATGACGTCGCCGTTCTTCAGCGGCGCGGAATCCCGGCGCGGCAGCAGCGCGATGTACTGCTCACCCACGGCGGACTGACTGTGCACCTGCGCCTCGAGGTCCGAGGGAATGTCGACCCCCGACTTCAGCGAAAGCACCGCGGCAACGCCCGTCTCGGTGAGGTGCACGCTCTTGATGCGGCCGACCTCCGCGCCGTTGTAGGTGACGTTTCCGCTCGGGTACAGACCCGCGGTCCTTGGCAACTCGACGGTCACCTGATAGCGGCCGATTCCGAACATGGCCGGCAGCTTGATGTAGCCGAACACCATCGCCGCGCCGCCGATCACCGCAACCACGGCGAAGATGATCAGCTGGACGATGATTCGCCTCGACAACGGCGGCACGTCAGGGCCCCTGGTCCCAATGGTACGGCGCGACAAGGGGATTGCCCGCCGTGTATGGGCTCGGCATCTGCCCGATGGTGCGGCCCCACTGCAGTTCGAGCTCCGTCAGGTCGCCTTCGAACCGGGTGCCCGTCAGAAGCGACGCATCGAGTCGGCTCAGGGTCAGGTCGATGACAGCGGTCAGGTTGGCGTAGTCACCCCGCGCCCACTTCCCGATGGTGTCCGTCGGGAACGGGTAGGTGGCGAACAGGCCAAGAGCGCGGGTGAGCGCCGGCCCGGCATTGGCCAGTGACTCCAGCACCGGCCCGAGGTCTCGCAGTTCGGCGAGCATACTGTCCTCAGTCTGATTCGCCGAATCCGCAACCAGGGCACTGAATTTGCCCAACTGGTCGAGCCCATCCACCAGGTGCTGGCGCTCGTCGGTCAGCACCCGGAGCGCATCCGGGATCGTCTGGAGTGCGTTGTCCAACACCGGCTTCTGGTCCGCGAATTGGCCGACCAGGTTGTTCAGGCTGGTGGTTGTGTCGATGATGTCGCCGCTCTGCTCGTTGGCGCGGCTGGTGAACGTGTCCAGCTGGTGAATCAGGTTCCGCAGGTCGTCCTCGCGCCCTGCAAGTGCGGTACTAAGGGACTTGGTGATCTCCTGGACCTGTCCGACTCCACCGCCGTTGAGCAACAACGAGATTGCCGAAAGTATCTGCTCAGTCGACGGGTAGCTGCCCGCCGACGACAGCGGGATCACCGAGCCGTCCGTCAACCGACCTTGAGGTGCGACTCCCTCGGGGGGTGCCAGTTCGACGTGCAATGAACCGAGGAGGCCGCTTTGGCCCACGGTCGCTGTAGCGTTGGCCGGCAGGTCGACGTCGCCGTCGATCCTCATCGTCAGCAGCGCATGCCACCCCTGCCGCTCGATCTTGGTGACGGTGCCCACCGTGACGTCGTCCACTTGCACACGCGAGTTCGGCTCGATCGTCCGCACTTCGGGCAGCTGCGCCTGAATCACATACGAGCCAGGGCCGCCGCCCGCGGTTCCCGGCAGCGGCACCGAGTTGAGTCCCCGCCATCCACAGCCCGCCGGTGCGGCGACGGCCAGCGCCGTCAGCAGGCCAGCGGTCACGCGGTGCCACGTCCGCCATCGGTGCGTCATCAGCTGCCCTCTCCCGGCGGCACCATCATCCCGGGCAGGCCCTCGGCCGGATCCGTGGCACGCACCTCGGCGGGCAGCGGCGGAACATCAACTGCAGCAGCCGGATTAGCGGTCGGAGGTGGGACGTAGTCCGGCCGCATCCAGTCCTCGCTGTAGGTCACTTCGTTGGGTCGCGCCACGGCGCCGACGATGAGGTTCTCGCCAAGGGGCGGGAAGTTGTATTGACGGTTCTTGACGATCGGTGCCAGGTACTGGACACATAACTTGGCCGACTGTTCGGCACCCATGCGCGACGCCGCCTGGATGGCACCACACAGAAAGGCCAACGGGTTTGCGAAGTTGTTGAAGGCGTAGGCACCGCCGAGCGTGCCCTGCGCGGGCTGATAGGTGTTCATGAGGTTCTGAAGCTCGTTGGGTGCGAGGTGCAGCGTCTGTTTGATGTCGCCGAGGCTCTCGGTCATTGCCTGGCTGACCGATGCCAACTTGTCCGACGTCGTACCCAACGTTTCGCGGTTCTCGGTGATGGCACTGCGGACCTCGCCCAAGGCGCTGTTCAGGGCTGAGACGGCGTCGCCGACCTCCCCCGGATCGTCGACCAGCAGCCCGCTGACCGAGGCCAGGTTTTCGTTCAGGTCGCGCTGCAGGTCACCACTGTCCCGCAGCGCCGACACCAGGATCGATAAGTTCTTCATCGTGCTGAAGGCATCGCTGCTGTGGTCGCCGAGCGCTGAAATCGCTTGGGAGAGTTCGGTGATGGTCTCCCGAATCGTTGCGCCCTGGCCGCGCAAGTTCGTCGCCATCGTGTGCACCACGGACCCCAACGTGCTGACCCCGCCGGGTTCGGTCGGCTGCACCATGTCGGACAGCCGGTCGAGTTGGCGCCGCAAATCATCCCATTCGACCGGAACCGCCGTGCGCTCCTCGGGAATCACCGCGTTATTCGATAGCTCCGGCCCACCCGTGTAGGCCGGGGTCAGCTGAATCACCCGCGCGGTCACGATCGCCGGCGACAGGATCACCGCCTTGGCGTCGGCGGGCACCGGGTACTTGCTGTCATAGGTGAATGTGATCTTGACCCGATGCGGCTGCGGTTCGATGGTTTCGATTTTCCCCACCGCCACGCCGAGTATTCGGACCTCGTCGCCGGGGAAGATGCCGTTGCTGTTCGCGAAGTACGCAACGACGGTGTTCCGGTGCGCCACGCCGGACGAGTGCAGCATCACAACGACACCGGCGATCAGGGTGGCCACCAGCAGCGTCGCCAGGCCGATGCGGGTGTTGCCGCGGTTCTTCATCGGCCGGCCTCCATCGGCGCATCGGGCGGTAACGCGGGTGGGCCTGGCGGCGGGCCGCCGGGCGGCGGTGACGGCGGGGGCTCACGGTAGGGGTACCGCGGATCGCCGGGCACTCCGGTGATCGCGTCCGGCACAGTCAGTCTCGGCTCACCGCCCTGACCGGTGCGTGGGTACGGAATCGGCAGCGCAGGCGTTGCCGGCTGGCCGGTCTGGGGGTCGGTGAGTTGCGACGGCAGAAGGACATTCGGGTCCAGGCCCAGATCGGAGAACGCGGCGTCGACGAACGGTTGGATGAACTGACCCGGCAGCAGGTTGGCGATGTAGAACTCGAAGAACGGTCCCGAGGCCATCGACTCGCCCATCGACATCGCGTAAACGTTGAACTTCTTGATCGCCGATTGCACCCGTTCCTTGCGGTTGTCGAGGATCGTCAGCACCTCGTCGACCTTGTCCAGTGCGGGTTTGAGGGTCTGCCGGTTCTCCTCGAGCACCGCCTTGAGTTGCTCGCTGACGGCCGCGAGGTTTTCAGAAACCTGGTCCAGCGCGCGGCTTTGACTCTGCAACTGAACGAGCAGCGCATTGGTGTCGACCATCAACTTGACGATGCCGTCGCTGCGTTCAGCGAGTACCGCGGTCACTTTGTTGGCGTTGCTCAAGAGGTTTCGCAACTGCGCGTCCCGCTTGTTGATGGTCTGCGAGAACCGCGCGACACCCTGCAGCGCGATTCTGAGCGCAGGCGGGGTCTCCGAGAACGTGTCTGCCAGCACGGCCAACGAATCCGACAGCTTGTCGGTGTCCAGCCCGCTGACGGTGGTGGTGAGATCACCGAGCGCGTCGGGAAGCTGGTAAGGCGACCTGGTCCGCTCGAGTGGGATGGGCCCGGACTGTGTGCCGTCGCCGCGGGGGGAGATTTCGAGGATCTTGGCGCCCAGCACGCTTTTCGTTTTGATCGCCGCCTCGGTTCGCTCGCCGAGTCGGATGCTCTTGTCCACCTCGAACGTCACGAATACACGTGGCCCGTCCAGGTCGATGCTGTCTACCCGGCCGGCTCGCAAACCCGAAACCTGTACGGGCGCACCGGTGAGCAGCCCGCCGGCCTCGTTGAAGTAGGCCGAGTACGTCTTGTTCGAATTGACGAACGGCAGCTTGCCGTAGTTCAGCGCGCCGAGTACCACGCTGATGGTCGCCGCGACACCGATCGCGCCGACAACGAGAGGATTGCGTTCGGAAAAGGTCTTCATCGTGGCGTGCACCGCCCCGAGACCTGGCCGGCAATCTTCACGTAAACCGGTTGTCCGCCTTTGCCGTTCAACTTCAGTATCAGATCGCACAGATAGAAGCTGAAGAAATCACCGTAGAGGCCCTGACGGTTCAGCATCTGGTAGGCGTCGGGCAGCGTGTTGAGCAAGTTGTCCAGGTAGTCGCGGTCGGCCAGGGTGTTGCTTGCTGTCCGGTCGGCCTCGTGCACGATCTTCAGCAGCGATGGCCGGGCCTGCGCGAGCAAATCGGCCACCGAAGCCGCTGCCTCGTTGCCGTACGCGATCCCGTTGCTCAGATCCTGCTTTCGGTCGGCCAGCGTGCCCAACAGCTTCGACAGCGAGTCGATGGTCGTCGCGAACTGCGAGGTTCGGTCTCCGAGTGAATCGAGAACGGTGTCGAGGTTGGTGATGACTTCGCCGATCAGGCGATCGCTGTCGGCCAGCGTGTTCGTCAGGGCGGCAGTGTGCTCAAGGAACGAGTTGAGGGTCGCGCCCTCGCCTTGGAGCGCCTCGATCAGCTGGCCGGACAGCGCGTTGACCTGGTCGGGGTCCAGTGCCCTGAACAAGGGCCGGAAGCCGCCCAGCAATGCGTCCAGGTCTAGCGCCGGCGACGTCCTGGACAGCGGGATCGTGCCGCCGGGCGCGAGTCGCCTGATGCCACCGGCGCCTTCTTCGAGCGCCAGATAGCGGTCGCCGATCAGATTGCGGAAGCGGATGACCGCTCTGCTGCCTTCCGTCAGCACAACAGTTGCATCGGTGCCGAATTCGACCACCGCGGTGGCGTCATCCCGGATGGCGATCTTCTTGACCTTGCCAACCTCGACTCCCGCGATGCGGACGAAGTTGCCGGCTTCGAGCCCCGAGACATTGGTGAACTCCGCCTCGTATAGGACCTCCTTCTCGAACCGCAACTGGGCAAAGACCGCCAGCATGGCGATCAGGCCGAGTGCACACACGGTCATGAAAACGGCCAGGTGCCAGATCGCTCCTCGCAGGTTCTCTCTCATGGCGAAACCCTCATGGTGCTGGCACCGCCGCTTCAGGGAGTGGCGGCGTCGGAGTCGGCTGTAACTGCGCAGGCGCCGGGACCACAAACGGCTCTGCGCCCGGCGGCGCGGGGCCCGGTTCGCGCGGGGCCCCGGGTGGCGGTGCGGGTGGCAGGCCCGGGTACAGCGGTGTTCCGTCGGGTGCGTATAGCGGCGCCCCGTATGGCGGCGCGCCGGGGTACGGGATTGGGCCGGGTGCAGGGCCGCCGGGATACCGGATGCTCGGCGGTTCCGGGACTGCCCTGGTGACGGGGAAGAAGTTCGCATAGCCGGGGAAGGCGATACCGGGGTTAGGCCGAATGTCGAGGCCTGTTCCCCATCCGGTGTTGGTAACGAGTTGCCGCACCGGCCAATTGGCAGCCACGTCAGGGAGGGATCCGCATCCCGGTTTCCCGCCGGGACCTCCCTTGGCGCCGATGATCGGCAGGTTGTCCGGGTACCGGTACGCGTCGGCGCCCAACAGGATGGCGCTGTCGAGGATCAACGACTTTCCGTTCGCGCCGCCGGTGGCGGCCAGGTAGCCGCTGTCGAGCGCTGTCTTGGCCCCGACGAGCGTGCATGTGAAGGTCGGGTTGTACTTCATCAGAAGACCGGCAGTCGACTTGAGGAGGTTGACGGACTCGATCAGGTTGGCCTGACTGGCGCCCAGCAGGTCGATTCCGCTGCGGGACAGGCCGATTGCGCCGGTTAACAACGCATCCAGCGCCTGCGCGTTGCTGGCGATGGTGGTGCTGGTGGTGCGGGCCGCGTCCAGTGCCGTCAGAATGTTCTGTGCCGCAACGCCGTAGGCGTCGCTGACATCGCGGACCGCTTGGCGGTCCGCGTAGATGATGTCGGCCCGGGGATTGAGCGCCGACAGCACCTCGTTGGCGTCGGTTATGGTCTGGCCGATGACTGCGCCGTGGTCGCCCACACCCTCGGCAAGGGCGGACAGCACGCTCTGAAGTTTCACTGTGTCAATCTGATTCAGCACCCCGGCCAGGTCTTTCCATAGCGTGTTGATCTCGGTGCTGACGCTCTCGGATGCGATCAGGGTTCCGGCGGCCAGCCGCTCGGTGCTGGGGTCACGGGGGTAGACCAGTTCGACGAACTTGGCGCTGAACAATGTTCCGGCACGGATGCGCGCGTGGACGTTGGCCGGGATGTACTTGATCTGATCCGGGTAGATTTCGAGCTTCAGTCTGACCTGGTCCTTCGCGCTGGTGACCTGCCCGACGCGGCCCACCTGCACACCGCGCATCGTGACCTTGGCACCGCGGTCCATCACCAGGCCGGCCCGGTCGGACGTCAGCGTCACCGCGACGTACTCCTTCAGCGAGCCCGAGAACAGCGCCGAAGTGAGCACGACGGTGCCAACGGTTGCGGTGGCGAAAATCAATGTCCACCACCCTGGATGCATGCCCTCTCGGCGCGGCTCTGCCATGGCTATCCCGAGAGATGGAAGTTGCCGGATTGCCCGTATACCGACAGCGCGATGGCCAACAACAACAGGGTGAGCACGATCAGCGACGTGCGCACCGAATGGCCGACCGCCTCTCCCACGCCCGCCGGTCCGCCGGATGCGTTGTAGCCGTAGTACGTGTGGACGAGCATGACGGCGATCCCCATCAGCACCACCGTGAGGAACGACCAGAGCAGGTCGGTCGAATTCAGAAAGGTGTTGAAGTAGTGGTCGTAGACACCGGTGGACTGGCCGTAGAACCCGGTCGTCCCGAACCGAGCGGCCAGGAACGCACACACCATCGCCACGCAGTAGAGCGGGATCACCACCACCACGCCGGCCACGACCCGGGTCGAGACGAGGTAGGCGATGGACCGCACCGCCATCACCTCGAGCGCGTCGATTTCATCGGCGATCCGCATAGCGCCGAGTTGTGCGGTGGCACCCGCGCCGATGGTGGCGGCCAGGCCGATACCCGCCACCGCCGGCGAGATGATCCGCACGTTGACATAGGCGGAGATGAATCCCGTCATCGCCTCCACGCCGATGCCGGCGAGCTGGTTGTAGCCCTGCACGGCGATCACCGCGCCGGTCGCCAACGTGAGAAACCCGACGACCACCACCGTGCCACCGATGACCGCGAGCGCGCCGGTGCCCAGGCTCATCTGGGCGATGAGCCGCAGGATCTCCGTCTTGTACCGGACGAACGCGATGCGGATCTCGCGCACGGAGCGGGCGTTGAACGCTATTTGAGTGCCGACACGATTCCAGCCAGAGGCGATCAGGCGTGCCGCGCCGACTGGCCAGCCGCGCAGCTCGGTCATTTCGTACCTGTGTAGAAGACGGCGGTCGTGACGATGTTGATGACGAACAGCGCGACGAAGGAGTACACGACCGTCTCGTTGACGGCATTGCCGACACCTTGGGGTCCTCTGCGCACCGACATGCCCTTGTAGCAAGCGATCAAGGCGGCCGCCGTCCCGAACAGCGCCCCCTTGACCAACCCCAGGATCAGGTCGGGAAGGCCGGTCAGCAGCGTCAGGCCCGCCGCGAAGGCACCCGGTGTGACGTGCTGAATGAAGACCGCGAAGCCGAACGAGCCTGCCAGTCCGACCATCGTCACCAACGACACAAGGGAGACAGCCACGACGGTGGCCGCCAACACGCGGGGCACCGCCAGCCGGTGAATCGGGTCCACACCGAGGACACGCAGCGCATCCAGTTCCTCGCGGATGGTGCGGGCCCCAAGGTCCGCGCACATTGCCGTCGCACCCGTACCGGCGACGACGAGCACGGTGACGATCGGCCCGATCTGGGTGACCGAGGCCGTTGCCGCGCCGCTACCGGAGAAGTCGGCGGCGCCGAACTCGTGCAGCAGGACGTTAAGTGTGAACACGACGAGCACGGTGAACGGGATGGCCAGCATGAGTGTGGGGACGATAGAGACTCGTGCCACGAACCAGGTCTGTAGCAGGAACTCCCGCCACGCGAAGGGTGGCTTGAAGATCGCGACGAACGTGTCCAGTGACTGGGCATAGAAATCGCCGAGCGCGCGTAGCGGCTTGACGACGCTGTCGGATGACACCGAGCCCACCTCCCGCCTGTCTTCTTCCGGTGGAGTAGCAATCAGCTTCCGACGCTATCCAGCAAACCCCGATATGGGAGGAGTCCTTGGTCACTTGTTGACGAGCAACCAGGCGGCGGCGCAGTTCTTATTGGCCGTAGGTGTATCGCAGGCTCGCGTTGATGAGCTCCCCGATTCGTCGGCACATGTGCCTGGTCAGGCCGACGTCGGGGAGAGGCTCGTCGACCAGGAGCGTCCAGCGAAGATCGGTGCCGCCGTCCGCGGGACTCAGATCGAACTGCACCCGGGCGTCCGGTCGCGTGAGCCACAGTGACGACCACACCACGCGGTGCGGTCCTTCGGATTCGACGACTGTCGGCGCGACTTCGTCATCGAGAAGATGCAGCCAGGGCCGCACGGGCTGCCGGGTCGGATCGCAGAGATCCTCGAAGACGACTCGGGGCGGTGCAGGTTGGCTACGTTGCCGGGAGCCGATCGCTGCCATGCGCTGAACGTAACGATCGAAACGTTGTGGAGCCTAGGAGAATCGAACTCCTGACATCTACCTTGCAAAGGTAGCGCTCTACCAACTGAGCTAAGGCCCCTGATCGGTCAGGCCGGTGCGTCGGCCGCTGCGTGCCACACCTCGACGCTATGCCGCGA
>DATJIX010000019.1:0-3752 GCA_035492865.1 Mycobacterium sp. | reverse complement strand
ACCCGCTTCTTTGCAGGCAGGTTCAGCTCGCGTTCCGCGAAATGCATGGCGATGTCGTAGGCGAGGTCGGAGTCGACCTCGGGGTCTTCGAGGGCCACCTGGATGGACAGCCCGTCGAGCAGTGCGGAGAACTCGAGGGCGAACATCCGTTTGTCCTTCGCGCTGAGATCCGATGAGTCCAGCGCGTCGACGATCATCGTGCGCCACCGGGCGTCGAGTTCTGCGCGGCCTGCCTTGATCTCGTCGTGCCGGAACGCCTGTGCCCACAGGTCGAACCACAGCCCCCACGCGCCGGGGATCTCGCCGGCGCCCTCCGGTACGCACGTCCACTGGATCAGCAGCGAAAGCCGCTCGCGCAACGACGGCACCTCCGCAAGCATCTGCTCGGCCGCCTCGTAGAACGACTCCTCCGAATAGCGCAGCGCATCGACCAGCAGGCGATCCCTGGTGCCGAAGTAGTAAATGACGAGCGCAGAGCTGACACCCGCGCGCCTGGCGACGTCGGCGATGCGGGTTTCCCCGAAACCCCGCTCACAGATCAGCTCCGCTGCGGCACGGAGCATTTCGATGCGCCGGGCCTCGTTTTGTTCGGTCGCGGGGGCTGGATCGGCCATGGCTTTCTCGGTTCCCTCCCTGTGCAGCGCTGCTCTTGTCTGTAGCGTAACACTTGGTTAGATTGAACAGTCAGTCAGGACGGAAGTAGGGCCCTCATGTCGAACACGTACGACGCCCTCGTCATCGGCGGCGGCCACAACGGGCTGGTGTCCGCGGCATACCTCGCCCGGTCGGGCGCCAGGACCCTGGTGCTCGAGGGTCGTGGCTCGCTGGGTGGCGCCGCCACCACCGAGTCGCCATGGGAGGACGCACCGCACCTGCGTGTCACGCGGCTGTCCTACGTGATGAGCCTGATGCCGCCCACCATCGTGCGCGATCTCGAACTTGCCAGGCACGGCTACAAGGTGCATCCGATGGGCCCGTCCTACCAGGCCTTTCCCGAGGGTGGCTCGCTGATCATCTACGAGGACGACCCCAAGCGCACCCACGAGCAGCTGTCCAAGTTCTCCAAGAAGGACGCGGACGCGTTGCCCGAGTATTACGACTGGATCGGGCGTATCGCCGAGGTGATGGGTCCGCTGCTGACCCAGGTGCCGCCGAACATCGGCTCGAAGCGGCCCGGTGATCTGCTCGACTTGGCGAAGCTGGCGTGGCCGATGCGCAACAAGATCACGCCGCGAATGACCGCCGACATCACCCGGCTACTGACCATGAGCATCGCTGACCTGCTCGACGACTGGTTTGAATCACCGCAAGTCAAAGGTCTGATGGCCGTCAACGGCATCATCGGTACCTGGGCGGGACCGTGCGAACCCGGCACCGCATACGTGATGGCACACCACTCGATCGGCGATGTCGGCGACGGTCAACTAGGAAGCTGGGGCTACCCCGAAGGCGGGATGGGTGGGGTGTCCGCGGCCATCGCGAAGTCGGCGCGCAGCTTCGGCGCCGAGATCCGCACCAACGCAAAGGTTTCCAGGGTGCTGACCAGGGGCGGTCAGGTGCGGGGCGTGGTGCTCGCCAACGGCGAAGAGATCAATGCGCCGCTGGTGGTCACCACCCTGCATCCGAAGATCGCCTTCCTCGAACACCTTTCGCCCTCAGAGCTGCCCGACGACTTCGTCAGCGACATCCAGCACTTCAAGACGCGCAGCGGCGTGGTGAAGGTCAACGTCGCGTTGTCGGAGCTGCCCAGCTTCACCGCGAACCCCAGTTCGGGTGAGGCCGAGCATCTCACCGGCTCGATCGAGATGGCGCCGACGATGGAATACCTGGAGGCCGCGTTCCAGGAAGCCCGCATCGGCAAGCCGGCCACGCTGCCGTTCAGCGATGGCGTCATCCCGACGACCCTGGACAAGACGCTGAATCCCGATGGCACGCACATCATGTCGCTGTTCACGCAGTGGGTGCCCGCCGAGTGGGCGAATGAACCGCACACCGAGGAACTCGACGCGTATGCCGACCGGGTGATCGACACCTACGACCAGGTCGCACCGGGCTTCAAGGCGTCGATCACGCACCGCGACGTTGTCGGACCGTACGAGATGGAGCAGGAGTACGGCCTGATCGGTGGCAACATCTTCCACGGCGAGCTGTCGCTGGAGCAGCTGTTCCACATGCGGCCCGCGCCTGGCTACGCCGACTACCGCACGCCGATCGCCGGTCTCTACAACGGCAGTTCGGGCACGCATGCCGGTGGCGGTGTGTGCGGCATCCCGGGCTGGCAGGCCGCGCGGGCGGCACTCGCAGACAAGAAGCGAGGTCTGAAGCGGTTCCGGCGAGCATGACCTCGACTGCCGTCGCCGCCATGCTGGGTGCGCGGTCGATGGCGCTTGTGGGCGCAAGCGCGCGCCCGGACAGTCTCGGCTCGCGGATGATCATTGAGGCACAACGCGGTTCGGCCCGCTTTCATTTGGTGAACCCACGCTACGACCGCATTGGCGACCTGCCGTGCGTAGCGTCGGTCGCCGACATCGCCGAGCCCGTCGACGTGGTACTTCTCGGTGTACCCGACGCTGTGCTGTCCGAACAGCTGGCCGTCGCCGCAGCGGCGGGCGCCAAATCCGCTGTGCTGTTCGGGTCCGCCCACGGGCTGCGCGACGAGATCGCGGCCGTCGCGACGGACGCGGGCATGGCACTGTGCGGAGCCGGCTGCATGGGGTTCGTCAACAACGCGCTTGGCGTGCGGGCTCTGGGCTACCTGGAGCCGGATCCATTGCCGCAAGGCCACATCGCCATGGTCACCCATTCCGGGTCGGCGTTCTCGACGTTGTTGCGGGCCCGTCGCGGCTTCGGGTTCCGGCTCGCGGTGTCGTCGGGTCAGGAGCTGGTCACCGACACTGCGGATTACGTCGACTACGCGCTCGACGACCCTGACACGAGGCTCATTGCGCTGCTGTTGGAGACGCCGCGCTCCGTGCCCCGGCTGCGGCAGGCACTGCTGCGGGCCGCCGAACAGAACGTGCCGGTGGTGATGCTCACCGTGGGCGGATCGCCGCGCGGCCGCGCGATGGTCGCCGCGCACTCGGGCGCCTTGGCGGGCGAACACGCGGCGTGGCAAGCCTTCTGCGCCGCCACCGGAGCGGTGCACGTGAGCGACATGGCCGAATTCACGGACACACTCGAACTGTTCTCGGCGGGCCGACGGTCGCGGGGCGGAGGAGTAGCGACCGTGCACGATTCCGGGGCCGAACGCGCGCTGCTGGCCGACCTCGCGCATGAACTGGGCGTGGCGTTCGCGGAGCTGGCCGACGACACGCTGGCGACGGTCGGCGCGTTGCTCGACGACGGTCTGGCGGCGACCAACCCGCTGGACGTCTGGGGCACCGGCGCCGACACCCGCAACCTGTTCGGCTCGTGTCTGCGCGCGATGGCCGACGACAGGAATGTGGGTGCCACCGCGCTCGCGGTGGATCTGGTCACCGAGTTCGACGGCGATACCGCGTACGCCGACGCGATGGTCGACGTCGCGAAGGTCACCGACGCACCGCTGGCCGTGCTGGCGTCGGTGCCGTCGGCCATCGACGCGCCGACCGCACAACGGCTGCGCGACAACGGAATTCCGGTGCTCGAAAGCTTCCGCAGCGGCCTTGCCGCGCTGGGACACCTGGTGAACTGGCCGCCGGCGATCGATCGACCCGAAGGATCGACACGCACGGACAGGGAGATCCCCGAATCAGCCCTCGAACTGCTCGCTG
>DATJIX010000018.1:0-8184 GCA_035492865.1 Mycobacterium sp. | reverse complement strand
CACGTCCGGATGGCGGTGCTGTTCCACTTACTCGTCGGCGCGGAGACGGAGGCGATCAGCGCATGAGCGTGCTAATCCGCGGGGTTCGCCTCTACGGTGAGGGCGACCGAGTCGACGTGCTCGCCTCCGATGGCCAGATCGCGGACATCGGGGCGAATTTGACAGCACCCGACGACGCCGACGTTTTCGACGCCACCGACCAGGTTCTGCTGCCCGGCTTCGTCGACATGCACACCCACCTGCGTGAGCCGGGTCGCGAGTACGCGGAAGACATCGAAACCGGTTCGGCGGCGGCCGCGTTGGGCGGATACACCGCGGTGTTCGCGATGGCCAACACGAATCCGGTCGCCGACAGCCCGGTCGTCACCGACCATGTCTGGCACCGGGGACAGCAGGTCGGACTTGTCGACGTGCACCCGGTCGGCGCTGTCACGATGGGCCTCGCGGGCACTCAGCTCACGGAGATGGGCTTGATGGCCGCGGGCGTCGGACAGGTGCGGATGTTCTCGGACGACGGCATCTGTGTGCACGACCCGCTGATCATGCGTCGCGCCCTCGAGTACGCGACGGGCCTTGGCGTCCTGATCGCCCAGCACGCCGAAGAGCCACGGCTCACGGTCGGCGCCATCGCGCACGAGGGGCCCACCGCTGCGCGCCTCGGATTGGCAGGCTGGCCGCGCGCCGCCGAGGAATCCATCGTTGCGCGCGACGCGCTGCTGGCGCGTGACGCCGGAGCTCGGGTGCACATCTGCCACGCGTCCACCGCAGGCACCGTCGAGATCATCAAATGGGCGAAGGCGCAAGGTATTTCGATCACCGCCGAGGTGACGCCCCATCACCTGCTGCTGGACGACAGCCGACTGATCAGCTACGACGGCCGCAACCGCGTCAACCCGCCGCTGCGCGAGGCCGCCGACGCCGAGGCGCTGCGTCAGGCGTTGGCCGAAGGGGTGCTCGACTGCGTCGCGACCGATCACGCACCGCACGCCGAGCACGAGAAGATGTGTGAGTTCGTTCACGCGCGACCCGGCATGCTCGGCCTGCAGACGGCGCTGTCGGTGGTCGTCGAGACGATGGTGCAGACCGGCCTGTTGACCTGGCGCGGCGTCGCCAAGGTGATGAGCGAAAACCCCGCTCGCATTGTCGGATTGCCCGATCAGGGCAGGCCCCTGGAGATCGGCGAGCCCGCCAACCTGACCGTCGTCGATCCGGACGCCACCTGGACGGTCGAGGGTGCCGCGCTGGCCAGCCGGTCGGACAACACGCCCTATGAGTCCATGGAGTTGCCCGCCGCCGTCACGTTGACGCTGCTGCGCGGCAAGGTGACAGCACGGGATGGGAAGAGCCCGGCGTGAACACCGGCACACTCGTCACGATGCTGATCATCGCCGCGGTGCTCGCGGTGTTGATTGCGCTGGCGATCCGGCAGATGATGCGCGGCTGGCTGCGCCGCGCGCAACGGCAGGCGCAATTGATTGGCACGTTGCCGTCGATGCCGGATACGGTCGGCCCGGCGCTGATTCCCGCGACCAAGGGCCTCTACGTCGGCAGCACGCTGGCACCCAGCTGGCTGGACCGCATCGCCGTCGGTGACCTCGGCTATCGCGCCAAGGCAGTGCTGACCCGCTACCCCGAAGGAATCATGTTGCAGCGCAGCGGCGCCGGGCCCATCTGGATACCCGACGACTCGATCGAAGCGATCCGTACCGAGAAAGGCATCGCGGGCAAGGCGATGACGCATGAGGGCATCTTGGCGATCCGATGGCGACTGCCGTCGGGCGCCGAAATCGACACCGGGTTTCGCGCCGACGACCGCCGCGCCTACGACCGATGGCTGGAGGGCGCGGCGTGACGACAGACAAAGCGGTGCTGGTGCTCGAGGACGGTCGCATCTTCACCGGCAGCCCGTTCGGCGCTGTCGGGCAGACGCTGGGTGAGGCCGTGTTCTCGACCGGCATGTCCGGCTACCAGGAGACGCTGACCGATCCGAGTTATCACGGGCAGATCGTGGTGGCCACGGCGCCGCAGATCGGCAACACCGGCTGGAACCACGAGGACGCCGAGAGCCGGGGCGACAAGATCTGGGTCGCCGGATACGCGGTGCGCGATCCGTCGCCGCGCGCGTCGAACTGGCGTGCCAGCGGCACGCTCGACGACGAACTGGTCCGCCAGGGGATCGTCGGCATCGCGGGCATCGACACCAGGGCAGTGGTGCGGCACCTGCGCAGCCTCGGTTCGATGAAGGCGGGGTTGTTCTCCGGAGCCGCGCTCGCCGATCCCGACGAACTGCTCACCAGGGTGCGCAGCCAGCCGTCGATGCTCGGCGCCAACCTCGCGGGCGAAGTCAGCACCGACACCACCTACATCGTGGAACCCGATGGGCCGCAACGGTTCACCGTGGCCGCCATCGACCTCGGCATCAAGACGAACACGCCACGCAACTTCGCAAGGCGCGGGGTCCGCAGCCACGTGTTGCCGTCGACGGTGGAGTTCGCGCAGATCGCCGACCTCAACCCCGACGGGGTGTTCCTGTCCAACGGGCCCGGCGACCCGGCGACCGCCGACCACATTGTCGGCGTCACCCGAGAGGTGCTGGGCGCCGGTATCCCACTGTTCGGGATCTGCTTCGGCAACCAGATCCTCGGCAGGGCGCTCGGGCGGTCGACCTACAAGATGGTGTTCGGGCACCGCGGTATCAATGTGCCGGTCATCGACCACGCCACCGGCCGGGTTGCGGTGACCGCGCAGAACCACGGCTTCGCCCTCGAGGGTGAGGCGGGGGAGCGATTCGACACTCCGTTCGGTACCGCAGAGGTGAGCCACACGTGCGCCAACGATGGTGTCGTCGAGGGCATCAAACTCGTTGACGGTCGCGCCTTTTCGGTCCAGTACCACCCAGAGGCGGCAGCGGGCCCACACGATGCCGAGTATCTGTTCGACCAGTTTGTCGACCTGATGGCACAGGGGGAGAAGTGATGGTGCCGGCGGCGAGCGTGCGTGTCTGCGCGTCGACACGCCGTGTTTTGTGTACAAACGCGCACGCTCGCGCCGCCGGTCAAGCGGTTGGAAGCCCGAGTGTGCGTGTTGATTCGCCGCGCCGGCGCGTTTCGTATGAAACCGCACAGCCGCGGCGTGGGCGCTGCGCGCACGCTCATCAGCTCGCGAGCGCGCGCTGTTGTACAGATTTCCGCGGCGTGTCGTGTGCAAACACGCACGCACGCGGCAGGAAGGACAGTTAATGCCGCGGCGGCCAGACCTCAACCACGTTCTGGTGATCGGCTCGGGGCCGATCGTGATCGGACAGGCCTGCGAGTTCGACTACTCGGGCACCCAGGCGTGCCGCGTGCTGCGGGCCGAGGGCCTGCAAGTCAGCCTGATCAACTCCAACCCGGCGACGATCATGACCGACCCGGAGTTCGCCGACCACACCTACGTCGAGCCGATCACCGCGGCGTTCGTCGAGAAGGTACTGGCCCAGCAGGCCGAGCGTGGCAACAAGATCGACGCGGTGCTCGCGACACTCGGCGGGCAGACCGCGTTGAACACCGCGGTGAAGCTTTACGAGGGCGGCATTCTGGAGAAGTACGGCGTCGAGATGATCGGCGCGGACTTCGAGGCCATCCAGCGCGGTGAGGACCGGCAGCGGTTCAAGGACATCGTCGCCAAGGTCGGCGGCGAGTCCGCCCGCTCCCGCGTCTGCTTCACCATGGACGAGGTCCGCGAGACCGTCGAGGAACTCGGACTGCCCGTCGTCGTGCGGCCGTCGTTCACCATGGGCGGACTCGGCTCGGGCATGGCCTACTCCGCAGAGGACGTCGAGCGGATGGCAGGGGACGGCTTGGCCGCATCGCCAAGCGCCAACGTGCTGATCGAGGAATCCATTTACGGTTGGAAGGAATTCGAGCTCGAGCTGATGCGCGACCACCACGACAACGTCGTCGTGGTCTGCTCGATCGAGAACTTCGACCCGATGGGTGTGCACACCGGCGATTCGGTGACCGTGGCGCCCGCGATGACACTGACCGACCGTGAGTATCAGAAGATGCGCGACCTCGGCATCGCGATCCTGCGCGAGGTGGGTGTCGACACCGGCGGCTGCAACATCCAGTTCGCGGTCAACCCACAAGACGGTCGCCTCATCGTCATCGAGATGAACCCGCGGGTGTCGCGGTCGTCGGCGTTGGCGTCCAAGGCCACCGGCTTTCCGATCGCCAAGATCGCCGCCAAGCTCGCGATCGGCTACACGCTCGACGAGATCATCAACGACATCACCAAGGAAACACCCGCCTGCTTCGAGCCGACCCTGGACTACGTCGTGGTCAAGGCGCCTCGGTTCGCGTTCGAGAAGTTCCCCGGCGCCGACGCCACGCTGACCACCACGATGAAATCCGTCGGCGAGGCGATGTCGTTGGGCCGCAACTTCATCGAGGCCCTCGGCAAGGTGATGCGCTCGCTCGAGACGGGCCGGGCGGGTTTCTGGACCGGACCCGACCCGGACGTATCCCTCGATGATGTGCTGGAGGGGCTCAGGACGCCGACCGACGGACGGCTCTACGACATCGAACTGGCGCTGCGACTCGGCGGCACCGTCGAGCAGGTCGCCGAGGCATCGGGTGTCGACCCCTGGTTCGTCGAGCAGATCGCCGGGCTCGTCGCACTGCGCTCCGAGTTGCTCGACGCGCCCGTGCTTGACGAATGGTTGCTCCGGCGCAGTAAGCACTACGGCCTTTCGGATCGCCAGATCGCTGCGCTGCGACCGGAACTGGCCGGCGAGGTCGGTGTCCGCGCCCTGCGTCAGCGGCTCGGCATCCACCCGGTGTTCAAGACCGTCGACACCTGCGCAGCCGAGTTCGAGGCCAAGACGCCCTACCACTACAGCAGCTACGAACTGGACCCCGCCGCCGAGACGGAGGTTGCCCCGCAGGCCGAGAGGCCGAAGGTGCTGATTCTCGGCTCCGGCCCCAACCGGATCGGGCAGGGCATCGAGTTCGACTACAGCTGTGTGCATGCGGCAACGACGTTGAGCCAGGCCGGTTTCGAGACCGTGATGGTCAACTGCAACCCGGAGACGGTGTCGACCGACTACGACACCGCCGACCGGCTGTACTTCGAGCCGCTGACGTTCGAGGACGTGCTCGAGGTGTACTACGCCGAGGACGCCTCAGGGAAGGGTGGTCCCGGCGTGGTCGGCGTCATCGTCCAACTCGGTGGGCAGACGCCGCTCGGTTTGGCGGAGCGGTTGGAGAAGGCGGGAGTGCCGATTGTCGGCACCAGCCCCAAGGCGATCGACCTGGCCGAGGATCGTGGCGCGTTCGGTGAGGTGCTGACGAACGCGGGGCTGCCCGCACCGCGGTTCGGCACGGCGACCAGCTTCGAGCAGGCGCGCCGTATCGCCGCCGACATCGGCTACCCGGTGCTGGTGCGGCCCTCGTATGTGTTGGGCGGCCGCGGCATGGAGATCGTCTACGACGAAGAGACGCTCGAGGGCTACATCACCCGCGCCACGG
Organism: Mycobacterium sp.; assembly: GCA_035492865.1. GTDB lineage: Bacteria > Actinomycetota > Actinomycetes > Mycobacteriales > Mycobacteriaceae > Mycobacterium. The sequence goes on along the minus strand of DATJIX010000018.1, from coordinate 2,677 downwards.
CGCTGTCGCCCGAACACCCGGTGCTGGTCGACCGGTTCCTCGAGGACGCCATCGAGATCGACGTCGACGCGCTGTGCGACGGCACCGAGGTGTACATCGGCGGCATCATGGAGCACATCGAGGAGGCCGGCATCCACTCCGGCGACTCGGCGTGCGCGCTGCCTCCTGTCACGTTGGGCCGCAGCGACATCGAGTCCGTGCGCCGCGCCACCGAGGCGATCGCCCACGGCATCGGCGTGGTCGGGTTGCTCAACGTGCAGTACGCGCTGAAGGACGACGTGCTCTACGTGCTCGAGGCCAATCCGCGCGCCAGCCGTACTGTGCCGTTCGTTTCGAAAGCCACCGCTATCCCGCTGGCCAAGGCGTGTGCACGAATCATGTTGGGCGCCAGCATCGCCCAGCTGCGTGACGAGGGGGTGCTCGCCAAGACCGGGGACGGCGCCGTGGCACCGCGCAATGCGCCCGTCGCGGTGAAGGAAGCGGTGCTGCCGTTCCACCGGTTCCGCAAGGCCGACGGCTCACAGATCGACTCGCTGCTCGGGCCCGAGATGAAGTCGACCGGCGAGGTGATGGGTATCAATCACGAGTTCGGCAGCGCGTTCGCGAAGAGCCAGACCGCCGCCTACGGCTCGTTGCCCACCGAGGGCACGATCTTCGTGTCGGTGGCCAACCGCGACAAGCGCTCGCTGGTCTTCCCGGTAAAGCGGCTCGCCGACCTGGGCTTCCGCGTGCTGGCCACGGAGGGCACCGCGGAGATGTTGCGGCGCAACGGCATTCCCTGCGAGGAGGTGCGCAAGCATTTCCAGCCGCCGGGCGACGGCAGGCCTGCGTCTTCCGCGGTCGACCTGATCAAGGCAGGCAAGGTCGACATGGTGATCAACACCCCGTACGGCAACTCCGGGCCTCGCATCGACGGCTACGAGATCAGGTCGGCCGCAGTCTCGATGAACATTCCCTGCGTGACGACCGTGCAGGGCGCATCCGCGGCCGTCCAGGGCATCGAGGCAGGCATCCGCGGCGATATCGGCGTGATGTCGCTGCAGGAACTGCATAGCGAGCTGGGTTCTTAGCTGTGACCGGGTTCGGTCGCCGGTTGGCCGACGCGGTGGCGCGACGCGGTCCGTTGTGCCCGGGCATCGACCCGCACAAGGAATTGCTGCGCGCGTGGGGGCTGTCGGTGGACAGCGACGGACTCGCCGAGTTCTGCGACGCGTGCGTGGCGGCGTTCGCCGATTTCGCCGTGGTCAAGCCGCAGGTGGCGTTCTTCGAGGCGTTCGGCGCGAAGGGTTTCGCGGTGCTGGAGCAGACGATCGGCGCGTTGCAGGAGTCGGGGGTACTGGTGCTGGCCGACGCGAAGCGCGGCGACATCGGCTCGACGATGGCGGCGTACGCCGACGCCTGGGCCGGTGAGTCACCGCTCGCCGCCGACGCGGTCACCGCATCGCCGTATCTGGGATTCGGATCGCTGCAACCGCTTCTCGACACCGCGGAGGCGCATGGCCGTGGCGTGTTCGTGCTGGCCGCCACGTCGAACCCAGAGGGGGCGAGCATCCAGCGGGCCAAAACCGACGGTGGCACCGTCGCGCAGTCGATCGTCGACGCGGCCGCCGCGGTCAACCGCGAGTCATCGCCTGAGCCGGGCTCCGTCGGCGTCGTGGTCGGCGCCACGCTGTCGGACCCGCCGGATCTCAGCGCACTCGGCGGTCCGGTTCTGGTGCCCGGCGTCGGCGCGCAGGGTGGCAGGCCCGAGGCGCTCGGCGGCTTCGGCGGCGCCCAGAAAGGGCAGCTGCTCCCTGCGGTGTCGCGCGAGGTGCTGCGTGCCGGACCTGGCGTGGCCGCGCTGCGCGCCGCGGCCGACCGCTTCCGTGATGCGGTGGCGTATCTGGCGTAACCGCTTCTGCCGCAACGGGTTTCAAACGCCAGCCCGCTCAACGACCCGGTTCGCCGCTGCCTGCTCGCGGTGGCGCTGGGACAGCCCGGCGAAGAACCTGTCCCTGCCGGCCATCGTCGATGGTCTACTACGTGCTGTAGTTGTGGGTCGCCCGGCCGCCAACGGGCAAATTTGCCTTCGCAAATGGCGTCATTTGCAACGTCCGCCACATGAGTCACAGTCGTATCGGTTGAATACAAAAAACGGCTCTGTGCTGGGCCGAATATCTGTCAACTGACCGGCCACGACACGCCCGACACTCCATGACCAGGCAAAATTTAATTTTTGGCTCCATGGCCATGTCGAGTGTCCGGCGGGGTCACATCACCCCCAAATATGTGACGGCCGCCACTGTTCACGAAAACCGTTGATATGCAGGCAATTCCGCCGAAATCGGCGAAAAAGCTGTGTCGAGCGCGCCGCCGGGGCCCGCGCGGCACGCGCTGAGCGTGCGCACTACACGCTGGGCTTTTGACCCGATAACCAGGGGGTGGGGTTAGCTTTCGTCAGATTGCGTGGGTACGGTCGTGCTCGCTGGCTGGTTCTAGGAGTTTCTAGGTCAGCCGAGACAAAACAATGATGGTGACGAATCGGAGGAACCCCGTGGCCCTTCCCCAGTTGACCGACGAACAGCGCGCGGCAGCGTTGGAGAAGGCTGCTGCCGCACGTCGAGCACGTGCCGAACTCAAGGATCGGCTCAAGCGCGGCGGCACCAACCTCAAGCAGGTGCTCAAGGATGCCGAGACC
>DATJIX010000017.1:0-4702 GCA_035492865.1 Mycobacterium sp. | reverse complement strand
GCCGGTGCCTCCGATCCGCTGGACGAGGACGTCGTCAGCAGCTACTGGGTGGGTGGCCCCGCACTGGACAAGGTCGACCCGGCCGGTCTGCTGACCCGACTCCGCGCGTCGTTCAAGGGTCAGGTCACGGGCCTGCTCGATGCCGTCGACCCGGGACCGGGGGTGTTGGCACATCACAGCTTTCACGTGTTCGTGGTCTACCCGTGGGTCCGGTTCCTTGACCGAGATTCCGCGACGGCGTTGGGCGTCATGGAGAACTGCCGCATCCGCTGGGGCACCGTCGAGTCGGTCGACGGTGAGCACGCCATGATTGCATCCCCTCCGCAGCGGCTGGCAGATGGCGCACTGACACTCGGCGCATCCCGGTCTGAGCGGGTGCAGTGGCGAAAGGGCGAACTCTCACTCGCGCCCACCCCGTCGCCCGGTTCCATCGTTGCGGCGCACTGGGATTGGGTGTGCGGGACGCTCACCGCCGATCAGCACGTCGCGCTCGAATCGGCCACGCAGACTACGCTCGATTTGGTCAACAATCTCCTGAGGGGAGGTCGAGCATGACAACCACCGCGCAACTCGGGGGCTCGTACATCGGTGTTGAGTTGTCGGCCGATCTGGCTGCCGCCGCACTGGATCTGGCCCGCAGATTCCACGACGGCGCCACGTTGTGGGTGATCTCTCCGCAGTGGGAACCGCACGCCCATCACGTCGCCGTCGAGTTCGTCCATCCCGTGATCATGGGTAAACGGGCGCTACCGTCGGTAGCACTCGTGGAACCGGACCCTGTCGCGCAGGCACGGGTGGCCAGCCAGCCCGGTGACCTGCTGATCGCCGTCGCGTCGGCCGACGAACCCTCGGTGGTCGACGCGATGCGCCGCGCCGCGGCGTGGGGTGTGCTGACGTTGTGGATCGGGTCCGGGCCGCGGCCGCCCGCAGGCGCGGCCAACCACATCCTGTGGATCGACTCCGACGACCCGATGGTGCCTGCCACCGGAACATTCGTGCTGATGTACCACCTGCTGTGGGAACTCACCCACGTCTGCTTCGAACATCCCGGCCTGCTCAAACCGCCCGCCGATGATTGCGCCGACGACGTGTGCGTGACGTGCAGCGACGAGGGCCGGCTGGGTGAAGTGCTGCTCGAGCCGGTAGACGGTCAAGCGTTGGTGCGAACGGCCAGGGGCGAGGAGTGGGTCGACACCACGGTGATCGGCGAGGTCGGCGTCAACGATCTGATCCTGGTGCACGCCGGAGCGGCGATCACACGTCTGGAGGTCAACTCATGACAACCCACGAAAACACCGGCTTCCTGTACCCGTTCATCGAATCCGAGGAGACCGACGCCACCAGTCTGCTCGACGATCTGGCCGCCTCGGCACGCGGCAAGGCTGCCGAAAGCGCACGGCTGCAACAGGAATCACTCGACGAGTACGCACCCGCACTGACCGAGGCCGGAACGCAGATGGCCGCGCGGTTCCTGCGCGGCGGCAGGCTCTACACGCTGGGCAACGGCGGCAGTTCCACCGACGCCGCGACGTTGGCGTCGCTGTTCAGTCGTCCCGCGCGAGGCCGGCCCGTTGCGGCGTGGTCGTTGGCCGCCGACGAAGCCGTGGTGACGGCGCTGGGCAACGACGTGGGATTCGAGTTGATCTTCAAACGCCAGATCATCGCTCACGCAAGGGATCGCGACGTTGCGATCGCCCTTTCCACGTCGGGCAATTCCGAAGACCTGATGACCGCGATCACCGAAGCCAAGCAACGGGGACTGCTCACGATCGGGTTCTCCGGGCACGACGGCGGCAGGATGGCCGCCGCCGAGGATCTCGACTTCTGCTACACGGTGCACTCGCAGAGCATCCATCGAATCCAGGAGAGTCACGCAATGCTCGGATACCGGCTGTGGTCCGTGACCCAGGAACACATGGCCCGTCCGCTGTCAGGGGCGCGCGCATGAGCACCATGGCCGAGCGCGAAGATCGTGTGCTGGAACGGATCGACAAGTTCCGGCAGCGCAGGCCGCGGCTGCTCGACGATGTGGTGACGCTCGCGCACGGGGCGGGTGGCAAGTCGTCGGCGGCGCTCGTCGACGCGGTGTTCCTCGAGGCGTTCCGCAACGACGAACTCGAACAACTCGGCGACGCTGCGGCGCTGCGCACCCCATCGGGTGAGCGGCTGGCATTTTCGACCGACTCGTATGTCGTTTCGCCGCGGCGCTTTCCGGGCGGTTCCATCGGGCACGTCGCCGTGCACGGCACGATCAACGACCTCGCGGTATCGGGCGCGCGACCGCAGTGGCTGTCGGCGGCGTTCGTCATCGAGGAGGGCTTCCCGATCGCCGAACTGCGCGAAATCGTCGCCGATATGAGCGAGGCCGCGGCGAAAGCGGGTGTGCAGATCGTCACCGGCGACACCAAGGTCGTCGGCAAGGGAGCCGCCGACGGCGTCTACATCTCCACCGCGGGCGTCGGTGTGATCCCCGACGGCAGGCGGCTGTCCCGCGACCTTGTCCAGCCCGGCGACAAGGTGCTGCTCTCCGGCAGCATCGGTGAGCATGGGATGGCCGTCATGCTGGCGCGCGGCGATCTGGCCATTGATGCCGATATCGCGTCGGACACAGCACCCGTCCATGAACTGGTCGAGATCCTTCTTGCGGCAGCGCCGTCGACGCGGTGGATGCGCGACGCGACCCGCGGCGGCGTCGGCACCGTCGCCAACGAACTCGTCAAGGACCTGCCGTTCGCGCTGATCCTCGATGAGGACAAGCTGCCGGTGCAGCCGCAGGTGCTCGGCGCTTGCGACATGCTGGGCATCGATCCGCTGTACGTGGCCAACGAGGGCAAGTTCGTCGCCATCGTTGCTGCCGATGAGGCCGAGGCGGCCGTCTCAGCCTTGCACGCACATCCGCAAGGCGCCGATGCCGCGGTGGTGGGCGAGATCGTTCCCGAACCGCACGGAATCGTCGCGCTACGAACGTCATTCGGCGGCAGCCGGATCGTCGACATGCTCGTCGGCGACCCACTGCCGCGCATCTGCTGAAAGGAGACAGACCATGTGTCTTGGGATACCGGGTCAAGTCGTCGACATCGTCGACGCCGAACAGTCCCTGGCCAAGGTCGACGTCAACGGTGTCCGGAGGAACATCAGCGTGCGCCTACTGGCCGACGACAACCTGCAGGTCGGCGATTGGGTGCTGGTGCACGTCGGATTCGCGATGGCGAAGATCGACGAGCGCGAGGCGGCGATGACGCTCAACCAGGTACAGAAGATGGGCGCCGACTACGTGAACGAGATCGAAGCATTCAACTCGTCCGAGATCGCTTGAGAGGCTTGATATGAAGTTCGTCGACGAATTCCGCGACCCAGCCGCCGCGCGTGCACTGGTCAAGTCCATCACCGAGCTGGCAGGCACCGACCACTTCAAGTTCATGGAGGTGTGCGGCGGCCACACGCACACCATCTACCGGCACGGCATCGAGCACCTGCTGCCCGAAGCCGTCGAGCTGGTACACGGACCCGGATGTCCGGTGTGTGTGATTCCGATGGGCCGCGTGGACGATGCGATGTGGCTAGCCGAGCAGCCCGGCGTCATCTTCACCACGTTCGGCGACATGATGCGTGTGCCCGGATCCAAGGGCAACCTCATCGAAGCCAAGGCCCGCGGCGCCGACGTGCGGTTCGTGTACTCCCCCCTCGACGCGCTGAAGGTGGCGCTCGACAACCCCGACCGCCATGTGGTGTTCTTCGCGGTCGGATTCGAGACGACAGCGCCGTCCACCGCGGTGACGCTGGTTCGCGCCCGCGCGCTCGGAGTCCGCAACTTCAGCGTGTTCTGCAACCACGTCACGATCGTCCCGCCGATCAAGGCCATCCTCGAATCGCCCGACCTGCGGCTGTCGGGCTTCCTCGGCCCGGGTCACGTGTCCACGGTGGTGGGTCTGCGGCCGTACCGGTTCGTGCCGGAGGTCTACGGAAAACCGATGGTGGTGGCTGGGTTTGAGCCGCTCGACATCCTCGCGTCGGTGCACATGCTGCTGCAGCAGATCCGCGAGGGTCGCTGCGAGGTCGAGAACCAGTACACCCGCGTGGTCCGGCCGGAGGGCAACACGCAGGCGTTGAAGCTGATGTCGGAGACGTTCGAGCTGCGGCCCCACTTCGAATGGCGCGGACTGGGATTCATCTCACAGAGCGCGTTGAAGGTGCACCCCGACTACGCGGAGTTCGACGCGGAGCACAAGTTCGAGATGCCCGGCGTGCGGGTCGCCGACCCCAAGGCATGCCAATGCGGCGAGGTGCTCAAGGGCGTGATCAAGCCGTGGGAGTGCAAGGTGTTCGGCACCGCCTGCACGCCCGAGACGCCGATCGGCACGTGCATGGTGTCCCCCGAGGGCGCCTGCGCTGCCTACTACAACTTCGGCAGGCTGCACCGCGAGACCGCCCAGCTGCTGGGCCAGCGCGGCTAGCTTGCGATTTGTGTGCGTTCGGGAGCGCTCAGCGCGCCTCAACGCACACAAGTCACCACTGATCGCGCGGGACGTCGAAGTCGGCGCAGAGCGCACGCCACACGTCGCGCGGGTCGACGCCGTCCTCGATGGCCTGCGCGGCGGTCCGCCCACCGAATCCACTCAACACATGGTCGACGAGCATCGATGCGCCGCGCACCGGCCCGAACTGGCCCTGGACGAGATCTTGGAATTCGGTCAGCCGCACG
>DATJIX010000016.1:0-9401 GCA_035492865.1 Mycobacterium sp. | reverse complement strand
GACGAAATAGGTGGAGCTGACCTCGGCGCGCCGATCGGCAGGCGTGCGCTCGGCGACCGCGGCCAGCCCGCGGCTGAAGCTGATGCCCTGACCGATGCCCGCCACCACCGCGGCCGCGATGAGCCCGACCAACGATGAAAGCTGCAGCGCTACAGCGAGAATGACCATGCCTGCGACCAGGATCGCGCAGCCGATCGCGACGGCACGGTTCGGGTTGAAGTTGCGGGCCGCGATCTGCGCCGCGGCCGACGCGAAGAAGATCGAGCTGGCGATGAGCCCGGCGACCGCGTGATTGTCGATGCCGACGACGCCGGAGACGAACGACGGCGCGACAGCCGCGAACAGGCCCGTCACCGCGAAGCCTGCAAATGCCGCGAGGGAGGCGACCACGAAAACGGCGCGCACCTCTGGCGGAACAGACAGCCGCTGCACGCCGATCTTGCCTGCGCGTTGCGACGTCTCCGGCACGACAAACACCGCCACGCCGGCCAGCACCGCCAGCGCGATGTGCACGATGAAACTGAGCTGCAGCGGCGCGGGTGCGTATTGCACAAGCAGACCGGCCAACAGTGGCCCGATGCCCAGCCCGCCCATGTTGGCGACCGTCGCCACGGCCGCGGCCCTGGTGCGCCAATTCTCGGGGGCCGCCTCGATGACGGCTGCGGTGGCGGTGCCTGTGAAGATACCCGCTGACAAGCCGGACAGGATGCGCCCGACCAGCAACAGCGATACCGAGTCAGCAACCAGGAAGACGGCCGCGCTGGCCAGCGCGCACACCACACCTGCCAGCAGTACGGGTCGCCTGCCGATCGCGTCCGACCACCGGCCGAACACCAGCAGCGCGAAGAGCACACCACCGGCGTACGACGCGTAGATCACGGTGGTGGTGAACACGGCAAAGTGCATGTGTTCGCCGTACAGCGCGTACATCGGCGTCGGCAACGTGGTACCGACCATGATGGCCGCGAACGCGTACGCCAATAGGCCGAAGGCGAATCGTCGAGCGGTCACGCGTGAAGATAACCCACTCGGCTGGCGCCGTAATCCCGCGTTCGGTGTGATTTCGGCGCGCTAGTGCCCGACCGCCTTCTCGGCGCCGAAGCCGGTGAGGGAACGCACCTCGAATTCGGCGTTGATCTCCGGGTCACCGCGATCGGTTGACGTCAGCGTGCCAACGGCGCCGAGGATGAACGCCAGCGGAATCGACACGATGCCGGGATTGGCCAGCGGGAACCACGCGAAGTCGACGTGCGGCAGCATCGCAGTCTTCGCACCCGACACCGCGGGGGAGAAGACGATCAAGACGATGGTGGAGATCAGGCCGCCGTACATGCTCCACAGCGCGCCGCGGGTGTTGAACCGCGGCCAGTACAGCGAGTACAGGATCGTCGGCAGGTTGGCCGCCGCCGCGACGGCGAACGCGAGGGCGACGAGGAACGCGATGTTCTGGCCGTTGGCCAGAATGCCGAGACCGATAGCGATGACGCCGATCACCACGACCGTGATCCGCGAGACCCGCACCTGCTCGTCCTCGGTCACCTGATGGCTCTTGAGCACATTGGCATAGATGTCGTGCGCGAAAGACGTTGCCGCGGTGATGGTTAGCCCCGCGACCACCGCGAGGATGGTGGCGAACGCCACCGCCGAGATGACGCCGAGCAGGACCACACCACCAAGTTCGAACGCCAGCAGTGGCGCGGCCGAGTTCTGCGCGCCGGGCGCTGCCAGGATCTTGTCGGGACCGACCAGTGCGGCGGCGCCGTAACCCAGCGCCAGCGTGAACAGGTAGAACGCGCCGATCAGCGCGATCGCCCACACCACAGATCTGCGGGCCTCCTTCGCCGTCGGCACGGTGTAGAAGCGCATCAGCACGTGTGGCAGGCCTGCCGTGCCAAGCACCAGGGCAAGCGCCAACGAGATGAAGTTGATCTGCGATGTGAGATTGGCGCCGTACTGCGCGCCGGGCGCCAGCACATCGCGCTTGGCGACCGCCTTGTCGGCGGAACCGGAAACGGCGGACTGGGCGGCGCCCAACATCTCCGAGAAGTTCACCCCGAACTTGGCCAGCACCATCACGGTCATCAGCGCAGCGCCGCCGATCAGCAGAGCGGCCTTGATGATCTGCACCCAGGTGGTGCCCTTCATCCCACCGATCAGCACGTAGACGATCATCAGAAGGCCGACGACCGCGATCACCAACGCCTGGCCGAGGCTGCCTTTGACGTTGAGCAGCAACGCGACCAGGCCACCCGCGCCCGCCATCTGAGCCAGCAGGTAGAAGAGGCACACCGCCAATGTGGTGGTGGCCGCCGCGATCCGAACAGGCCGCTGCTTCAGGCGGAAGCTGAGAACGTCGGCCATGGTGAATTTTCCTGCGTTGCGCAGCAATTCGGCGACGAGCAGCAGGGCCACCAGCCAGGCGACGAGGAAACCGATGGAGTACAGGAAGCCGTCGTAGCCGTAGACCGCGATGGCGCCGGCGATGCCGAGGAAGCTGGCCGCCGACAGGTAGTCACCGGAGATGGCGATGCCGTTCTGCGGTCCGGTGAACGCACGTCCCGCAGTGAAGAACTCGGCGGCGGTGGTGTTCTTCTTGCTGGCGCGGATCACGATGAACAGGGTGATCACGACGAAGAGTGCGAAGATGCCGATGTTGGCGGCGGGATTGCCGACGGTGGTGCCCGCCGCGGCCAGGGTGTTGACGGTCATGCGGCGCCGCCTTCGAGCTCGGCGCGGATCGCTTCGGCGCGCGGGTCGAGTTCACGGTTGGCCCACCAGACGTAGATGCCGGTGATGATGAACGTCGACAAGAACTGGCCGAGGCCGATGAGCAGGCCGACGTTGATGTTGCCCCACACCTTGATTGCCATGAAGTCGTGGGCGAACGCGCCGAGCATGACGTAGGCGAAGTACCAGATCAGAAATACGGCGCTCATAGGAAAGACGAAGCGGCGCAGTCTATTTCGTAATTCTTGGAACTCCGGGCTGGCCTGTACGGCCAAATACTCCTGACCGCTGACGGCGGTTTCGCTGGGCGGATGCTGGGTCTCGGGCACAGTGACTCCTGACCTCGATGTGTAGTTGTGCGCGCGGCCTCGTCGTGAGACGTGCGTCACAATAAGCTAGTTCCCAGGCAACTCCAAGCCGAAACCGGCGATCTAGACTGATCAAGTGGCGAAACTGCAGCTAGTTCAAGATCCGGCGGCTGACGCGCTGCTGGAGTCCAATCCCTTCGCGCTGCTGGTGGGGATGCTGCTCGACCAGCAGTACCCGATGGAGGCGGCCTTCGCGGGCCCGAAGAAGATCGCCGACCGCATCGGCGGCGTCGACGCCAGGGAGATCGCCGACTACGACCCAGAGAAGTTTGCGGCGTTGTGTTCGAAAACGCCTGCGATTCACCGCTTTCCGGGGTCGATGGCCAAGCGGATCCAAACCCTGGCGCAGATCATCGTCGACCAGTACAACGGTGAAGCCTCGGCGCTGTGGACCGCAGGTAGTCCCGACGGCGCAGAGGTGCTGAGCCGGATCAAGGCGCTGCCGGGGTTCGGCGAACAGAAGGCGAAGATTTTCCTGGCGCTGCTCGGCAAGCAGTACGGCGTGACGCCGAAGGGCTGGCGCGAAGCGGCAGGGGATTACGGCAAGGCCGGGTCGTTCATGTCGGTGGCCGATGTGAAGGACGCGGGCTCGCTGGAGAAGGTGCGGTCGTTCAAGAAGCAGGCGAAGGCAGCGGCGAAGGCGGCGAAGGCCTAGTTTCCGTGGTGTTCGTGCTGCAGGTCGAGCTGGGCCAGTGACGTCAGAATGTGGGCGACGACGCGTCCGGTCGCCGTACCCGTGTCGAGGCCTTCTTTGAGGGACCGCAACCTGATTCCGCGGTCGGTCAGATCTGCGATCGTGCGCGTCACCTCGGCTGCCGAGCGGCCCAGCCGGTCGACTGCGACCACGATGACGGTGTCACCCGAACGCGCGTAGCTCAGCATGGCGTGCAGGCCGGCGCGCACTCGCTCGGCCGAATCGGACAACTTGTCGGTGAACACGCGCCGCGGGTCGACGCCTGCAGCATTCAGCTCCGCGAGCTGACCCTCAAGGTTGTGCTCGACGGTGCTGGCCGTGGCGTAGCCCAGCGTGCAGGTCACGAACTCAAGGTCTCACGACATGCGCGGTCAGCGGAAGAGACGACGCGTCATTGAGGCTGGCTAACTGCCGAACTGTTACCCAACGACAACATGGCACTAGGCGCTGAAGGGCTCGCCATCGAACCGCTCCCGGGTGGCGAGTTCTGTGACCGGCTTGCGGGTGAGCTTGCTGAACTGCTTGACCGGCTTGCCAATCGGCAGGATGGCGGCGATCGCGTAGTCGTCCGGTATCCCGAGCAGTTCCTTGACACGCGGCTCCTCGGCCACCGCCATGGTGGTGAGCACTCCGCCGTATCCCTCGTTGCGCGCCGCCAGCAGGATGTTCCACACGAACGGGTAGACCGACGCGCCAGGGATGACGCCGATGCGGTCGAGGTACTGATCGAACGCCGCGCAGACGTTGAGGTCCACCGTGACGACCAGCACCGCCGCGGCGCCCAATACCGGCGCACCAAGGTACGGCGGCACCTCGGTGGCGGCCACCTCTTCTGGCGAAACCTTCATGGGCTGCACGGGATTCCACGGGCCCTCGCCGTTCTTGGTTTGCGCGATGTAGCGTTGCGCGCCCGTGACGCTCAGCTCGACGATCGCCTCGCGTGTCGCCCGGTCACGCACCACGATCACGCGGGCGCCCTGGCGGTTGCCGCCGCTCGGCGCGAATCGGGCGTTGTCGAGGATGCGGTCGAGCACGTCGTCGGGCAGCGGGTCGTCGGTGAACCGGCGGGCCGCGCCGGTGGTGCGCATGACGTCATACAAGTCCATGGCCGCCATCTTGCTGGATATGCGATCGTGAACATATGAAGACTCATCTAAATTGCCCCTGCGGTGAGGCAATCACCGGCCAGGACGAGGACGACCTCGTCGAAAAGGCTCAGGAACACCTGGCCGAAGCGCACCCCGGCCGCGAGTACGACCGGGAAATGATCCTCTTTATGGCCTACTGATCCGACCGCGAAATAGGATTCCCGGTCGTTAATCGCTCCAGATAACGACCGGGAATCCTATTTCGGCGCGAACTACGGGACGACCGTCGAGCCGATCGTCGGCATGAACTGGCACTGCTTCTCGAGCGTGGTGACCTGCCCGAAAATCGTCGAGATGATGCTGCCCGAACCGGTATCGGCGATCGCGCTCAGCGTCGTGGGCCCGTTCGGGTTGATGTCCGGCCGCGGCTTGAGCGTCGCGCTGCCCGACTTGCCCGTCGTCAGGTTCACCCATGTGACGTTCAACGGCAGCCGCTGCTCGGCCGCAGGCGCGGGCGTGCCGATCGCGGTGAACACATATGCCGTCTGCCCCGCCGCCGGGCCGGGTGCCGGGATCTTCGCCGGGCCCGCAACCGAGATCGCGGTTGCCAGCACGTTGCCGCCGTCTGCCAGACACCCGTTGCTTATCGACGGATACATGAAGTCCTGCGTCGGCGGGGTGTCGGGGCCGAATGCCGGCGCGCCCGCGGGCGCCGCCGCCGGTGCCGCATCAGGCGCAGGCGCAGGAGCGGGTTCAGGTGCGGGTGCCGGCAGAGGTGCCGGCGCGGCGGCCGGTGCCGCCAACGGTGCCGCATCCGGCACCGGTCCGACGGCATACGCCGGGTCGACGCCGGCGGGCAGGTGCGCCTCCGTTCCCGGAACCGCGCCTGCCGCCGGAACGTGTGCGACGAACTGGTTCACCGTCGTCGCCACGTTCCTCGAACTCGGCGGCACCGCCGCATCGCCCGCGAACACCGCCGCGGCCGCCATCAACGTCGAGGCGGCGTTGGTCGGATCCGCTGCCGCCCGCTGGATCGCGGGGGCGATGCTCTGCACCGCCGACAAGCCCGGCGCCTGCAACGCGTCGATCGGCAGGGGCGGCGCCGGGTCGGCGTTGGCCGCCGGCGTCGTACCACCCAACACCAGCGCTAGCGACGAGCCGACGACCACCGCGGCGCCGCCGAACCTCGTTCTGATCGATGACATGTTTCCCCGATTCCTGGTTGTGTTTCGTCGATGCGCGCCGACCGCCTTACGGCAGTGCGGACAGCGGCATCAGCAGCGGCGCGATCGCAGCCGGTGCGGCCGCTGCGGGTGCCGCGGCCGCAGGAGCCGTGGCGGCGGCGACGGGCGCGGCTGCGGCCGGTGCGGCCGCCGCTGCCGGCAGCAGACCGGAAAGCGGTGTGCCGGCTGGCATTAACGACGCCAAGGCGCCCGGCACCGACGTCAGCAGGTTCTGCGGAGCGGCCAACGGGGCCGCGGCGGCCGGCGCCGCAGGAGTCTGAGGAAGCGTGAGCGACGCGGTTGCGCCCGGCGCCGCGGCGGCCGGCGCTGCGGCAGGTGTCGCCGCGGTCTGCGCGGTGCCGAGGAACGACGTCAGGCCCTGCATGAGGGTGGTCGCCGTGCCCGGATTCGTCGCCAACTGCTGGAGGAGCGATAGACCGGGCACGCCCGGCGTGGGCGCGGGAGCCGGATCGGCTGCGGCCGTTGCGCTGAGGCCCAGTGCAAGGCCCATCGCTCCCGTCGCGGCAATCATGCTGGTGGCAAGCGTTTTCCTGGTGAATTTCATGGTTCTCCCAATCGGTTGTAGGCAAGCCTGCGCCCGAGAGTCGTCTCGTTACTGGTGTTACTCAAGTGACACGTGTGGCGGAGATCTAAACGTTACGGATGCGACGGCTTACCGTGACCGCTCGCTAGAGTCGGGCGGATAAACACCTCGACGCCCGCCGATTCGCGCGTGGCCACCCGCCTGGCCGCCGCGGCGCCCGTGCTGTTGGTACTCAGCATCGCCGCCCGACTGGCATGGACCTACCTGGTGCCCAACGGCGCCAACTTCGTCGACCTGCACGTGTATGTCGGCGGGGCGGGTGCACTCGATCATCGCGGCACGCTCTACGACTACGTCTACGCCGACCAGACGCCCGACTTCCCGCTGCCGTTCACCTATCCACCGTTCGCCGCGGTCGTGTTCTACCCCCTGCACCTGATTCCGTTCGGAATCCTCTCGTTCGCTTGGCAACTCGGCACCATTGCGGCGCTCTACGGGGTGGTGAGAATCAGCCAGCGGCTGTTGGGGAAGCCCGGCGGCGACCGTCGCATCGCAATGTTGTGGACCGCGGTCGGCATCTGGATCGAACCGCTGCGAAGCAATTTCGACTACGGGCAGATCAACGTGCTGTTGGTGCTGGCCGTGTTGTACGCCGTCTACAGCACGCGATGGTGGCTGTCCGGGTTGCTGGTCGGGCTTGCCGCCGGGGTGAAGCTGACGCCTGCAATGTCGGGCCTGTACTTCGTGGGCGCGCGGCGATGGGGTGCCGTGGTGTTCTCGGCTGTCGTGTTCTTCGGCACGATCGCGGTCTCGGCCTGGGTCGTCGGCGACCAAACCCGTTACTACTTCACCGAATTGCTCGGTGACGCGTCCCGGGTGGGTCCGATCGGCACGTCGTTCAACCAGTCGTGGCGCGGCGGGATATCCCGGATCCTCGGGCACGACGCCGGCTACGGGCCGATCGTGGTGGCCGGCATCGTGATCACCGCGGTGCTGGCCGTGCTGGCATGGCGCGCGATCGGCGGCGCGGACGACCGGCTGGGCGCCATCGTGGTCGTGCAGCTGTTCGGGCTGCTGCTGTCCCCGATCTCGTGGACGCATCACTGGGTGTGGCTGATCCCGCTGATGATCTGGCTGTTGCACGGTCCGTTGCATGAGCGGCTGGGCGCGCGGGTGCTCGGCTGGGGGTGGCTGGCCCTGACGACCGTCGGGGTGCCGTGGCTGCTGAGCTTCGCGCAGCCGACGATCTGGGTGATCTCCCGGCCCTGGTATCTGGCCTGGGCCGGCCTGATCTACATCGTTGCGACGCTGGCGACGCTGGCGTGGATCGCGGCTACGGGTTCCCGACGATCTGGTTTATCTCCCGAGCCATTCCAAGATCGTTCTCCGTGATGCCCCCGGCGGAATGTGTCACCAATACGAAAGTCACTGTCCGCCAGCGAATGTCGATATCAGGGTGGTGGTCTGCTTCCTCGGCCTTCTCTGCTACGCGGCGCACCGCGTCGATGCCGTCCAGAAATGCGGGAAATTTGATCGAGCGGCGCAGCGCGCCGTCGGCGCGCTCCCAGCCGGGAAGGTCGGGCAGTGCGGCGTCTACTTGGTCATCCGTTAACACAGCCATGTCGGCCAACCTACGCCTGCCGATGATCGAGATCGGCGGAAAGATGAGGCAAGTGCCCCACGCCCCGAGTCGGCCAGGGTCCAACAATCACCGGTATGACTACCGCATTTCACCGCTTTAGCGCCGGCGCCATGCTCGCCGCGGGGATCGCGAGCGCCGTTGCAGCCGGGCTACCCTCGGCGACCTACGTGAGCGAGCAGGATCTCAGCCAGTCGAACCCGCCGACGGCGACCTCGCAGTCCGTCGCTATCGGCATGAAGAATATGGGCGGCAGCGGCGGACCCGACGGGGCGATCGTCGTCCACGGGCCCGCAAAGGCGAAATAACACCTACCAGGCGGCTATCAGCGTGTTGAAGCAAGATAGTGCACGTGCGCAACTCTGTGGACGAGAGGACCACGCCTGACGAGGTTCCGGTCACCGCGAGTCGCGGGTTTTCCGTAATCGCCGCGGGCGCGCTGCTCGCCGTCGTTCTCGCCGCACTCGTCGGCTCGGTCGTCTGGGTCTCCAATAGTTCGAATCAGCCACTGGTCCAACCGAAGCCGTCTCCGCCGCCGACTGCGGCTCCGACATCCAGCCCGACGGTGGCGGCCGATCCGTTGCCGCCACCCGTTACCACCACCGAGCCGCCGCCGGCCGCGACACCGGTGTTCGCGATGCCCTCATCGCAGGTCACTGCGGAGATGATCACACCTCCGCCCACGTTCCCGCGGCATCCACTGCTGCATCAGTTGTTCCCGCAGCTGTTCCCAAGCGAATAGCCCGCCATATACCGTCGCGGGCAGTGTCGAACCAGATCGTCGTCGCCGGTGCGCTGATCTCTGGTCCCTTGCTGCTGGTGGCCCAGCGCGCGCGCCCGCCGGAGCTGGCGGGCCTGTGGGAGCTGCCGGGCGGCAAGGTCGCGGCGGGGGAGACCGACGCCGCGGCCCTGGTTCGCGAGCTGCGTGAAGAACTCGGTGTGGACGTCACGGTCGGGCAGCGCATCGGCGGCGACGTGGCGTTGACGGAGGCGATGACGCTGCGCGCGTACTGCGTCACGCAGACCGGTGGCGCACTACAACCCAACGATCACCGCGCGCTGCGCTGGGTCGGCGCCGACGAACTCGACGGGCTGCCATGGGTTCCCGCCGATCGCGC
>DATJIX010000015.1:0-3604 GCA_035492865.1 Mycobacterium sp. | reverse complement strand
AAAACATGTGACCAGCACGCGAGGAACCCCGACTGGCGCCGACTGTCACATTCCTGTGAGAATTCCGAAGTAACGTCAGCGTTAGTTTCCGGCGGCTTCGGGGGCCGTAGGCTGCCGCTCATGGGGAGGGCCCGGGCTACGACGAACACCCGTTTGTCGATCGACGACTGGATCCAGGCCGGCTTTGCCATCCTGGCCGAAGAAGGCATCAAAGCGCTCAAGATCGATCGGCTGTGTCGGCGACTGGACGTAACCAAGGGCAGCTTCTACTGGCACTTCACCGACATCGCCGGCTACCGCTCCGCGCTGGTCGAGGCGTGGGGGGAAATGCGCGGCGATGATCGGCGCGATCTCGGCGAGTTGGCCGCCCTGCCACCGCGGGAACGCCTCTCGGAGATGATGTCGTCGCTGGTCAGCGCCCGTCACTGGACCTTGGAGCGAGCGATGCGCGAATGGGCCCGAACCGACGAGGACGTGGCGGCCAGCGTGCGCGCCGCCGATCTGCGCGTGCTGGCCGCGGTGCGTCAGGCGTATCTGGACTACGGGTTCGAAACTGACGACGCCGACCTGCGCGCGGGCGCGACCTTCGCTGCCGGCGTCGGGTTCCTTCACCTTGCCGGTCCGCAGCCCAGCGCTCGCGCGGCGGCGAGCCGCGAGGGTTTCCTCGACATCATGCTCACCCGCTGAGCGCTGCTCGCCGCGAGGCCGTCCCCGGCCTCGCATTAGGCCAGAGAGATCGCGAAAACACCCGAGGTCACGATCTGGCCGCGGTTCGGCGCGTTTCCATACTAAAAGGTATGGTAACGTCGCGGCATGCCCGCCACATTCGCCTCGACGTCGACCATCACCCCGGAGTTCGTGGCCCGACTGGGCGAGCGCGCGCAAGAGGGCGAGCGACTGCGCAGGCTTCCACCCGCCACGATCGACGACCTCCTCGCGTCGGGTTTCACCGATCTGCTGGTGCCCGCTCGCTACGGCGGCAGGCAGGCCGACTTTCCGGCCATCCTTGATCCCGTCCGCCGGATGGCGCACGGATGTGCGTCCAGCGCGTGGACGATCGGCTTTTTCGCACTGCACAACTGGATGCTCGCGTTGTTCGACGAGCGAGCGCAGGAGGAGGCGTTCGCGACGCGCCCGTTCCTCGCGCCCGCTCCCCTGGCGCCGACCGGCCGCGGCGTGCCGACGGACGACGGCATCCGGTTGACGGGCCGGTGGTCGTGGGCAACCGGCGTGATGCACGGCAACTGGATCATCGTGGGTGCCTTGTGTGGCCCCGACGACGCGATCTACCCCGCGCTCGCGTTGTTGCCCGCCACCGACATTCGGATCGAGGACGTCTGGCACACCGACGGCATGCGCGCCACCGGTTCCAACGACGTCGTCATCACAGACATCTTCGTGCCCGCGCACCGGCTGGTCCGGGTGGCCGACATCTACACGGGGACCGCTCCCGGTGCCGGGTTGCACGACGCCGACACCTACCGCTGGCCGATGGTGCCCGCGCTGGCCATGCTGGCGGCCATGCCCGCGCTCGGCAGCGCCGAACGCGCCGCGGACATCTACGCCGAGCGACTGTCGCAGCGGGTGCTGGCCTACGAGGGCGTCACGCAGAAGGACAAGCCGATCGCCCAGGCCCATCTCGCCGAGGCCCGGATCCGGCTACGAGCGCTGCGCGGGTTGCTCGCCGACACCGTCGGCGAGATCGAAACCATCATCGCCGCAGGCGATCCCGTGCCACGGCCGGCGCGTGGCGAGGCCCGGCTGGCGGCCGCACACGTCGTGCACGAGTCTCGCGCGGTGATCACCGAACTGCTCGAGGCATCCGGGGCCAGCGCGCACTTCCTCGACAACCCACTGCAACGGATCAAACGCGACGTCGACGTGATCTGCGGGCACGTAGTGTTCGACTACGACACCAGCCGCGAACTCGCCGGAGCCCTCACACTGGGTATGAAGGTGCCACGGACCGCAATGGTGTGAAAGGACTCCCCATGGCCAACGATTTACGTGACCGCATCACCAATACCTTTCAGAAGCGGGTGGCCAACCCGCTGATGCGGCGGCTGCCGATCCAGACGCTGCTCGAGACGACGGGCCGCAAATCAGGTGAGCCGCGACGCACGCCGCTCGGCGGTAGCCGGGTCGGCGACCAGTTCTGGTTCGTGTCGGAGTTCGGCGACAAGTCGCAATACGTGAAGAACATCCAGGCCGATCCCAACGTGCGGGTGAGGCTGCGGGGTCGTTGGCACAAGGGCGTCGCGCACCTTGTCCCCGACGACGACCCACACGCCCGACTGAAGTCACTGCCGCAGTTCAACAGCTTCGGCGTGCGGACGTTCGGTACGAACCTGCTCTCGATCCGCATCGACTTCACTGATTGACCCAACGCAGAAGTAAAACTAACATCACTTTTAGTTTCTGCCGTCATCGTCGATGGAGTTCATCATGGAATCCTTTGTCCACCTGCGAAAAGGCCGGACTCCCAAGCGCCTGCACGCCGACCTCGACGGACTGAAGGACGACGAACTCGGCCGCGGCGGTTTCACCGGCCGGACTGCGAACATCTACCGGCGCCACGACCCCACCGCCTACCGTGCCTCCGGACCGCTGCGAACCATCGACGTGTTGTCGGATCAGCTCAAACCCAGCGATGCCACCGACGCCGCAGGCGGGCCGCTGCTGATGTTCTCCAACGCCGACTGCCAGGTGCTGCTTTCCAGGCGCAGCGAGGCGATGCCGTTCTTCGTCCGCTACGTGGACGGTGACCTTCTCAGCTTCGTGCACCGCGGCTCGGGTCTGCTGGAGACGGAGTTCGGACCGCTGCGCTATCGAGCGGGCGATTGGGTGTACATCCCGAAGGCGTGCACATTTCGCCAAGTCCCCGATGAAGAGTCCACGCTGCTGATGATCCAGGCCACCGACGAGTTCCGGGTACCGCCGCCCGGCTACATGGGCCGCCACTTTCCGTTCGACCCGTCGCAGGCCACGATTCCCGAGCCCGCCCCCATCGACGACGACGGCCGCGACGAATACGAGGTCCGGCTGATCCATGAAGGCGGACCGACATCGCTTTACTACCAACATAATCCGCTTGACGTGGAAGGCTGGCGCGGCGATAACTTCCCGTTCACCTTCAACATCTCCGACTACAACGTGGTGACGTCCAACAGTGTGCACCTGCCTCCGACCGTGCACCTGTTCATGCAAGCCACCGGCGTTTACGTGATGAACTTCCTGCCCAAGCCCGCCGAGGGCGTGGCGGGCACCGAACGCACACCGTGGTATCACCGCAACGTCGACTACGACGAGATCGCGTTCTTCCACGGCGGATCGCTTTACGGCATCCCGATGCCGCCCGGCCTGATCTCGCATGCGCCGCAAGGAGTTCACCACGGCGCACCGGAGAAGGCGCGGGAACGGGCGCGACGCAAATTCGACGAATACGACTCGGTGGACTGGTCGGTGATCGCCATCGACACCCGGCGCAGACTGGTGCCGTCAGCCGAAGTTCTGGCCAACGATTTGGGGCAGCACTGATGACCGCGACGCAATCACCCGTCAAGTACGAGTACGACCGCATCCCGTATCTGATTGCCTATCAGAA
>DATJIX010000014.1:0-3201 GCA_035492865.1 Mycobacterium sp. | reverse complement strand
GACGTAGAACCGCCCGTTGGGCCACTTCGCCACGTCCGGTGACGCCCACGGTGTATCCCATTCCGGGGGAATGAAATTCATGAACCAGCCGAGGTGGAACTTCTTCGTCATCTCCATCTCCTCATCAAAGGACCGGACTATGTCTCATCGGATTCGCCTCCGTAGCAACGGCATTACGCCACCTGCCCGGCGGGGTCGTCGGTCGGTATCAAAAGGCAGGACGCCAGATGCTGGCTCGTGCCACCGGTGGAGACGAGCGTCGGAACCTCGCTGTCGCAGCCGTCCACCCGTTCTGCGCACCGGGGGTGAAACGCGCAACCGGTTGGGATCGCCAGCGGGCTTGCGGGTTCACCCGGCAGCCGCACCGGCTCGGTTCCCGGAGTCGGAACCGCGGCGAGAAGCGCCTTCGTATAAGGGTGTTGCGGGTTGTTGATGAGTTCCTCGGTCGGCGCGACCTCGACGATCTGGCCGAGGTACATGACCGCGATCCGATCGGAGATGAACCGCGCGGCGGCCAGGTCGTGAGTGACGAACATGACCGCCATGCCGAGTTCGCGGCGCAGCTCCTGCAGGAGGTTGAGCACGGACGCCGCCAACGATGCGTCGAGGGCCGACGTCGGCTCGTCGCACAACAGCAGGCGCGGTGGCACGATGATCGCGCGGGCAAGCGCGACACGCTGACGCTGACCACCGGACAGGCTCGTCGCCTTGACACCGGCGACGTCAGGCGGAAGGCCGACCTGACGAAGGGCTTGGTCGACGCGGTCGCGACGCTCGGAGCGGCCCGTCGTCTTCAGCAGCCGCTCGCCGACGATCTCACCCACCGTCATCCACGGCGTCAGCGATGCGCCCGCGTCCTGAAACACCATCTGCGGCCGTGAACCGACGTAGTTCACCGTCCCGCCTTCTGGCTCCATCAACCCGGCCACGACACGCAGCAGGGTCGACTTGCCCGAACCGGATTCACCGACCACCGCGATCGACTCGCCAGGATCGACGTCGAGGATGACATGGCGCAGCGCATGCAGGCTGTCTCGTTTGGCCCAGCCGCGCCGTACCGGAAACCGTTTGTCAATCCCGTTGATCTGCAACGCCGGTCGGCTTTCGTCGAGCTCGATCATCGGCCGGAAGAGCGCAGTGTCCTGGCGACTCCCCACGCCGGCGGTCGCGTCTTCGACGATGCAGGCCGCCAGCCCGGAATGGGTTGACGCGGGTACCGGCTCGGGCAGCGCGTCCGAACACGCCGCGATCGCAGACGGGCAGCGCGGCGTGAACGCGCAGCCCTTCGGGTGCTGCCGCGGGTCAGGCGGCTGCCCCGGCAGGGCGTGAATCGCGCGACCGAGGGGCAGGTCCAGGTCCAGCCGCGAGTTCAGCAATCCCACCGTGTAGGGGTGCGACGGCGCCCGCAGCACCTCGTCCATCGCCCCCAGCTCAGCCACTCGGCCGCCGTACATCACCGCGACGCGGTCAGCGATCTGGGATGCCACCCCGATGTCGTGTGTGACGACGATGAATGAGGTGCCCAGCTCATTGCACAGATCGCGCAGCAGGCCCAGCACCTGCGCCTGCACTGTGACATCGAGGGCTGTCGTCGGCTCGTCGGCGATGACCAGATCCGGCTTGCCTGCCACCGCCATCGCGATCATCACGCGTTGCCGCAGTCCGCCGGAAAGCTCGTGCGGGAAGGCCTTCATCCGCCGCTTCGGGTCGGGCACCCCGACAAGGTCGAGCAGCCGCCGGGCCTCTTCGGAGTCTCCAGTCGCTTCGCTCACCTGCCGACCGACCCGCATGGTCGGGTCCAGCGAGGTCATCGGATCCTGAAAAACCGCACCCAAGTGCGCCTTTCGCACCCTGCGCCGCTGCTCCGCAGTGGCGGCGACCATGTCGAAGCCGCAAACCTCCGCCCTGCCGCTGATGATGGGCGCGGGCTCCCCTGCGAGCAGACCGAGCAGCGCCAGTCCCATCACGCTCTTGCCTGACCCGGACTCCCCGACCAGTGCGAGCACCTCACCCGGCTGGACCTCCATGCTGACGCCACGCAGTGCGTGCAACGGCACTCCGCGACGCTCGAAGGTGACGCGCAGATCGTGCACCCTTGCGCGGGGCGTCTTATCGTCCTGACCGACCGCCGCCGGCGCGACGTCCTGTATGGAGGTGCTCATGGTTAAACCCTCGGTTCCCATGGGGGTTCGATCGGGCAACGACGCCGTGTAATCGCTTGACCACAGCAAAGCCGCAACGGATGACAGAGTCAGGTCGCAACTGTGTCCACGAGATTGCGCCGATTTACCGTGGCGAGCGATGCCCGTGGCGCAATAAAGGCTTTACCCCCGGGCCGAGGCCAGGAAATCCAGCCCTTGTTCAATGCACGTATGACTGTCGTCGTCGTAGGAAATCCCAAACCGATGTCGCGGACCAGGGCCGCGGCCGAATTGGTCGCCGAAAAGCTGACCGGTGTTGCGCCTGAACATGTTATCGACGTGGTGGACCTTGGCGCCGGACTGCTCGGCTGGGGCGACCCTAAGGTGGCCGAGGCCAAGGCGATCGTCAAGGCGGCCGACTCGCTGATCGTGGCGTCGCCGACGTTCAAGGCCACCTACACCGGACTGCTGAAACTGTTCCTCGACCAGTTCGGGGCCGGCGAACTCGGTCAGATCACGACATTCGCGCTGATGCTCGGTGGCTCGTACACACACGCGCTTGCGCCCGAGTTGTCCCTGCGCCCAGTCCTCGTCGAGATCGGCGCCAGCTGCCCGGCGCCTAGCCTGTATCTGCTCGACTCCGACTACGAGACATCCGAGGATCTGGAGAAGTGGCTCGCGGTCGCTCGCCGGTTCGTCCCCGCGGTGTCGTCATGATCGTTATCGACGACCAGTTCGACCAGGCCTTGCTGCGCCAGGCCTTCGGCTGCTTCCCCAGCGGGGTGACCGCCTTCTGCGGCCTGCTCGACGGAGTCGCAGAGGGGATGGCGGCCAGTTCCTTCACCTCGGTTTCGCTCGACCCTGCGCTGGTGTCGGTGTGTGTGGCCAATACGTCGACCACCTGGCCGAAACTCGCACGGCTCGAACGGCTTGGGCTCTCCGTGCTGGCCGGGGACCATGCGCCCATTGCGCGTGCGCTGGCATCGAAGACCGGTGACCGCTTCAGCGGCGTCGACTGGATGGCGACCGACAGTGGCGCGGTATTCGTGCACGGCGCGAC
>DATJIX010000013.1:0-4585 GCA_035492865.1 Mycobacterium sp. | reverse complement strand
GATCTCCTCGCAGTCGTACATCACCAGCGTGAGGTCGTGTTTCGGGTCGGCGACCGTCGCCGCCAGGTGCAGGAACACCGCGTCGCCGGACTTCATATCGGAGGTGCCGCAGCCGTGCAGCTCGCCGCCGTCGAGCCTGCTCGGCACGTTGTCCGCGGCCGGGACGGTGTCGGTGTGGCCGGCAAGCAGCACGCGCGACGGCCGGCCGTGGTTGGTGCGGGCCAGCACCGCGTTGCCGTTGCGGATCACCTCGAAGCCGGTGGTCTGCTCGCGTAGGGCGGACTCGATCTCATCGGCGATGCGCTGTTCGTGGCGCGATTCGCTGGGGATGTCCACCAGCGCCGCGGTCAGCGCGACAGGGTCGCCGTGCAAGTCCAGGCCCACAGGGTTCGAGGTTAGTCGAGTAGCCTTTGGCGACGTGACATCTGCTGCAGGCGTCGGCCTGGCGACCATCGCCGCCGACGGATCCGTACTCGACACCTGGTTCCCCGCGCCGGAGCTCGGCGCCGATGGTCCGACGGGCACCGTGCGCCTGTCGGTCGCCGAGGTGCCCGCCGAGCTGGCCGAGCTGACCGGAACCGACGAGGACCGCGGCGTCGAGGTCGTTGTCGTACGCACGACGATCGCGTCGCTGGAGGACAAGGCCACCGACGCCTACGACGCCTATCTGCGGCTGCATCTGCTGTCGCACCGGCTGGTCGCCCCGCACGGACTCAATGCCGACGGCTTCTTCGGCGTCCTCACCAACGTGGTGTGGACGAACTACGGCCCCTGCGCGGTGGAGGGTTTCGAGCTGGTTCGGGCGCGGCTGCGCCGTCGCGGACAGGTGGCCGTCTACGGCATCGACAAGTTCCCGCGGATGGTCGACTACGTGGTGCCCTCCGGCGTGCGCATCGCCGACGCCGACCGGGTCCGATTGGGTGCGCACCTGGCGTCGGGCACGACCGTCATGCACGAGGGCTTCGTCAACTACAACGCGGGCACGCTGGGCAGCTCGATGGTCGAGGGTCGCATCTCGGCGGGTGTGATCGTCGGCGACGGCTCCGACGTCGGCGGTGGCGCGTCGATCATGGGCACGCTGTCGGGCGGCGGCACACAGGTCATCTCGGTCGGCAAGCGCTGCCTGCTCGGCGCCAACGCCGGGCTCGGCATATCGCTCGGCGACGACTGCGTCGTGGAGGCCGGCCTCTATGTGACCGCAGGGACCAAGGTGCAGACCTCCGACGGCAACACGGTCAAGGCACGCGAGCTGTCTGGCGCCAACAACCTGCTGTTCCGCCGCAACTCGCTGTCTGGGGCGGTGGAGGTCGTCAAGCGCGACGGCACCGGCATCACTCTCAACGAAGCCCTGCACGCGAACTAGCCGACGTCAGACCCGCTGTCGGTCAACCCAATCGGCCAGTCCGGCGGCGGTCGTGACGTGGTCGAGGGCCAGCGCCACCCCGCCGTACAGCGGCCCGTCCTCGCCGTGTTCGGCGTCGCGCACCGGCGGCGGCGAGTCCTTGCGGAATGCCATCAGCGCATCGCGATACGCATCGTCGAACACTTCCGTCGCTGCGGCTCTCAGTGCTGCGGCTACGCCACCGAGGGTGACGACCTCGGGGTCGTGCAGGTTCACCAGCGCCCCCGCGCCGCGCCCCAGCGACGCCGCCACAGCCTCGAATGCCCGGCGGGTCGGCGCATCTCGCTTACCCAGCAGGTCGTGCACATACGCGACGGGATCGTCGGGCGGCTCATCGCCGCGGTGCCGCGCCAACGCGCGTCCGTCCACGGTGAGATCCCAGCACCCGCGAGCACCGCACGGGCACACCAGCGTCGGGTCGCCGAACGGGATATGGCCGTATTCACCAGCCGCGCCATGTGCACCTGTCAGCGTCTCGCCGTTGACCACCAAGGCGCCGCCGATGCCTTGCGCGACAATCAAATACAGTGCGGTCGCCGCGTCGCGAGCCGCACCGGTGCGGGCCTCGGCCAGCCCGGCCAGCGTGGCGTCATTGCCGAGCAGCAGCCTGACGTCTGCGCGATCTGGGATCGAGTCGGTCAACACGGAAAGGTCGACGTCATTCCAGCCGCGAGAAGTGAACTGGACCAGCTTCGCATCGCTGACGGTGCCCGCCACCGAAACGGCTATCGCCTTGAGCCGCTTCGACTTTCGTCGGTAGATCGCGCCGATCGCGTCGGCCAGCTGGGCAAGGGCAGGCTGTAGCTCCTCGCCCGCATACGCAGCCTGGGCCACCACATCCGGCACCCCGTCGATCCCGGCGAGAGCAAGACGCCAGTCGGTCGCGCGCAGGTCGGCCGCGAGCACCAGCGGCCCATCTGCATGAGGACCCAGCACGGTCGTCGGCCTGCCGCGGCCCTGCGCAGGCGCGGGCGTCTCGTCGAGCAGATTCGCGTGACGCATCCGCGCGACGAGTTCGGCGGCCCCACCACTGCCGATCCCCATGCGCTGCGCGGCAGCGGCGCGCGTGATGCCGGGCTCGGATCGCACCACCGCAATGAGCTGAGCGGCGCTCAGCCAGCGCATCTGCGGAGCTTGCCGCGGGTCCTGTGCCATCGCCGGTAGTATCCCATTTGAATAAACTCGCCTGCAGAGTATATTCGGCACACATGACGCTGGCCGCCGATCGCACTACCGGACAAGGACTTCGCCAAAGTCTGCCGGGACTGCTCTCGCTCGCGTTGGCGTCCTTTCTTGCGGTGACCACTGAGGTGTCGCTGGTCGGACTGCTGCCCGACGTCGGCGCAGCGTTCGGGGTGTCCGATTCGATCACCGGCCTGTTGGTGAGCCTGTATGCGGTGATGGTCGCCGCGCTTGCGGTGCCACTGACCCTTGCGACGTCCCGCTTCCCGCGCAAGCCGCTGCTGCTGGCAACCCTGCTGGGTTACGCGGTGAGCAATGCGCTGGTCGCGGCGGCACCGACATTCGCCGTTGTCGCCGCGGGCCGCGCGATCGGTGGCGTGACACACGCGCTGTTCTTCTCGTTGATGATCGGATACGCCCCACGGCTGGTATCGCGCGCCCACGTCGGTCGCGCGCTCGCGCTGGCCGGCGGCGGCGCCTCGGCAGGCATGGTCCTCGGTGTGCCCTTGTCGACGTCGCTGGGCACAGCGGCGGGCTGGCGGGCGTCCTTCGTGCTTCTGGCCGCGCTGTCTGTCCTCACGCTCGTTCTCGTGAACAAACTGCTTCCGGGTGTGAATCACGAACCGCCGCGGGGCGATTCCGTGGCGACTGGCCGCCGGGCGCTCGCCGCGGTATCCGCGTCGAACCTGTTCTCGTTCCTCGGGCAGTTCACGGTGTACACGTTCGTCAGCGTGCTGCTGCTGTCCAGTGGAGTCAGGCCGGTGTTCGTCGGCCCGATCCTGTTGGTGTGCGGTGCGTGCGGTCTGATCTCGCTGTGGTGGGTGAGTAGGCACCTGGACCGAAGCCCGCGACGGGCGGCGGTGGTGGTGCTCGCGACAGTCGTCGCCGCAGTCGTGGTGCTGGGCGCGACGTGGCCGACCCTCGTCGCAGTGGTGGTCGCGACGGCCATCTGGAACGGTGCGTTCGGCGGTCTGCCGTCGATCTACCAAGCGTGCGCGGTGCGTACCCACGCGGTGTCGCCGGAACTGGCAGGCGCGTGGGTGAACGCGACCGCCAACGCGGGCATAGCCGGCGGCGCGGCGATCGGCGCGGGCTTGCTCCACATGGCGGGACTGTCGGCGCTACCGTGGATGGGCGCGGCACTGATAGGTGTCGGCCTTGCGGTTGTTCTGCTGTCTCGCAAGGCGTTTCCGGCTACGGCCTAACCGGCCGCATTCGGTCTCAGCGGCGGGCAGTTGCCCTGCGAATCGACCGCCAATTCGAAGTGCCAGATCTCGTTCGCGTAGATCTGGCAGAGACCGAATGGGATCCCGTTGCGGATCAGCCATTTGTCGGCGTCGACGGGAGCGATGTCAACGGCTTGGCCGACAACATGTTTGGACACCTCGGGAGATGCGACGAACTGTCGCGCGATGTCCGCGCTGCCGTACGTGCGGACGGCGTCGTCGAACAGCCGTTGTTGGAACCCCGTTGACCGCCAACCCGAGTTGATCCTCACGTCGATCCCCTGATCCGCCGCCGCACGTGCTGCATTCTGAACGGCGGTGAGCAACGCCGGGTCGAGGTTGGCTATCGCGGGGTTCGACATGTCGAACGGGCTCAGCGTCTGGCCGTCGGGAATCCATCCGCCATAGGTGTCGATGGCGGCGGGGCCGATGGTGAGCGGCGCCGGCGGTGACGTCGGTTCCGTGGTGGACACGGGTTCGATCGGCACGACTGTGGCGCACCCGGCGGCGAGCATGGCCGACAGCACGGTCAGCACGCGCGGTACTGGGGACATCAATCGTTCGGCGCGAGGATGCAGAACTCGTTGCCCTCGGGGTCGGCGAGCACCACCCAGGTCTGCTCACCCTGACCGATGTCGACATGGCGCGCGCCAAGCCCGATCACACGGTCGACCTCGACCTGCTGATCGTCGGGACGGAAGTCGAGGTGGATGCGGTTCTTCACCACCTTGTCGTCGGGTACGTCGATGAACAGCCAGTTGGGTCCGGCGCCCGG
>DATJIX010000012.1:0-13462 GCA_035492865.1 Mycobacterium sp. | reverse complement strand
CGGGTGGCCGTCGTCGGCCGGACGAAGGATGTCCTCGAGCGCGCGGCGAAGGAGTTGACCGATCTCGGAAGTCCCGATGCGCTCGGATTGGTCGCCGACACCACCGACGCCGATCAAGTCCGTCGCGTCTTCGACGAACTCGGCAAGCGTTGGGACGGCGAGCTCAATGCGCTCATCAATGCCGTCGGCCCTGGCACGCGCGGCACATTCGAAGAGCTCACCGACGAGCAGTGGCGGGAGGCCTTCGACGACGGCGTGATGGGCATGGTGCATTGCGTGCGGTCGGCGCTGCCGATGCTCCGCAGGGCGAAATGGGCGCGCATCGTCAACTTCTCGGCGCATTCGACGCAGCGCCAGACCGTCATCCTGCCCGCGTACACGGCAGCCAAGGCGGCGCTGACAAGCATTTCCAAGAACCTGTCGCTGCTGCTGGCCAAGGACGAGATCATGGTCAACGTCGTCTCGCCGGGCAGCGTCGCGTCCGAGGCGCTGCGCGGCTGGGCGGAGTCGGTGGGCGTCGACGGCACGGATCCCTATGCGCTGATGTCCGCTATTGACAAGCACTTCGGGCATCCGGCGCATCTGCCGCGCGCCGGCAAGCCCGAGGAGATCGGACCTGTCGTCGCGTTTCTCGCATCCAAGCGCAACTCGTACATGACCGGCGCCAACATCAACGTCGACGGCGGCAGTGACTTCACCTAGGGAGTGAATTATGGCGACCGCCAAGCAAGCTCGCGAGTGGGCCCACACGACACTGCGCGGAATCGGCAACAGCCTCTACACGCCGTTCTGCGGTGACGACGGCGACGACATCGAATGGGACGCATACCGGACGCTGGTGCGCTACTGCGTCGGAGAGTTGCATCATCCGATGCTGTGGTGCACCAGCGGCATTGCGGAGTTCTGGTCCTTGACGCTCGATGAGCGAAAGCGCTTGTTGGAGGTGGCGATTGAGGAAGGCCGCGCCGCCGACCCCGACGTCGTCGTGCAGGCGTGTACCGCCGCGATGTCGGCCAAGGACTGTCTGGAACTGACGCGGCATGCACAACAGGCGGGCGCCGACATCGTCTACATCCAGACGCCGATGATGGAGGTACACGGCGGCGAGGGCGTACTCAAATTCTTTCGCTACATCGCCGATCGCACCGACATCGCACTTGGGATGTTCAACTCGCCGTCGTCCGGATACGTGCTGACTCCCGCCGAAAGTGCGCGTATTTACGACGAAATTCCTGCGGTGTGTGCCACCAAGGAAGGGGCGTTCCGGCCAGCCGCAAGCCGCATGCTGCACGAGTTCGCGCCCAACCTCGTGATATGGGAGTGCGATCTGACCGTCTATCGCGCAGGCTGGCTGCGCGCGGGCGTCGTCGGGCCCGCGCAGCTGGGCACGGCAGGCTATCTGTACGAAACTCCGCAACAGCCAATCATTTCCGAGTATTGGGAGCTGGTGTGGAACGACCGGCTGATCGAGGCGATGGACTACGCGGAGAAGTCCGGGCTGGATCAGTTCGGTGTCGACATGCGCTCGTGGTTCACCTGCTACCCGGGTCGACCGGACTACTTCACACACTGGGGCGGCGCATTCAAATACGCCGCATCGTTGCTCGGCCTGCCGATCGGCGACTACCCGCACTCGCGACCTCCGCAGGCGGACCTGCCCGACGAAGGAAAAGCGCAGATCCGGGCGGCTTATCAGCGCTTCGGATTGGTCGCGGAATAGGGGCGCGGCCGCTTGCGGAAGGTACTACCGATAGGTGTACAGTATGGGGATACATCGAGCTCGAAGCCGCTACTGAGGAGGTTCGCCGGGTGAGTGTCCCCGAGCCCGCGACCAGCGACACCGCCCCGGTCCTTTACGAGGTTCGCGACACCGGCGTCGCGGTGTTGACCCTCAATCGGCCCGACCGGATGAACGGCTGGGGCGGCGGCCTCGCCACCACGTTCTACGAACGGCTCGACGATGCCGAGGCCGACCCCGATGTCCGGGCCATCGTGGTGACCGGTAGCGGGCGTGCATTCTGCGCGGGTGCGGACATGGGCAGCCTGACCTCGATCAGCGATGCCACCGTCGACGCCGCGGGCGGGACCGACGTCAGCAAGCTGGTCGGCTCCCGCCATCCACACCACGTGATGACCATGCGCAAGCCCGTCGTCGCCGCGATCAACGGCGCCTGCGCAGGCATGGGTCTGACGATGGCGCTGGTCTGCGACGTCCGGTTCGCGGCCGAGGGGGCCAAGTTCACGACGTCGTTCGCGCGGCGCGGGCTGATCGCCGAATACGGCATCTCGTGGATCCTGCCGCGGGTTATCGGCTGGGGCGCCGCGCTGGATCTCTTGCTGAGCGGCAGGGTGTTCCTTGCCGAGGAGGCCGCCGAACTCGGCCTTGTCAAGGAAGTCGTGCCACCCGACGAATTGTTGCCTCGGGCGATCGCGTACGCCGAGGACATCGCCGCTAATTGTGCGCCCAGTTCTCTAGCGGTCATCAAGCAACAGGTGTACGCAGACACCATGCGCGATGTCTTCGAGGCCAGCGACCGCGCCGAGAAGCTGATGCACGAGTCGATGCGCCGCCCCGACTTCATCGAGGGCATCACGAGCTTCTTCGAGAAGCGCCCGCCCAACTTTCCGCCGCTGAAGGAGGAGACGCCATGACAGCAGAGCGAGTAGCGCAGCGGATCGCGCATCCAACATTGGATTACAAGGCGATCGACGTCGACAACCACTACTACGAGACGATCGACTCCTGCACCCGACACCTGCCCAAGGAGTTCAAGCGCCGCGGTGTGCAGATGGTCGCCGACGGCAAGCGCACGCTGGCCGTGATGGGTGAGGTCGTCAACCACTTCATTCCGAATCCGACGTTCGACCCCATCATCGAACCGGGCTGCCTCGACTTGCTGTTCCGCGGCGAGATCCCCGAGGGCGTCGACCCGGCCTCGTTGATGAAGGTCGACCGCATGGCCGACCATCCCGAGTATCAGAATCGCGATGCGCGCGTGAAGGTGCTCGACCGTCAGAACCTCGAGACGGTGTTCATGCTGCCGACGTTCGCCTGCGGCGTCGAGGAGGCGCTCAAGCATGACATCGAGGCGACCATGGCGACAGTCCACGCCTTCAACCTCTGGCTCGACGAGGATTGGGGTTTCGACCGACCCGACCACAGGATCATTTCGGCGCCGATCATTTCGCTTGCCGACCCGGATAAGGCCGTCGAGGAGGTCGAGTTCGTCCTGGCGGCAGGGGCGAAGATGGTGCTGGTGCGGCCTGCACCGGTACCGGGAGTGGTCAAGCCCCGGTCGTTGGGCGATCCGCTGCACGACCCGGTGTGGGCGCGGTTGGCGGAGGCCGGGGTTCCGGTCGGATTCCATCTGTCCGACAGCGGCTATCTCGCGATCGCGGCGCTGTGGGGTGGCAAGGGAACGTTCGAAGGGTTCGGCAAGAAGGACCCGCTCGACCAGATCCTGCTCGACGACAGGGCGATCCACGACACGATGGCATCGATGATCGTGCACCAGGTGTTCACCCGCCATCCGAAGTTGAAGGTCGCCAGCATCGAGAACGGCTCGTACTTCGTCTACCGCTTGATCAAGCGGCTAAAGAAGGCCGCCAACACCGCGCCGTATCACTTCAAGGAAGACCCGGTCGAGCAGCTGAGGAACAACGTCTGGATCGCCCCGTATTACGAGGACGACGTGAAGCTGCTGGCCGAGACCATCGGTGTGGACAAGATTCTGTTCGGCTCCGACTGGCCGCACGGCGAGGGGCTGGCAGATCCGATGTCGTTCACCGCAGACATCCCGCAGTTCCCCGAGTTCAGCGCCGAAGACACTCGAAAGGTCATGCGCGACAATGCCTTGGAGCTCCTTGGCGTCAAGGTATCGGCATAGGCTGCTTATGAGCGAGTGGACTCTCGGGGGCGTTCTCGACGCCATCGCTGAAGCGGTCCCCGACCGGCTGATGACCGTGTGCGGTGCGCGCCGAAGTACGTTCGCGGAGTCGGCCGACCGCACCCGACGGCTGGCCAACTTCCTATCCGCCAAGGGATTCGGCGTCCACCGCGAGCGCAGCGAGCTCGAGAATTGGGAATGCGGACAGGATCGCGTCGCGCTTCTCATGCACAACGACCTTTATCCCGACGCGGTCATCGGTTGTCTGAAAGCCCGCACGGTTCCTGCCAACGTCAACTACAACTACTCGCCACGCGAAGTCGCCGAACTCTTCGACTACCTGCGGCCGCGTGCGGTCATCTACCACAAATCGTTCGGCCCGAAGTTCGCCGACGTTCTTCCTCCCGCCCCGGCCGATCTGCTGATCTCAGTCGACGACGGCAGCGATGCGCCGGAGCTGCCAGGGGCGACCACGCTGGAAGACGCTTTGGCGCAGGGGGATATCGACCAGGCCGTCACGCCGTCGCCCGACGACGTGATGATGGTGTGCACTGGCGGGACGACCGGCAGGCCCAAGGGTGTGATGTGGCGACAGGGTGACACGTACGTCGTGTCGATGAATGGCGCGGACCACGAATCCGTCGCCGAGATACAGGCGAAGGTGCGCCACGGCGGGCAGCCCTGGTTCGCCGTTTCGCCCCTGATGCACGCAGCCGGAATGTGGACGGCGTTCGCGGCGCTTCTCAACGGCCTGCCGGTGGTGCTCTACGACAGAACGAAATTCGAGCCTCCCGCGGTTCTCGAAATGGCGGAGCGCGAGAAGGTCGGCATGATGACCATGGTCGGCGACGCCTACGCCGGGCCACTGGTGGAGGAGCTGCGACGGGGCACCTATGACTTGTCGACGATGTTCGCGATCGGTACCGGGGGAGCGGCGACCAATCCGAAATACCAACGCGCACTGCTGGAATTGCTGCCACAGATCACCTTGATCAACGGATACGGATCGTCGGAGACGGGCAACGTCGGCTTCGGGCGCAGCCAGCATGGTGACGAGAAGGATACATTCGAGCTTCGGGAGGGAGCGCTGGTCCTCTCCGAGGACTACAGCCGGTTCCTGCAGCCCGGCGAGGCCGAGATCGGTTTCGTGGCACGGGCCGGCCGAATCCCGCTGGGCTACTTCGACGACGAGGCCGCCACGCGTAAGACATTTCCCGTCGTCGACGGAAAGCGTGTGGTCATCTCGGGCGATCGGGGCTCATTGGCACCCGATGGCACGCTGAACCTGTTCGGCCGCGATTCGCTTGTCGTCAACACCGGCGGCGAGAAGGTGTTCGTGGAGGAGGTCGAGGAAGTGCTGCGCGCGCACCCCGGGGTCGCAGACGCGTTGGTGGTGGGCAGGCCGAGCGAACGCTGGGGGCAGGAACTCGTCGCTCTGGTGGCGCTGTGCGACGGCGAAGCGGTGACCCATGAGCCGCTTCACGCACTCTGCACCTCGCAACTCGCGCGGTTCAAGGCGCCGAAGGCATTCATCTTCGTCGAGCAGGTGCACCGGTTGGGTAACGGCAAACCCGACTACCGGTGGGCGAAACGAACTGCCATGCAACAGGAGTCGTTGACATGACCAACAAAGCCATCGACTGTCTGGTCAACGTGCACTTCGGCGAGACCGAAAAGCAGCCGACCTGGATGCTCAAGGTACGCGACGATTACTTCAAGGGCCCGGAATCGATGTTCGCGCCGGTTGACCTGTCCGAGCTGCTCGATGAGATGGACGAGCAAGGCGTCGCGAAGGCCATCCTGATGGACAATCTCGCCAAGCCGTCGGTGACCGCGCGCAAGTTCGTCGAAGCGAAGCCGGACCGGTTCGCGCTGGCGATGGGGGGCGTCAACCTGCTGCGGCCGATGCCTGCGCTGAGGGAACTCGCAGCGGTCGCCAAGGATCTGCCGGTCGCCTATGCCGTTGTCGGCCCGAGCTTTTGGGGGGACGGCCAGTACCCGCCAAGTGACGCCGTTTACTACCCGCTCTACACCAAGTGCGCTGAGCTCGAGCTGCCGCTGTGCATCAATACCGGCATCCCCGGGCCGCCGATTCCCGGAGAGGTGCAGAACCCAATCCATCTCGACCGGGTCTGTGTGCGGTTCCCCGAACTCAAGCTGTGCATGATCCACGGCGCCGACCCATGGTGGGACGTCGCGATCCGGCTGATGATCAAATACCAGAACCTGCGGCTGATGACGTCGGCATGGTCGCCGAAGCGATTGCCGGACAGTCTCCTGCACTACATGCGAACCCGCGGATCCAACAAGGTGATCTACGCGTCGGACTGGCCGGTACTCAAGATGCGCCGCGTCGTTCCCGAGGCGCGTGCGCTGGAGCTACCCGCCGATGTGCTCGACAACTACCTCTACAACAACGCGAACGATTTCTTCTTCGGCGGCACCACACAGGAGAACTGATGGATCGATACGAACTGCGCAGACTCGACTACAGCCTCTCGGAGGACCACGAGGCGCTTCAGGCTGCCTACAAGGACTTCTTCAAGACGCACTGTCCGATCGAAACGGTGCGGGCCGCAGAAGAATCGGGATTCGACAAGAGCCTGTGGGAACGCTTGTGCGCCATGGGCGCGACGACGATGGCGCTGCCGGAATCCGTCGGCGGCGACGGGGCGACACTCGTCGACCTCACCCTGGTGGCGGAGGAGATCGGTCGCTCGCTCGCGCCGGTGCCGTGGATCGACCATGTGTGTGCGGCGCGGCTGCTCGCGCGTCTCGGCGCGCTGGAGGCTGACATCGTCAACGGCAAGCAGCTCGCCGCGTTCGATCCCCAGCACGACAACGTGTCCGGTGTCAGGCTGATCCCCACGGGCTCGATCGCCGATCAAATCATGGTGCGCGACGGGGACGACATCGTGCGGCTGACGTTCGGCACCCGCCCGGCGAAGGTCGACAACATCGGCCGACTGCCGATGGCGTGGGTCGACCCGGCTACCGCCGACGGCCGCACCGTGTTGGCCAGCGGCGCCGAGGCGTTGGCGGAATACCAACGCGCGCTTGACGAATGGCGGGTGCTCATCGCGGCGGCATTGGTGGGCCTTGTCGAGGAGACGCTGACCATCGCCGCGGAGTTCGCCAAGTCGCGCTACACGCTCGGTGTGCCGATCTCGACACTGCAGGGCATCTCGCATCCGCTGGCCAACATCGCGATCACGGTGCAGGGCGGCCGCAATCTGGCCCGCCGCGCCGCGTGGTTCCTGGACAACGAGCCCGACGAGCGGGCGGAGTTGGCGCCGTCGGCGTTCGTGTTCATGGCCGAGGAGGCATCGAAGGCCGCAACGATGTGTGTGCACGTCCAGGGTGGCCTCGGTGTCTCGGCGGAGGCGGCCGCAACCGCGTATCTGGTGCGCGCACGCGGATGGTCGCTCGCCGGCGGTGACCCTGGCGCGAGCGCGAAATACATCGCGGAGATCGTCGCGGCCCGCGAAAGTGGTTCAGGAAAGGGCGCATAAGTGGATTTCTCACGTGTTCAGCTGTCCGAGGACGAGCAGGCTTTCCTCGACGAAGCACGCGGTTTTCTGCGCACGCACGTCACCGAGGACGTCATCCGCCGCGATCGCGAGACCGGCGACAACTTCGATGAGGGCGTGCACCTCGCGCTTGGCGCCGCGGGCTATCTGGCCAAGGAGTGGAAGCCGGAGCCCGAGGGTGGTTTCGACC
Source organism: Mycobacterium sp. (assembly GCA_035492865.1). Lineage (GTDB taxonomy): Bacteria > Actinomycetota > Actinomycetes > Mycobacteriales > Mycobacteriaceae > Mycobacterium. The sequence goes on along the minus strand of DATJIX010000012.1, from coordinate 5,855 downwards.
GAGTGCGCCGGCGGATCTGGGAACTGGAGAAGCGGCGGGCGCACGTGCCGTGGGTGACGTCGGGCACCACCGCGATGATCGCACGGTCCGTGGAGAAATTCGGCTCAGCAGAACTGAAGGCCGAGGTGATGCCACGCGTGTTCAGCGGCCATGTCCGGTTGTGCCTCGGCTACACCGAGCCGGAGGGCGGCTCGGACGTCGCGACCTGCAAGACCCGTGCGGTGCGCGACGGGGAAGGCTGGGTTATCAATGGCTCCAAGATGTTCACCACCGGCGCGCACAACTGCCAGTACGTGTTCCTGATCACGAACACCGACCCGGACGCGCCGAAGCACAAGAGCCTGACCATGTTCCTGGTCCCGCTCGATTCGCCGGGCATCGAGATTCAGGGGGTCCGCACCGTCGACGGTGACCGGACCAACATCGTTTATTACAGCGACGTCCGCGTTGACGACAAGTACCGGCTCGGCGCGGTGAACGACGGTTGGACGGTGGTGCGCGAACCGCTCAACGTCGAGCACGGTGCGGTGGATGCCGCCGTGGACGGCCTGCAGGATGTGTCGATCATGATGCATCAGGCCGGTTTCATGGCCGCCGCGGTCGACACGGCCGCGGCGAAGGTCGCCGAGCCGGATCCCAACGGCCGCCGCCTGATCGACGACAGTTCGGTGGCATACCGGTTGGGCCGCAGTGTCGCTCGGATGGAAGCGTCGCTGTCGGCGTCGACCATCTTCGGCCGGGTGGCGCTGGCTCAGACGATGCGGGACATCTCGCCGGATCTGATGGACATCCTGGGCACCGCGTCGACACTTCCGGCGGGTACCGACGGCGCCGCCGACGACGGCGCAGCGGAATATGTGTACCGTTTCGCGCCGCTGGTCGGCATCTACGGCGGGACGCTGGAGGTGTTCCGCAACATGATCGCGCAGTACGTGCTCGGGCTCGGCAAGCCCGCGTACGCGCCGCCTGCGCAGAAGAAGGCCTCGTAGCGCGCGCAGACGCAAGAAGGTAGACACGGCCGGCGACTGACTACCATGTGTCCATGCGAGACACCTGGCTGTCCGAAACCCGCTCCTCCTACGACACCGACGCCTCCGGATATGCCGAGAAGGTACGCGGGCTACTTGGCGAAAAGCCTTATCTGCGCGTGAGTCTGGCGATGTTCGCGGAGCTGGTCCACGACGTCGGGGGTGGACCAGTCGCCGATGTCGGTTGCGGGACGGGGTACGTCACTCGCTACCTCCATGACGCCGGAGTGGATGCATTCGGCATCGACCTGTCACCCGAGATGATCGCAATCGCGCGGCAGGATCACCCTGACCTACGCTTCGAGGTCGGGACGATGACCGACCTCGCCCTGGCGGACAACTCCGTTGCCGGCGTGGTCGCGTTTTGGTCGGTGATCCACGTGCCCGACCACGCCGTGCCAGGTGTGTTCGAACAGTTCTGCCGAGTGTTGCGTCCAGGGTGTCCGCTGCTCGTCGGGTTTCATGTCGGTGACGAAACACAACACACGTCAGAGGGCTACACGGGTCGCTCGATCAATGTCGACAGTTACCACCGGCCGCCGAGCAGGGTCGCGGCCTGGCTTCGGGATGCTGGGTTCACGATCGAGGCCGAACTGGTTATCAGGCCAGACGAGGACGTCCCAGGAGCCGTCATCTTTGCACGCAGCCCGATCTGACAGCGCCGCCCCGGTGAACTGGGTGTCATAACGTCACGACCGTCGCCGCAGCGGTGCCTGGTGCACCGTAGAGCTGCGCGAAGCCGACCTTCGGCTCGCCGCGGACCTGGCGGTCGCCCGCCTCGCCGCGCAGCTGGCGCACCAGTTCGTGGATCTGTCGCAAACCTGAGGCGCCGATCGGCTCGCCGTTGGCGATCAGTCCGCCGTCGGTATTGATGGGCATCGCGCCATGGATTTGGGTGGCGCCGTCGACCAAAAGCTTCTCCTGCTCGCCGTCGGCACAGAAGCCGCACTCGGCCATGTGGATGATCTCGGCGCCGGCGTCGGTGTCCTGCAGTTGAATGACATCGACGTCTTCGGGTGCCACACCGGCCTTTTCGAACGCGGCCCTGGCCGCATAGACCGTCGGCGCAACGTCCTCGTCGACCGGAGCGAACGTCGTGTTCACCTCGTACGCGCCGTAGCGTCGGGTGCGTACCTCGACCGCCCGCAAGTACACCGGTTTCGAGGTGTAGCGGTGTGCGATATCGGCCCGGCACATGACGACCGCGGCGGCACCCTCGTCCGGCGCGCAGAACATGTACTGGGTGAGCGGATAGTTCAGCATCGTCGAGTTGAGGATGTCGTCCTCGCTGATGGGCTTGCGCCGGAACGCATTCGGATTCAACGCTCCGTTGCGAAAGTTCTTCGCGGCCACCTTGGCCAGCGCATCCTGCGAGATGCCGTGGTCGTGCAGGTAGCGGTTGGCCTTCATGCCGAAGAACTGCGTGGTCAGGTATTGCCCGTTTTCGGCGTACCAGCTCGGCATGCCAACCAACGCTGGATCCTCGGTGAAGGCGCCGCGAGGATGCTTGTCGAGGCCGATAGCGATCCCGATGTCATAGTCGCCCAACCGGATTCCGTCAGCGCACGCCTTGGCGGCACTGGCCGCAGTGGCGCATGCGTTGAACACGTTCGTGAACGGGATGCCGGTCAGTCCGACCATGCCGACGATCGCGTCGGGGTTGGCGACGGTCCAGCTCCCGCCGGTGGCGAATTGGATGTCACTCCATTGCAGACCCGCATCAGCGACCGCTGCAAAGATCGCGTCGACGCCCATCTCCATCGCAGACTTGCCTTCGAAACGTCCGAACGGGTGCAGGCCCACACCGATGATGGCGACGTCGTTCATTGGGCGAATCCTCTCTAGACGGGTTTGAACGCGAACGTGACGATCTCAGTGCCATCGTCGTCCGGTGAACGGAACCATGGTCAGCTCGACCTGTTGGCCGAATTCCAGCTTCGCCGCGTCGTTCTCGGTGAGGCGGCAGCAGCACCTCAGACATCTCGCCCGTCGAAATCTCCGGTGCCAGCGCCTTCTGCATGCGGCGATCCCCCTCGTGAGCAGCCCCAGGTGGCAGCAACTGTAAATATTACAGTATCCCCACTGGGTGGCGCCTAGTGCGGGTCGATGAGGCCGCGAAGGCGTTCGGCCGGAAAGACGGACGCACCGGCTACCCGAACGCGTTCGGAAAGCGCGCGATCGGAGGTCGCGACGCGGATCTGGTCGGGCCGGGGATCGGCATGTACAAGCCGGACGATTTCATCGTCGGCGGAGTTCGGGGCCGGCTCAGGGGCGTGGGCCACCGCGATCACCGCCGACTCGATCGGTGGCGACGGCGGCCGTTCGAATACCACGGTCACGTCGGCGCCTTCGGCGACCGCCCACTGCTCCAGTTGTTCGACCAACCTGGCCATCGCGCGGCCACGGTCACGCCACCACCCGTCCGGGCGAGACCCGATCACATTCATGCCGTCGACGATCCACCGCATTCGCTCACGCTATAGCGTCGCGAGCCGTCGATGTCGCGGTGAATTCGGCGCGTAACTGTAACCATTACAGTATGGTCGGACGGTGATCGAGTACAAGCCGACCGCATTTAACTACCGCGAACGTGCGTGTCTGTACGTGGACACGCCGCATTCCGTGTGCACATCGCGCACGCTCGTCCCCCGCGAATGTGCGCAGAATGTACGCAATTGGCGGCGTGTTGCGGGGCAGACACGCACGCTCGGCGTAGTTAGGCGATGGCGCCGGCGTCCTTGAGCGCCTCGATGCGGTCCCACTCGATGCCGAGCTCCATCAGCACGAGTTCCGTGTGCTCTGACGCTTGGGGCGCGCGGGTCGTTTCGAGTGGCTCGTGGTTGAACTGGACCGGTCCGCGCACCACCTTGAACGGCTTTCCGTCGCCGGCCTCGACCTCGACGATCATGTCGTTGGCGATCGCCTGCTCGTCGGTGGTGAGGTCGATGAAGCTCTGGAACGGCGCCCACTGGCCCCTCATCGTCTTGAGGTGCTGACGCCAGTATTCGAAGGGCTTGCTGCGGATCGACTCTCGGATGAGTTTGACTGCGGCCTCGGCATTCTCGATGAGCGGCAGCACGTCGGAGAACCGCGGGTCGTCGGCCAGCTCCGGCAGGCCGAGGTGCTCGAACGCATCGCGGATGTAGCCTGTCGGGCTGACGATGCACAGGTTGATCGTGCCGCCGTCGGAGGTCAAGTAGTTGCCCATGAATGGGTTGACCGTGGGGCCCGCTGAATCCGGCATCGTCGAACGCATCGTCTCGCCGGTCTCCATGCCCTGGGTCATGCTGGCCCCGCCGGCCCACCACGCCGTGCTCAGCAGAGACACGTCGATCTCAACCGCTTCTCCGGTGCGCTCGCGATGAAACAGCGCCGCGGAGATCCCGCCCGCGATGTTCATTCCTCCGATCGAGTCGCCGAATGCGGGAATGCCTTGTGACAGCGCGCCGCCCAGCTCCTCGGGTGTCAGCGCGTGGCCGACGCCGCTGCGTGTCCAGAACGCGGTGCCGTCGAAGCCGCCGGTATCCCGTTCCGGACCCTTGTCGCCGTAGGCGCTGCCACGCGCGTAGATGATGTTCGGGTTCACGGCGCGAATGTGCTCGAGGTCGAACTTGTTCTTCTGTCGTTGTGCGGGCATGTAGTTCGTCAAGAACACGTCGGCGGTCTTGGCGATCTCGTACAGCACTTCCTGGCCACCGGGAGTGGACACGTCGATGCCGACGCTTCGCTTACCGCGATTGGGATGTTCGATCAACGGGTGCCGGGCGGGGTCGAGCTGGAAGCCGCCCATGTTGATGAAGCCGCGCTGGGTGTCACCGCGCACCGGATGCTCCACCTTGATGACGTCTGCGCCCCAGTCGGCGAGGATCGCCCCTGCCGCGGGAACGAACGTGAACTGTGCAACCTCGAGGACGCGCACGCCCTCCATCACCTTGATCAAGTCAGCCCTCTCCACACCGATGAAGCCTGTTGAATAATACTACTGTAATGTTTACAGTTGATCGTCCCGCAGTGTCCGATTGTACGAGGTAGCAGGGTGAGCTCCACCGAGAATCGAGTAGAACGGACCGAGACCAGCGTCGAGCTGTGCAGCCGGGCAGCCAAGCGCGCCGAATCTCGGATGCTGATCGACGGCGACCTGGCGCACGCCGCCACTGGCGAAGAGTTCGACAACCTCAGCCCCGCCACCGGCCAGCAGCTGGGACGCACGGCGTCCGCAGGCGCGCAGGACATGGACCGCGCGATCGCGGCGGCCCGGCGCGCTTTCGACGAGTCCGATTGGTCGACCAATCGCACACTGCGCAAACGCTGCCTGGAGCAACTGCAGTCGGCGATCGAAGCCGACAAGGAGAATTTGCGCGAGGAACTGATCGCCGAGGTCGGCTGTCCCGCCATGACGACACAATCGGCGCAACTGGAGTGGCCGCTTGCCGACGGGCTGCGCTATCCCGGCCGGCTGATCGACGAGTTCGAATGGGAGCGCACGCTCGAGGGCGGCGGACTGTTCGGTGACCGCAATGTGCGCACCGTCGTCAAGGAGCCGGTCGGCGTCGTCGCTGCGATCACGCCGTCCAACTTCCCGATCGAGGTCATCCTCAACAAGCTCGGTCCGGCCCTCGCCACTGGCAATACCGTTGTGCTCAAACCCGATCCGAACACTCCGTGGAACGCGACGAGACTGGGCCGGTTGATCGCCGAGCACACCGACATTCCGCCCGGCGTCGTGAACGTCGTGCCGACCTCGTCCAACGACGTGGCCGGATTACTGGGGACCGATCCACGGGTCGACATGATCTCGTTCACCGGGTCCACGGCCGTCGGCAAGCT
>DATJIX010000011.1:0-32735 GCA_035492865.1 Mycobacterium sp. | reverse complement strand
CGACTCCACCCAGCCGTGGATCAAGGAGCCCGCCGTCAAATTCCTCTGTCCGTCGCCCGGGTATGACCGGCACTTCGCGATCACCGAGACCCTCGGCATCGAGATGATCCTGGTGCCCATGCGCGAGGACGGCCCTGACGTTGACCTGATCGAGGAGCTTGTCGCCGCCGATCCGGGCATCAAGGGCATGTGGTGTGTGCCGGTCTACTCGAACCCGACCGGCGTGACCTATTCCTGGGAGACCGTCCGCAGGCTGGTGCAAATGCGCACGGCGGCAAACGATTTCAGGCTGATCTGGGACAACGCCTACCCCGTCCACACGCTGACGCATGACTTCGTGCAGCAGGTCGACGTCCTCGGGCTGGCCGAGGCGGCGGGCAACCCGAACCGGCCCTTGGTGTTCTCTTCGACGTCGAAGATCACGTTCGCGGGCGCCGGAGTCAGCTTCTTCGGCGGCTCGCTGGGCAACATCGCGTGGTACCTGCAGTACGCAGGCAAGAAATCCATCGGCCCTGACAAGGTGAACCAGCTGCGGCACCTGAGGTTCTTCGGCGACGCCGACGGGGTGCGCCTGCAGATGCAGCGCCACCAGGCGCTGCTGGCGCCGAAGTTCGCGCTGGTACAGGAGATACTCGACGACCGGCTCGGTGAGTCGAAGGTCGCGTCGTGGACCGATCCCAAGGGCGGCTACTTCGTCAACCTCGACGTCTTGCCGGGCACCGCCAAGCGGACCGTGGCGCTTGCCAAGGACGCGGGCATCGCCGTCACCGAGGCGGGGTCGGCATTCCCATACCGAAAAGACCCGGAGGACAAGAACATCCGGATCGCGCCGTCGTTCCCAGGGCTGCCCGAGCTGCGCGACGCGATCGACGGCCTTGCCACCTGCGCGCTGCTGTCGGCGACCGAGTCGCTACTCAAGCAGTGATCGGCCCACGCGGCTGTGTCTGTCCCCCACCGCCGGTAGCCTGCTGAGCGTGGCGCTCTACCGGAAGTACCGACCGGCAACATTCGCCGACGTGGTTGGCCAGGAGCACGTCACCGAACCGCTCTCCACCGCGCTGGCCGCGGGCCGCATCAACCACGCCTACCTGTTCTCGGGACCGCGGGGCTGCGGCAAGACGTCGTCGGCGCGCATCCTCGCCCGTTCGCTGAACTGCGAGCAGGGCCCGACGCCAACGCCGTGCGGGGTGTGCGACTCCTGTGTGGCGCTGGCCCCGAATGGTGGCGGCAGCGTCGACGTCACTGAACTCGACGCGGCCAGCCACGGCGGCGTCGACGACACCCGTGAGCTTCGCGACCGCGCCTTCTATGCGCCCGCGCAGTCGCGCTACCGCATCTTCATCGTCGACGAAGCGCACATGGTCACCACGGCCGGCTTCAACGCGCTGCTCAAGATCGTCGAGGAGCCGCCGGACCACCTGATCTTCGTGTTCGCGACGACGGAGCCGGAGAAGGTGCTGCCGACCATCCGGTCGCGCACCCACCACTACCCGTTCCGGCTGCTGGCCCCGCGGACCATGCGGTCGCTGCTGGAACGCATCTGCGCCTCCGAGGACGTGTCGGTCGACGATGCGGTGTACCCCTTGGTGATTCGGGCAGGCGGTGGGTCGCCCCGCGACACGCTGTCGGTGCTGGACCAGCTGCTGGCAGGCGCCGAAGCCAACAAGGTGGAGTATCGGCGGGCGCTGGCGCTGCTCGGCGCGACGGACGTGGCGCTGATCGACGTCGCGATCGATGCGCTGGCCGCGGGGGACGCCGCAGCGCTGTTCGGAGCGGTCGAGGCGGTCATCGACGCCGGGCACGACCCGCGGCGGTTCGCCACCGACCTGCTCGAGCGTTTCCGCGACCTGATCGTGCTGCAGGCGGTGCCCGACGCGATCGCGCGCGGTGTGGTCGACGGGCCTGAGGACGTGCTGGAGCGGATGCGCGAGCAGGCCACCCGGATCGGCACCGCGACGCTGACTCGGTACGCCGAGGTGGTGCACGCCGGACTCGGCGAGATGCGCGGGGCCACCGCGCCGCGGCTGCTGCTCGAGGTGGTGTGCGCGCGGCTGCTGCTGCCGTCGGCCAGCGACACCGAAGCGGCCATGCTGCAGCGCGTCGAACGCATCGAGACGCGGCTGGACATGTCGATTCCGGCCGGTGAAGCAGCGGCGTCGGTGCCTGGCGGGCCGCCGAAGCAGTTCGCCCGCAAGAGCCAGGCTGCGCCGGCGTCGGAACCTGCGCCCGAACCGAAGCCGGAGCCGAAGCCAGAGCCCAAGCCCGAGCCCCAGCCGGTGCCCAAGGCGGAGGTCGAACCGCCGCCGTCACCGCCGCCGGTGCAGCCACCGTCCGATCCGGTGGTCGAAGCGCCGCCGGTGCCGTCGGTCACGGGCGAACTCAGCGCCGCCTCGGTGCGCAGCATGTGGCCGACGGTTCGCGAGAAGGTGCGTCAGCGCAGCCGCACCATCGACGTGATGCTCGCGGGCGCGATCGTCCTTGCCGTCGAGGGTGACACCCTTGTGCTCAGTCACGAGTCCGCGCCGCTGGCGAAACGGCTTGTGGAACAACGGAATTCCGATGTAATCCGCGAGGCGCTCAAGGACGCGCTCGGCGTGGACTGGAAGATTCGGTGCGAAGCAGGCGCCGCGGCGCCGGCGGCCGCCCCTCGACCGGCCGATCCCGTCGCCCCCGCTGCGCCGCAGCGCGACGACGACGAGGAGGACATGCTGGCCGAGGCCGGCAACGACACGTCAGAGGTTGCGCGCCGCGATCCGGAGGAAGCCGCCCTCGAGCTCCTGCAGACCGAGCTGGGAGCGCGCAAGATCGAAGGCTAGAGACCTGGCACACACCACAAAGTCGGCCTATCCGTTGGGCAGTAGAAGCTGGGGCGCGAGAGTCTCTTGACTGGCCGCCCACGAGGCAAGGACGGCCAGACCGTCAGCGGTCGGAGTGCCCGCGGGTGCGGTGTAGATGTTGAGGTGCAGGTCGTGTTCGCCGGCCAGTTCCATGGACTCATAGTCCAAATCGAGCCGGCCGACGATCGGGTGGTTCACACGCTTGCGTCCGGACCGCAGCACCCGCACATCATGAGATGCCCATCGCTGCCGGAATAGCTCACTGCGCGTTGATAGTTCGCCGACTAGGGCGATGAGCTCGTGGTCATGCGGATTGCGGCCGGCTTCCATGCGTAGCTTTGCGGCGATGTCACGAACGATTTGGTCGTAATCGACGAAGAGAGTTCTTGCCGGTTCGGGATCCAGATACACGAACCGCGCTATGTTCGCGGGCCGTCGTCTGCCGGCCAGCACCGGTGAATACAGCGTGCGGGCAAGTTGATTCATGGCGAGCATGTCGAAGCGTGCGTTGCGGATCCATGCAGGTGCATCGGTGATGGCGTCAAGTACCTGTTGTAGCGCGGGGCGCACCGTTACCTCAACCTTGCGACGGGGCGTGCCGCCGGGTCTCCCGGATTGACGCGCGAGATGGAACAGGTGGTCGCGTTCCGCCTCGTCGAGCTGCAAGGCGGAAGACACCGCATCGAGCACGCCGGGGGAGGCTCCCGCGAGGCCGCCGCGCTCGATTCGCACGTAGTAGTCGACGGATATCCCTGCCAGCAGGGCTACCTCTTCGCGGCGTAGACCCTTGACCCGGCGGTTGCCGCTGTAGGCCGGCAGGGTCGTCTGCTCCGGTGCGATGCGGGCGCGACGCGAGCTGAGAAACTCCCGGATCTCGGTGCGCAAATCCGTCATGTCCATTTCCTCACCGTAGGCGCTGTCCGCACATGAAGGGAGGTCCTGCGGGTGCCCCGATGGCTCACGTGCCCGATGCGGTGGTGGCTATGCCGCCGTCAACCGGGACGATAGCGCCCGTCAAATAGGCCCCGGCCCGGCTGGCAAGGAACACGGCGACGCCCGCCATGTCGTCGTCGCGGCCGAGCCGGCGCAGCGGGGCCGACGCCGCGATCGTCTCACCCATCGCATCGAGCGTGGTCGCCATCATCTGAGACGGGAACGGTCCTGGCGCAACCGCATTGACCGTCACGTGCTGTGGGCCCAGTTCTCTGGCGAGCACTCTGGTGAGCTGATGCAGCCCTGCTTTGCTGCTGGCGTACGAGTAGTTGGGTGACTGCGCGACGTGGATGGCGGCGATGCTGCCGATGTTGATGATTCGCGCGGGATCGTCGGCGGTGCCTGCCCTGCGAAGCGCAGGTAGCAGCGCCTGCACCAGCCAGAACGGTGCTTTCAGGTTGAGGTCGATGACGGTATCCCATGCCTCGTCAGGGAATGTCGCCAGCGGCTCACGCCACATCGCTCCCGCATTGTTGACGAGGATGTCCAGGTGGTCGGAGTCGATGTTGACGAGGTCGGCGAGACGCTGACACTCGTCGTGTCTGGACAGGTCGGCAGGGATCGCCTGTACCTCGCCGTACTCGGAAAGCAGATGTTGTGCCTCCGCGCAAGCGTCTGCCCTGCTCGAGCTGACGATCACGCGGGCGCCTGCTTGGAGAAGGCCGCGAGCTATCATCTTCCCGATCCCCCGTGTACCGCCGGTGACGAGGGCGGTTTTCCCCGTCAGATCGAAAAGTCCTGTATGCGTGGTGAATTGGTGGTCAGACATGCGTAGCCTTCCATCATTCCGCTGGGTGGTCCCGCGTTCGGCAGCGAACCCGTCACAGCAGGTTAGGCTGCGCTTCCCGGCAGCAGGAAGACACTGGTGATACAGGTACTGGCAGAGCCCCCGTTCGGTGAGTGCTTTCCGGCGATTTGAGAATTGTTTGAACCCGCAGGCGAAAGATGGTGGGCGTGAAGACCATATGCCTCGCCGCCCTTGTCGGAATGTTGATCGTCGCGCCCACGGCGGCCGCCCAGCCGCCTGGGCCCGAGGGCCCGGACTACCCGCTGGCCGAGGGCAACTACACCACCGAAGCGGATCCGGGTTGGGTCTACTTCGTCGTCGACTTCGGTGGGAAGCCCCGCGATTTCCACGATTACTTCGGCTGCGGCATCGGACCCGACGGGACGGTCGGCTGCGACCGTGTTCCGAATCCCGGTGCGTACCCGTCGGTGTTCGCCACCTATCCGCCGCCTGGTACCAATCAGACCGTCGCCACCGCTGCGGAACCGGCGAGCTACCGCTTCTCGCTCACTCCCACGTTCTCGCGCGAGGTCGACGTGCTGCCGGAAGGCCGTCAGTTGGAGAACGGCGGCGCGAAATGTCGAAGGGGCTATCAGGGTTCGATGTCCTGCCGGACGGGCGAGCACGGCTTCGTGCTCTCGACCGTCCGTGGTACCAACTGGTAGCTAGGGCGTCCACCACGGGCGCAGCGGGAGCCCGCCGTCGTTGCCGTGCGAGTCCAGCTTGACGGCCAGCACCTGGTGCAGCTGAACGACGTTGGTCTCGAAGCCGACTCGCGACCCGGCCATGTACAGCCCCCATACCTTCGCGGTGGGCAGGCCGACCTCCGCGACGGCTTCGTCCCAGTGCTCGACGAGGTTGCGGCACCAGTCACGCAGTGTCAGTGCGTAGTGGTTGCGCAGGTTCTCCTCGTGGATCACCTCGAGGCCGACGTCCTGCGCCTCGGTGATGATGCGGCCGGAGCCGGTCAGCTCGCCGTCGGGGAACACGTAGCGGTCGATGAAGCCGCCCGCGGCCGCGCCCGACCGGTTGTCGTGGCGGGTGATGCAGTGGTTGAGCAGCAGTGCGCCGTTGCGCATCTTCGACTTGAGGAACCGGAAGTACGCCGGGTAGTTGTGCACCCCGATGTGCTCGGTCAACCCGATCGACGAGACCGCGTCGAAACCCGATTCACGCACGTCGCGATAGTCGCTGTGGCGCACCTCGGCGAGTTCGGACAGACCCTGTTCCTCGATCGCGTTCTGCGCCCACTCGGCCTGTTCCTTGGAGAGCGTGACGCCGATCGTCTTGACTCCGTGGCGGGCGGCGTAGCGGACCATGCCGCCCCAGCCGCAGCCGACGTCGAGCAGTCGGTCGCCCGGCTTCAGCCGCAGCTTCTCGAACACCAGCCGGTATTTGTACTCCTGCGCCTCCTCCAGCGTCGCGTCCGGATGCGGGTAGCAGGCGCAGGTGTAGGTCATCGATGGGCCAAGCACCCACTCGTAGAAAGCGTTGGAAACGTCGTAGTGATGGTGGATCGCCTCGGCGTCACGAATCCGGCTGTGTCGCAAGCCTTCTGCCATCCGGCGCCAGCGGGGCAGTGCCTCCTGCGGCGGCGGGGCGATCGGCTTGAGATGCTCGAAGCCGATGGAACGGACGATGTCGACGAGCACCCGTGCAGGCGGCCGCTTGAAGTCCATCTTCTCGGCCAGCGCCTTGAGCAGTTCGTAGGGATCGCCGGGGTGCACACCGTGCGGTTCGACGTCACCGGAGACGTAGGCGCGGGCCAACCCCAGCTCACCGGGGGCCGTCGCCAGGTAGGTGGTGCCGCGCGGCGTCCTCAGGTCGAGACCGACGGTCGCGTCGTCGGGCCCCGCCGTGCTTCCGTCGTAGGCGGTGAATTTCAGCGGGAGTTGCCCGGCCGCGAAGATCTCGAGGATCTCCGCCAACGTGAGCCGCCTGGCCGGCGCCTGGGTGTGTTCTTTGTATGTCGTCATCGTCTTTGCACCGCCTTCGCATACAGGTCTAGTAGCCGTGAGTCGGGGTCGTAGCTCTTCTTTACGGTCTTATAGGTTTCCCCGCCATAGAGTTCGTCGAAATCGTCCGGGGAGTAGTACGCATCGGAGTACAGGGACTTGTGCCCGTCGAGCTTGCTGACCTTCTCCTCGATCATCTTGTTGGTATACCCATCCGTTGGCCCGACCGGCACAGACGACCAGAAACCCACGTTGACGTAGGTGTGGTGCGGCCGGATGGGGTAGAGGGGCCAGTCGCCGTCCTCCCGCAGTCGTAGCGGACACAGCCAGACCGGTTCGATGGGGACGTTGGCCAAGAACCAGTCCAGGAACTCGGCGGTCCGCTCGATGGGCACTTCGATGTCCTGGACGACCCGTTCCAGCGGCGGGCGCCCGTTGCGCTTCTCGATGCGATCGGCGATGTTGTACCGCTGGTCGTATGCGATGAGTTTCCAGTAGACGCTGCTGCGACGGTAGCGCCGCGGCCACAGCCGCCGGATCCGCGGATCCTGTGCGCCGAACGCGCGCGAACACCAGAACCAGTCGGTGTCCCACCGCCACAGGTAGTCGTGAATCGTCAGCCGGTCGTGCTTCTCACCGTCCGCGTGCTGGATGGACCGGTAGTAGATCTGCTGGCCGGTGTAGTCGCTGACCGGGCCGGGGGTGCCGGTTTGGAAGCCCAGCGTCAGGTAGCCCTCGTCGGCGCTGAACACCACACCGTCGAGGTAGTCGACTTCAGTGCCGTCGTGACCGCCGGTTTCGATGATGCGATCCATGGCCGTCACGAGATCAGTCAACGAGTGAAACCTCAAGTGCCGCAACGCAACAAACGGCTTGACCGACTCCAGCTCGATCTTCAGTCGAACCGAATAACCAAGCGTGCCATAGGAATTCGGGAACGCGCGGTAGAGGTCGGCGTTCTGCTCCGGCGAGGCGGTGATGACGTCGCCGCTGCCGGTCAGGATGTCCATCTCCAGCACCGACTCGTGCGGCAGCCCGTTGCGGAACGACGTCGACTCGATGCCGAGGCCGGTAACCGCTCCGCCAAGCGTGATCGTCTTCAGCTGCGGCACCACCAGCGGCGAGAGGCCGTAGGGCAACGTGGCCGCGACGAGGTCTTCGTAGGTGCACATGCCTGCGACGTCTGCGGTCCGCGCGTCCGGATCCACGGCGATGACGCCTGTCAGCCCGGAGACGTCCAGTCCCTTGGTCTTGGTTTTGGCCCGGGCCCGGAACAGGTTCGACGTGGGTTTGGCGAGCCGGACTGTGGCGTTCGGCGGAATCGCCCGATAGCTGGCAAGCAGCCGCTGCACGCCCGCAGCGTGAGCAGCCTGTGCGTCGCTCCCCTCAACTGGCACAGATATACGCTAGTCCGCGGCCGCAGCCGATGCGACCGCACCGAGAGGACAGGAGAGCTATCTCATGGGTCAGGTCAGCGCGTCCAGCACCGTCTTGATTGACGCCCCGCCGGAGCGCGTACTGGCGGCGGTGGCCGACTATGCGACCGTCCGCCCGAAGATCCTGTCCTCGCACTACAGCGAGTACAAGGTGCTCGAGGGTGGCCAGGGCGCAGGCACTGTCGCCACCTGGAAGTTGCAGGCGACGAAGTCGCGGGTGCGCGACGTCAAGGCCAGCGTCGATGTGGCGGGTCACACGGTCATCGAAAAGGACGCCAACTCCTCGATGATCACGAACTGGACGGTCGCCCCGGCAGGCCCGGGTTCGTCGGTGACGGTCAAGACGTCGTGGCAGGGTGCGGGCGGCATCGGCGGCTTCTTCGAGAAGACGTTCGCGCCGCTGGGGTTGCGCAAGATCCAGGGTGAGGTGCTCGACAACCTGAAGAAGCAAGTCGAGGCCGGCTAGCTGGTCCGCGGCGGCTGGGTGCCCAGGAAGCCCGCGATACCGCGCACGACCGCGTCTGCGTACTTCTGTTGGCCCTCGGGCGTCTTCATCAGGCCAGAGTCCACCGGATTCTTCATGTTGCCGAGCTCGACCAGGATCGACGGGTACTGGGCTAGGTTCAGACCCGCGATATCCGACCGGGGATCGAGGCCGTTCGAGCCGGTGTAGGTCGACGGCACGAACCCGGACGCGGCGAGCTGGTCGCGCATGGTCTGGGCGAATTGCACCGACGGGCCCGCCTGTGTCTGGTTCAGCGGTGGCGACGAGTAGAGGACGTGGAAGCCTCGGCCGGTGGCCGGGCCGCCGTCGCCGTGGATGCTGACGACGGCGTTGGGCTGCAGGGCGTTGGCCATCGCCGCGCGTTCGTCGACGCAGGGGCCGAGGGCCGTGTCGTTGCCGCGTGACATCGCCGTGCGGACACCGAGCGCGGTGAGTTCCTGCCGGATCCGCAGCGTGGTCTCCCAGGTGAAGGTGTGCTCGGGGTAGCCGTCGTCGGTCGAGGTCCCGCTTTCCTGGCAGTTCTTGGTGCCGCCGCGACCGGTGGGCACCTGCTTTCCGATGGATGCGTCATTGGCGCCGTTGTGACCGGGATCGAGGAACACGATCATCCCGGCGATATTGGCGGGGGCGGCGGATGCGGGGCTGACGAGCGTCGAAGCGGCAATGAGCAGGCCGCTGGCGATCGCAGCGCCGACACGCAGGCAGGCAGGCACGGGCGCCACGGTAGCCCGCCCGGCGACTAGGCTGAAAGCCCGACCCGCCGCTTGTGGATGAGCGCAACCAAGTCGAGACCAACACGCAAGGGGATTGTCATGCAACCCGGAGGCACGCCCGACATGTCGGCACTCCTCGCGCAGGCGCAGCAAGTACAGCAGCAGTTGATGGAAGCGCAGGAGGCGCTGGCCAACTCGGAGGTGCACGGTCAGGCCGGTGGCGGGCTGGTCCAGGTCACCATGAAGGGCAGCGGTGAAGTGGTGGCGGTGGCAATCGACCCGAAGATCGTGGACCCCTCAGACATCGAGACGCTGCAGGACCTCGTCGTTGGCGCCATCGCCGATGCCGCCAAGCAGGTCACCATCCTGGCGCACGATCGGCTCGGGCCGCTCGCCGGCGGGATGGGTGGCCTAGGTCTGCCGGGGCTCTGATTTGTTCGAAGGCCCCGTCCAGGATCTGATCGACGAGCTCGGCAAGCTGCCCGGCATCGGGCCGAAGAGCGCGCAGCGGATCGCTTTCCATCTCCTTTCGGTTGAGCCGCCGGACATCGACCGGTTGACCGCAGTGTTGAACAAGGTGCGCGACGGCGTGAAGTTCTGCGCGGTATGCGGCAACGTCTCCGACGAGGACCGCTGCCGGATCTGCTCTGATGCCCGTCGTGATCCCGCTGTGGTGTGCGTGGTCGAAGAACCCAAGGACGTGCAGGCCGTCGAGCGCACGCGTGAATTCCGCGGTACCTACCACGTCCTCGGTGGGGCGTTGGATCCGTTGTCCGGCGTTGGGCCAGAACAACTTCGGATCCGTGAACTGTTGAACCGCCTTGGCGAAACCGCGATCTCCGAGGTGATCATCGCGACGGACCCCAACACCGAGGGCGAGGCCACCGCGACGTATCTGGTGCGGATGCTGCGCGACATCCCGGGTCTGACGGTGACGCGCATCGCCTCTGGTCTGCCGATGGGCGGCGACCTGGAATTCGCCGACGAGCTGACACTCGGCCGGGCCCTGGCGGGCCGCCGGGCAATGGCCTAACTGACTTTTCGCCGAAACGGACAAACGGGTGCAAAAGTGCGAGAAGAAGTCGCCATTTCGTTGATCTCGGCGACATGTCGGCCCCTTGGCCCACGATGCCGCTATGGGGGAAGTCTTTCTTGGCCGTGAAGCGTTGGGCGATGGGCTGTCGCGGCATGATCTACGACGTTGGTACCGCCCGCTGTTTCGTGGCACCTATATCTCGAAGTGGGCAACGCCGACGCTAGCGGACCGAGCTCTCGGTGCCTGGCTGACTAGTGATCGGACAGGGGTGATTACCGGTGTTGCGGCATCGGCGCTGCATGGGGCGGCGTTCGTCGATGCCACCGAACCAATCGAGATTTTGATCAATGACCGGCGCCGACAATCGGGGTTGATCGTTCGGATGGATAGGGTGGCCGATGACGAAGTAGTCCGCGTCGGTGATATCCCGGTGACTACATCGGCGCGGACGGCCTTCGATTTGGGGCGGTATCAGAAGCGCTACACCGCGATCGGTCGAATGGATGCACTGACGAGGGCTGCCCCCTTCAGGGCCGACGAGGTCATCGCGCTCATACAACGGTATGGGCCGGTTCGCGGAGTGCGCCAGCTTCGCGAGCTTCTACCGCTGGTCGACGCGGGCGCAGAATCCCTGAAGGAGAGCTGGCTACGACTGTTGTTAATCGACAATGGTTTTCCGATTCCCGAGACTCAAATTCCAGTATTCGATGGCGGCATTGACCCATTCGCATTCCTGGACATTGGATGGCGGCATCTGCAACTGGCGGTCGAGTATGACGGTGATCAGCACCGTACCGATCGACCGCAATACGTTAAAGATGTCAAGCGCCACGCGCGGGTCGCCAAGCTTGAGTGGGAAGTAGTCCGCGTCGTGAAAGAGGACAGCACGTCGGAGATTCTGAGCACCGTCTATGAGGCATGGCTTCGGAGAGGTGGTGCCGAGATCGACAAAATGGCGCGATTTACTCGCACTTTCGCGCCGAAACGTCCGTTTGGGCGAAACTGGGTGGCCTAGACGCGCCGCGGGGCGGCCAGACGCTCCTTGCGCAGCTGAGCCACCTCGTCGATCTCCAGCGGCGGCAGCTCGCCGACAACCTTCGCCAACAGGTGATCGGCCAACTCCGGGTTGCGTGCCAAGCACGGTCCATGCAGATAAGTCGCGACGACGCTGCCCTGCACCGCGCCGTCGATACCATCACCCGCGCGGTTGCCCGCCCCACTGATGACCCTGGCGAGAGGCTGTGCCGCCGGACCGAGAACCGTTCCACCGCGGTGGTTTTCGAAACCGGTGAGCCGCTGCGAAAGACCGGGGACCAACGGCTGCGACACCACCTCGCCGATCGTCCGCTCCGGCTGCGGCGACGTCGTCACATCCAGCAGGCCGACCCCGTCGACGCGCTCACCCGACGACGTCTCATACCAATGCCCGAGCACCTGAATCGCCGCGCAGATTGCCAACACCGGCGCGCCCCGTGCGGCGGCCTGCTGCAAACCGGGGTAGCGGATCAAATGCTTTGTCGCCAGGCGTTGCGCATAATCCTCGGCCCCGCCAAGCGTGTACAGGTCGAGTTCCGACGGCACCGGGTCCGACAGCGTGATCTCGACGACCTCCGCGTCAAACCCGCGCAGCCGCAACCGTTGCCGCAGCACCACCGAGTTGCCGCCGTCGCCGTACGTGCCCATCACATCGGGCAGCACCAAGCCGATCCGCACCGTCGACTCAGACACGGCCTGCCCTTCCGAACGTCCGGTTCAGTTGCAGGAAGGCGGTGTAGTTGGCGACGACCTCGACGTGTCCGGGCGGACACGACGTGATCGCCTCAACCGCGTTGTGCACCAACGTATGTTCGACGCCCGCATATCCCAGCCGGACCGCCAGATCGGTGCCCCGCTCGCCGGCGGCCACCACCGGCTTGTCGACGAAATGCTCGAAGTTGACGTCCCACAGCCACGACAGGTCCTCGCCGTCGGGCACCTGGCCGTTGACCGAAATCACCACCGAGCCCGCATCGGTGTCCACCATCGACAGCGCTTCCTGCCAGCCCGCCGGATTCTTCGCGAGCAGCATGCGGACCGAATGCGCACCCAGCTGCACCGTGCTGTACCGGCCTGCCACCTCGTCGACACCCGACACAGCGGCCACCGCCGCGGCCGGGTCGGCGCCGAGTGCGACGGCCGCGGCCACCGCCTGCGTGGCATTCCCCCGGTTCACGGTCCCTGGCAGCGCCAGCGTCATCGGCAGCGAAAGGCCCTCCGGGCCATAGATATTCGCATCGTCGTACCACCACTGCGGCGTGGGGCGCTTGAAGTCGGTGCCGGTCGAATACCAGTGGCTGCCCTCGCGCACGATGATCTCGCCGGACCGCGGGCAACTCACCGAGTCGTTGGCCCAGCCGCCGCCCGCGGCCACCCACACCACATGCGGGCTGTCGTAGGCCGCCGACGTCATCAGCACGTCATCGCAATTGGCGACGACGACGGTGCCGGGATGGCGCGCCAACCCGCCGCGCAGCGTCCGCTCGATGTGGTTGATCTCCCCGACGCGGTCCAGTTGGTCGCGGGACAGGTTCAGCAGCACGATCACCGCGGGGTCGACGGCGTCGGCCACATGCGGCACGTGCATCTCGTCGACCTCGAGCGCGGCCAACGACGCCGACCGCGACCCCGCCAACGCGGCCACCAGTCCGGCGTCCATGTTGGCGCCCTCCGCGTTGGTGGCGACCGGTCCCACGGTGCCCAGCGCCGCCGCCGTCATCCGGGTGGTCGTCGACTTGCCGTTGGTGCCGGTGACCACGACCGTGCGTCTGCCCTCGCCGAGCTGACGCAGCACGGACTTGTCCAGCGCGAGCGCCACCAGGCCGCCGATCATCGCGCCCGCGCCGCGCCCGGTAATCCGCGACGCCCAGCGCGCGCCTGCCCCGGCCGCGAGAGCGACACGTCCACGAGTGGTGACCATCTCCGGCAGTCTAAAAGGGCAAAAGTAGGTAGCCGACACGCTGGCCAGCGATCCGGTGATGTCGGGCCCTCGTGCCATCCTCGAAACGTGAGCCAAACCTGGGGCCGGCCGGCAAACGAGACCGGCGCGGGCTGGGCCGTCGTCGACGTCGAGACCTCCGGCTTCCGTCCCGGACAGGCCCGCATTGTCAGCGTCGCCGCCCTGGCGCTCGGTGACGACGGCAACGTCGAGCAAAGCCTGTACACGCTCCTCAACCCCGGCGTCGACCCCGGCCCCACCCATGTGCACGGCCTGACCGCCGACATGCTGGAGGGTCAACCCAGCTTCGGCGACGTCGTAGGCGACCTCACCGCGCTGCTGAAGGACCGCACGCTCGTCGCCCATAACGTCGGCTTCGACTACTCGTTCCTGGCCGCCGAGGCCGAGCTGGTCGGCGCGGAGCTGCCGGTCGACACCGTGATGTGCACGGTCGAGCTGGCCCGCCGCCTCGAGCTGGGCACCGAGAACCTGCGGCTGGAGACGCTGGCGTCGCATTGGGGCATCACGCAGATCAAGCCGCACGACGCGCTCGACGACGCGATGGTGCTCGCCCAGATCCTCAAACCGGTGCTGGTGCGGGCCAGGGAGCGCAGGGCCTGGCTGCCGGTGCGATCGGTGACCAGGCGGCAGTGGCCGAACGGTCAGGTCACCCATGACGAGCTGCGCCCGCTGAAGATGCTGGCCTCGCGGCTGCCGTGCCCCTACATGAACCCGGGACGGTTCGTCGCGGGCAGGCCGCTGGTGCAGGGCATGCGGGTGGGGTTGTCCGCCGAGGTCACCCGCACCCATGAGGAGCTTGTCGAGCGGATCGTGCACGCCGGACTGTCCTACACCGACAACGTCGACCCCGAGACCTCACTGGTCATCTGCAATGAGGCCGAACCCGAGCACGGCAAGGGCTATCAAGCCAACGAGCTCGGGGTGCCATTGGTCACCGACGCCGACTTCATGCGACTCCTCGACGGCGTCATCGGCGGCACCGGCATCGAGGAGTTCACCGACACCACGCAGGACGGCGACCAGTTCGCGCTGTTCTAACTCGGTCGCGCGGTATCCAGCGACGCACCCGGCGTGAACGTGACCGGCAGTCTGCCGAGCCCCGTCATGCTGGGGTTCCCCGAGTAGCGATGAACACCGCCGAGCTCCACCTGATAGTCCGGAATCCGGTCGAGCACCGCCTTCACCATCACCTCGAACATCAGCCGGGCCAGTGGCGCGCCGATGCACCGGTGCGGCCCGAGTCCGAACGCCACGTGGCGATTGGGCGCGCGGTCGAGCACCACCTCGTCGGCCCGCTCGAACTCCCGCTCGTCGTGATTGGCGGCGAACCAGCTGATGAGCACCTGATCGTTGCGCCGAAGTTGTTGTCCGCCAAGGACGGTGTCGCGGCTGACGGTGCGGCTCAGCGTCTTGTTGACCGAGCAGTACCGGAGGAACTCGTCGGCAGCGGTGCGGTAGAGCGCCGGCTGTTGGATGAGCTGCTGGCGCAGTTCCGGATGCGTGCCGAGGTGCAGCAGGCTGAGCGAGGTCAACGACGTCGTGGTGTCGACGCCGCCGCCGATCAGGTTCCAGAGGATGTCCACGAGCTGGTTGTCGTCCAGTCGCTTGCCGTCGAACTCGAACTGAACGAGGAAGCTGGTCAGATCGTCGGCGGGGTCGGCGCGTCGGGTCGCCGCGAATTTCAGCAGCCCGTCGATCATCGCGGGAACTTCGGCGATCACCTTGTTGTACTGGTCCGCGTCGGCGGCGTCCATCACGCCATGGAAGAGGTCGGCGTATAGCTGCCAGTTGTCGCACGGCAGACCCATCAACCGCATCGTGAGGATGGCCGGAACCGGGCTGGCGTAGTCGAGCACCAGGTCCATCCGGCCGTCGGCGATCCGCTGGTCGAGAAACCAATGCACCGACTGCTCCATGAACGGCCGCATCCTCTCGACGGCACCCGACGAGAAGAACGGCGTGAGCGCGCGCCGCAGGGCCAGATGGTAGGGCCCGTCGACTTCGCCGATGCCCAGTGGCGGTTGGCCCTCGGGGCGTGGAATCCCCATCTCCCCTTGGTAATTCACGCCGTCGGCGGCGTTGGGCTCGTACTTGTGGGCAAACGTGTCGCCGTCGCGGGCGACCTGCTCCACCGCGCCGTAACTCGAGACGTACCAGAAGCCGCCGTACTTCTCGTTCCACGCGACGGGGCACTGGCTGCGGAGGTTGGCGTTGAGTTCGCGCTCGTTGAGATTGAACTCGTCGGAATGGTGATCGAATCCGACGATCACGTCGGCATTGACGCCCGCGCGGTCCATTAGGCTATCTTTGCATCTTTAGGGAGGTTGGGCCATCGAGGATCGGGCGGCAGGTGCGACCATCGGCGGTCGGGCGATCCCAGAGCTGCCCGATCTCGTGCGGATGCGCCGCGAACGGTTCGAGCGCCTGCAACACCAACTCGAGGTGCAGGGCGTCGACGGCCTGGTCCTGCTCGGGTCGAGTTCGGTGTCCTACGCCACCGGGGCCGCCGCCCCCGCTCAGGACGGTGACCGGGCGGCGCTGTTTCGCACGGTGGCAGTTGTGGTCAAGGGAGATTCGGCCCCACACCTCTACACGGTCTTCGCGGACGGGGCTCCTGCCGAGCTTCCGGATGACCATCTGCACGGCCCGGTGTTCCCGGATCTCGACGACGGCATCGACGGCTTCGTCGCGGCGCTCGGCGCGCATTTCGCTGCGGGTGCTCGCGTCGGCGTAGACGACCAGACGCATCCGATGCTGCGTCGGCTGGCCGGGTTCGACTGGGTCGACGCCTCCGATGTGGTGGGTGCCGCGAAGCTCGCCAAGACGCCCGATGAAATCGCGTGCATCCGCAATGCCCAGCGGCTCAATGAACTTGCGATGTCCGACGCGCTGGCAGCTCTGCGGCCGGGAGTGCGCCAGATCGACCTGAGCGCGGTGTTCCTGCGTCGGGTCTTCGAACTCGGCGCGTCCGCCAACGGCATCGATCCGATCTGGCAGGTGATGGCGCCGACGCGTGAGCTCGGTCCGTGGACGGTGCACGGCGATCTCGCCTACCCGACCGCGACCACCGACCGGTTTCTGCGTGAGGGCGACGTCATCTGGGTCGACTCCGGGATCACCTGGAATGGCTACGCTTCCGACTACGGCAGGACCTGGACCACGGGCGCCGGTCCAGATGCGCGGCAGCAGGCCCAGTTCCGTCGGTGGCGAACCGTGGTAGACGCCGCACTCGACGTCCTCAAGCCGGGTGTGTCCGCGCTCGAACTCGGCCGCGCGGCGATCGACGCCAACGACGGTGCCCGACCCTGGATAGACCACTTCTATCTGGCGCACGGTGTCGGCACGGAGAGCGCCGAAATGCCGTTGATCGGCACGGACTTGGGCGAGGGGTTCGACGAACGACTCGTCATGCAGCCAGGCATGGTGCTTGTCCTCGAGCCGGTCATCTGGGAAGAGGGGCATGCGGGCTATCGGTCGGAAGACATTGTGGCGGTGACGGATACCGGTTGGGTCAAGCTGAGCGGCTCAACATATGAACCGTACGGCGTGACGACATGAGCCCTGTCGCCCGCGATCGCGGCGTCTACATCGGCACCATGGGGCTGGAAGACGACGCACGCGTCGACTTCGGTCGGCTGCGTGCCGAGCGGCGCGCAAAAGTCCTCTCCGGCATGCAAAGTCACGATCTCGACGCGCTGATGCTCGGCGGGGTCGGCAATGTGAAGTACGTGTCGGGCGCCCGACAGCTCGGGCGTTCCGGGGTGCTGCCGTTCGCGCCGGTCGCGGTCGTGGTGAGGAAAACCGAACGCGTGCACCTGCTTTCGACCTGGGACGAGGGAGTACCGCCGGAGATCGGCCGCGACGATCTGTACCGGATGAGCTGGAATCCCGCCAATCTCGCGGCCGACCTGGCGAAGATCCCCGGCCTGCGGGGGCGGGTCGGCACCGACGGCATGACACCGATGTTCGCCGGGCTCATCTCCGAGTTCATCGCCGACGCAGACCTGGTCGACGCAGGCCCGGTGATGGCGGGCGCCCGACGAACCAAGACGCCCGACGAGATCACCTGCCTCGAGGTGGCGTCGGCGATCTCGGAGGCGGCGCTGGGCGCGATGGAAGACGCGTTGGTCCCCGGCATCACCGAGCGCGAGTTGCTCGGCATCTACGACGAGAAGATCGCGAGCCTCGGCGCGCCGATGCCTCCGTCGGAGGGCGTGTGCTTCGCGACTCCGACCAGCGGCGCGGTCAGGTTCCGGCACTTGGCATCGGACCGGCCGGTTGAAGACGGCGAATTGGTGGTGCTCGCACCCGGCGCGCTGTACGCCGGCTACGAATCAGGCCTGGCCCGCACCCGAGTGGCTGGTAGCCGCGGTCGGGGTGTGGCGGAGCTGGCATCGCGGTGTGCGCGCGGAATGGACGCGCTGATCGCCGCCTGCCGTCCCGGCAACACCGGCGCCGATCTGTACCGGGCGTGGGAGGCCGCAGGCAACCCCGATGCGGGTGTCCCACTGGCACACGGGCTCGGCTTGGGCGCCGAACCGCCGCTGATCGGTCATGACCGGGGGTCCGGCGCCGCCATCGACGAGGGGATGGTGCTGAGCGTGCAATCGTGGGTTACCGAGGAAGGCGTCGGAGGCTGTCTCGAGCGCGGTACGGTGCTCGTCGAGAGCAGCGGCCCGACGGTACTCACGCGTTACGGAAGGCTCTAATGGCAAGTCACCGAACGGTTTTCAACCATGTGGGACTGTGCGTCGCCGACCGCGACCGATCCCGGCGGTTTTATGAAGGCCTGCTCGGCTTCACGTTCTGGTGGGAGCTCGAACTGCCCGACGAGGGCACGGAGAAGCTGCTGCAACTCGAACGGCCGATCGGCGTGCACGCGACCTATCTGGTGCGCGACGGATTCGTGCTGGAACTCATCGACTATTCCAAGCGCGACGTCCATGCCGGCTCCGAGCGGGTGATGGACGAGGTCGGCCTGACGCATATGTCGCTATCGGTGTCCGATCTGGCCGCGGTGTTGGCGAAGGTCGACGAGTACGGCGGGTCTGTCATCGACGAGACCGTAACCGAGCACTACGCGATGGTCCGCGACCCCGACGGCCAGCTGATCGAGCTGCTACCCGACTCGTGGCTCGCGGGTTTGCCGCCGCGACCGTAACCGGGTATTGCGATCACTACGCACGTAGTGGTAGCTTCACTTCATGACGACCACTACGGACGTAGTACACCGCCGGTCCGTCTGGACCGCCTACCGCGAGCACGGCTATTACTTTCGCGAGGCCGCGATGCTGACGATCCTCATCGGCTTCGGCATGCACCTGTACCGCGTCGTCTTCGGCGACGACCTCGCACTGCAATACGTGGTCACACGCGAGTCGGACATCCTGCTGATGATCCCGATGACGTATGCGGCCATTACCGGCATCCTGAGTTACCGCCGAATGGTGTTCGCCAGCCGAGTGCACAAGATCGCACTCACCGCGTCGCTGGTCTACATCACGGCGAGCGTGCCACTGCACCTGTACGTGGCATTCGTGCTGGGCGACGTCAGCTTCTACGTGCACATGGCCGGCTACTGGTTCAGCTATCTGCTGCTGATCATCGTGTACCCGGCGTTCCTGACGCTGTTCGCCAAGCTGCACTATAGGAACTGATGCCCACCAATCCTGAACGACGCAATCAGATCCTCGACGCCGCGATCGACATCCTCTGCGACGACGGCGTCGGGGGTCTGACGCACCGGCAGGTCGACAGCCGGGCCGGCGTGCCCGCGGGCACCACGTCCAACTATTTCCGGACCCGCCAGGCACTACTCGAGGCGACCGCCGCGAGAACGGTGGACCTGCATTGGCAGCGCGTCGAGACGCTGCAGTCGGCGATCGGTCCGTTGTCCCGAGATGCGTTGAAGGCGTTGATGGTCCGCATGCTCGAGCCGGATGAGCAGATGCGGCGGTTCACCCTCGCGCGGTTCGAACTCTTCATGGAGAGCACCCGCAACGAAGACCTGCGCCCCCTTGTCAAGGAGCTACAGGCGGCCGCGGTGAAGTCGGCGACGCTCATCATTGAGGCCGCCGGCTTCACCCCGACACCGGAGAGGATGGACGTGCTCAGCAGGCTGCTCAACGGCTTTGTGTTCAGCAACCTCACCATGCCGCCCGAATCGGGCGCGCAGGATGCCGCCGGTCTTGTGGACCGACTGCTGGGTGCCTTCCTCGACTAGCGGCTGGCGCGGTTGACCGCGGACACCACCGCGCGAAGCGATGCGGTGGTGATCGACGTCGCGATGCCGACGCCCCAGACCGTCTTGCCGCCGATAGACGCCTCGACGTACGCGGCGGCCTGCGCCTCCTCGCCCGCGGAGAGGGCGTGCTCGGAGTAGTCGAGCACGGAGACGTCTATCCCGATCGCGCCGAGCGCGTCGACGAACGCGGCGAGCGGGCCGTTGCCCGCGCCGACGATCTCGCGCTCGACGCCGTCGACCTTGACCACGGCCTCGATGGTGTCCGTTCCGCCGTCGACCTCGGCGGCGATCACCTTCTGCCGGATGCGCTCCAGCGGCCGGATCGGCGCCAGGTACTCCTCGGCGAAGACGTCCCACATCTCCTTCGGCGAGACCTCGCCGCCCTCGCCGTCGGTGATCTTCTGGATCGCCTGGCTGAACTCGATCTGCAGCCGGCGCGGCAGCGCAAGGCCGTGATCGGCCTTCATGATGTAGGCAACGCCGCCCTTGCCCGACTGCGAATTGACCCGGATGACAGCCTCATACGTGCGGCCGACGTCCTTGGGATCGATGGGCAGATACGGCACCTGCCAGAGGATGTCGTCCACATCGGCATCCTGCTCGTCAGCCGACACCTTCATCGCGTCCAGGCCCTTGTTGATGGCGTCCTGATGACTGCCGGAGAACGCGGTGTAGACGAGATCGCCGCCGTAGGGGTGGCGTTCGTGCACGGGAAGCTGGTTGCAGTACTCGACGGTGCGCCGGATCTCGTCGATGTTGGAGAAGTCGATCTGCGGGTCGATGCCGCGGGAGAACAGGTTCAGCCCCAGCGTCACGATGCAGACGTTGCCGGTGCGCTCGCCGTTGCCGAACAGGCAGCCCTCGATCCGGTCGGCACCGGCCTGATAGCCCAATTCCGCTGCGGCGACGGCGGTTCCGCGGTCGTTGTGCGGGTGCAGGCTCAGGATGATGCTGTCGCGCGGGTGAAGATGCCGGTGCATCCACTCGATCGAGTCGGCGTACACGTTCGGGGTGGCCATCTCGACGGTCGCGGGCAGGTTGACGATCAGCGGCACATCGGGGGTGGGGCCGATGATGTCGGCGACGGCGTTGCAGACGTCGACGGCGTACTCGAGTTCGGTGCCGGTGTAGGACTCAGGTGAGTACTCGAAGCGCCAGCGGGTGCCCGGGTACTTCTTGGCCTCCTCGACGCACATCCGGGCGCCGTCGGTGGCGATTTTCTTGACGGCCTCGCGGTCGGCGCGGAACACCACGCGGCGCTGCAGGATCGACGTTGAGTTGTAGAAGTGCACGATCGCGCGCGGTGCGCCCTCGCACGCCTCGAACGTCCGCTCGATCAGCTCCGGCCGGCATTGCGTCAGCACCTGGATGGTGACGTCGTCGGGAACGGCGCCTTCGGTGATGATCTCGCGGACGAAGTCGAAGTCGGTCTGGCTGGCCGACGGGAACCCGACCTCGATCTCCTTGTAGCCCATCCGGACCAGCAGGTCGAACATCCGACGCTTGCGCGCCGGGCTCATCGGGTCGATCAGGGCCTGGTTGCCGTCGCGCAGGTCTACCGCACACCACATCGGCGCGCGGTCCACCACTTTGTCCGGCCAGGTGCGGTCAAAATGAACGGACACCGTGCCTGACGCCGGGCTCCCGCCCGGCACCTCTTCTGCGAAGCTGCGATACCGGCTGACCGGCATTGATGTGGTGCGCTGCGTGTTCCAGGCGGGCTGGCCGGGGTTCGCCGGGCCGGACGGCTTGTTGATGCTGCGCACGGAATTGAAGGCGTCAGGTGAATCTGGTGTGGGTTTCGAGAAGGTGGTCACGATGTTGCTCCGGGAGTTTTGAGATGGGACTCGACCGGCGCATCGCGAACACCCGCGACGGGAAGCCGGTCTGGTCAGACCCCGTCGCGGCTGCCGAGAAGGAGCACCCGCTGCACCCGCTCACTGTAGCAAGCCGGCCTGTATGGCCAAAACCCCAGCTCTCGCACGCCCGGCCGACTGAACGAAAAGGCCGCGAAAAAAGTGTCAGCCGGACGCGTCGTCGTCGCTCTTACCTGTGAGCGCGGCCGAAAGGGCCGCCAACGCAAAGGAGCACATCGTGGCCACCACCCCTCACCGCAGGCGATTCGTCCTGACCACAGCCGCCGCTGCCGCGGTGGCCGTTTCCCTGTCCGCGTGCACGGCCGTCATCGACGGCGCCGCCGTGGCAGGCGATCGTGGTCCCTGCACGCATGTCGGCACGCCGATGCTGGACGTGCCTGCCAACAGCAGTACTGAACCGCAGATACGCATTCCGCAGCCGGCCGGCTGGGAGCGCACCCCGGTACTCGAAGAGGATGGCCCGTCTGCCCGGCTCGCGCTGTCGGACGCCGAAGCAGCGGTCATCGTCATGGTGAGGTCGATTCCCGAGGACGATCCTGCGGTCATCTTCGACAACTTCCACACCGGCATGTTGATAGGCGCCGAACAGGAGGGCCTGTCGGCCGACCTGACCAGCCGTCCGAGACGATCTCCATGGCGGCCGCCGAGCCGGCCATGCGCGACGCCGTGAATGCGTTGCCGAGCGACGAGCCGTTCAACACCGTGGCCGTGGTGGCCGAATCGGGCGGCGACACGTACCTGATCGCCGTGGTGCAGGTCGGCGGGTCGGAAGACAGTGCGCAGCAGAGCGAAGCTGAGATGGTCCTGGCTGGCATCGAGGTGCTGCCGCAGGAAGCGACGAGCGCGTAGCTCACACCTGAGAATCAGGAAATGCGATCACCGACAGGAAGCGGATCGGCAGCTGCACCAGATCGACGGGGCCGTGTGCGCCCTCGCCGTCGAACTGCAGCGAGTCGCCAGGGTGCAGCCGGTACACCGAACGGCTGTGGCTGTAATCCATCACGCCTTCCAGCATGTAGATGAACTCGGTGCCGGGATGCTGGAACAGGGGATAGGTCTGGCTCTTCTCCGACAGCGTGACGTGCAGGCACTCGAGCCGCTTGTGTTCACCCCGCAACGACCCGAGCAGCTGATACTCGTGGCCTTCCTTGGTGCCGTTGCGCACAATGCGCGCGCCGGTGCCGTCCTTGACGAACGCCGCGGGGCGCTCGACGTCCGCTCCGCGGAACAGGCTGGTGACCGGCACGTCGAAACCCTTGGCCAACAACGCAAGTGTGCTCAGGCTGCACGACGTCTGGGCGTTCTCGATCTTGGACATCATCGCCTTGGAAATGCCGACGCGGGCCGCCATATCCGCAACAGTGAGGCCCTGTTGTTGTCGCAGCTGCCGTACGTTGCGGCCGATCGCGGCCTCGAACTCGAGCTCCTCTACGGGCTCGTGGGGGTCGCGGTCGCGGGCGGTGCCGGACTTGTTGCGCAGCAGCGGGACGTCAGTCACTGGTGCCTGTCTAGCGCATCTGGCCAGCGCCGACGTACGGATACGGCGACTTCAACAGCTCATCCTCAGCGAACCGCGACAACCGGAAGTCGGAGTGGGGGATGCGCGGGTCGTTGCTGTGGCCGTCGATGGCAAGGTCGGCGACCAGCCGGCCCACCGCGGGGGCGATCTTGAACCCGTGCCCGCTGAAACCGGCCGCCACGACGAGCCCGGCCAGGCCGGTCGTGGAGATCACCGGGTTCCAGTCCGGCGTGACGTCGTAACAACCCGCGTAGCTGCTGCTGATCGCCGCGTCGGTGAATCCGGGGAAGCGGGTGCCGACCTTGTCGACGGTGAGGTCGACGAACGTGTCGGTGGCGCGGTTGAGGTAGTTGTCGGGATCGGCCTCTTCGACGTCGGACAGGTCGCTGTTGCCGAACAGAATGTCGCCGCCGACTTCCGGGCGGACGTACTGCAGCGATACCAGATCGGAGAACACGGGCACCGCGCCGATGTTGACGCCGGGCGCGATCGTGACGATCTGTTCGCGTACCACCCGGATGGGCACGTCGATGCCGTGGGCCGCGAGGAACGGTTTCGTCCACACTCCGGTCGCCACGACGACGGTGCCCGCTGAGATCTCGCTACCGTCGGCGAGCCGGACACCGGTGACGCGATCGCCGACGACCGACAGCCCGGTGACCGTGGTGCCCTGGCGAATTCGAACGCCCGCCGCGCGTGCCGTTGCTGCGAATGCCTGCGCGGTCATGTACGCATCGCCGTAGCCGCCGCGCGGTTCCCACCCGAACGCCTCGAACGGGGTCAGATCCGCGAACGGCCACATGCGGGCAACCTCGGACCGGTCGATCTCTTCGGTCTCCACGCCAACGGCACGCTGGGCGGCAAGGCTCTTGCGCAGCGATTCGACGTTGGACTCGCCGACGCCGACGACGTAGCCGGTCTGGCGGAAGCCGATATCGGTGCCGAAGTTCTCCTCGGCGTTCTCGAACACCTCGAGGCCGACGGTGGCCATCGCCGCCAAGGAGGTCACCCCGTAGTGACAGCGGACGATGCCGCTGGACTTGCCGGTCATGCCGGAGGCAACCGTATTGCGTTCGGCCACAACGACGTCGGTGACACCACGCTGGCCAAGCGCCCACGCGGCGGCAGCGCCTTCGATGCCGCCGCCGACGATGACGACGTCTGCGGTCGTCATTGGCCAGGGATCCAGTCGGTGCCTGCCAGGGGGACCCGCGCCATCGCCGCGGCTTCGATGGTCACCGCGACGAGGTCCTCGGGCTCGAGGTGGCACACGTGCGCCTTGCCGCATGCGCGGGCGATGGTCTGTGCTTCCATCGTCAGCACCCGCAGGTAGTTGGCCAGCCGCCTGCCGCCTTCGACGGGGTCGAACCGCGCGGCGAGTTCGGGGTCCTGCGTGCTGATCCCCGCCGGATCCGTCCCGTCCTGGAAGTCGTCGAAGAAACCTGCGGCGCTGCCGAGCTTCTCGTACTCCGCGGCGTATCGAGGATGGTTGTCGCCCAACGCGATCAGTGCGGCCGTGCCGATCGCCACCGCGTCGGCGCCGAGTGCCAGTGCCTTGGCGACGTCGGCCCCGGTGCGGATGCCACCCGACACGATGAGCTGCACCTTGCGATGCACGCCGAGTTCGGCGAGCGCCTGCACCGCCTGGGGGATCGCCGCCAGTGTCGGGATGCCGACGTGCTCGATGAACACCTCCTGGGTGGCGGCGGTGCCGCCCTGCATACCGTCGACGACCACCACGTCGGCACCGGCGTGCACCGCCAGCTTCACGTCGTAGTACGTGCGGGTGGCGCCGACCTTGACGTAGATCGGCTTTTCCCAGTCGGTGATCTCACGCAATTCGTTGATCTTGATGGTGAGGTCGTCGGGTCCGGTCCAGTCGGGGTGCCTGCAGGCCGAGCGCTGGTCGATGCCCTCGGGCAGGGTGCGCATTCCCGCGACACGCTCGGAGATCTTCTGGCCCAGCAGCATTCCGCCGCCGCCCGGTTTGGCGCCCTGGCCGAGGACCACCTCGATCGCGTCGGCCTTGCGCAGGTCGGTGGGGTTCATCCCGTATCGCGACGGGAGATATTGGTAGACCAGGTACTTGCTCTGGCCGCGTTCCTCGGGCGTCATGCCGCCGTCCCCGGTGGTGGTCGACGTGCCCACTTCGCTGGCGCCGCGGCCCAACGCCTCCTTGGCTGGCCCGGACAGCGCACCGAATGACATCCCGGCGATCGTCACCGGAATATCCAGGTGCAAAGGGAATTTCGCGAACCGGTCGCCGAGGACCACATCGGTGCCACATCGCTCCCGGTACCCCTCGAGCGGGTAACGCGACATCGACGCGCCCAGGAACAGCAGATCGTCGAGATGCGGTAGCGGTCGCTTTGCGCCCCAGCCGCGGATGTCGTAGATGCCGGTTTCAGCGGCACGCTGGATGGCCGCGATCGTGGTCCGGTCGAAGGTCGCGGACTCGCGGAGTGCCCAGTTGTTCATCAGTAGCTCGAAACGTTGTCGATGTGGAAGTGGTAGAGGTTTCGGGCGGACCCGTAGCGGGTGTAGGCCGCGGTGTCGTCCCCCTCGAAACCCGCTGCCTTGAGCAGGTATTCGAGTTCTTTGTGGTGTTCGGATCGCATCTCCTTGGCGACGCAGTCGGCGCCCAGCGAGGCGATGTGGCCGCGGACGTAGAGGCGCGCTTCGTAGATCGAGTCGCCTAGAGCCTCGCCCGCGTTGCCCCGGATCACCAGCCGGCCTGCCTGCGCCATGAATGCGCTCATGTGGCCGACGTCGCCACCCACCACGATGTCGACGCCTTTCATCGAGATTCCGCACCTCGCAGCGGCATCGCCCTCGATCACCAGCAGTCCACCGTGGGCGGTCGCACCCGCCGACTGCGACGCGTTGCCTTTCACCCAGACCGTGCCGCTCATCATGTTTTCGGCCACCCCGGTGCCCGCATTGCCGTTGATGGTGATCTGGGCGTGCTGGTTCATCCCCGCGGCGTAATAGCCGACGTGCCCCTCGACGGTGACCTTCACCGGGGCGTCGACACCGACGGCGACGTTGTGCGCACCGTCCGGATGTGAGATGACGAACTCACCGGACAAGCCCGGCGCATGCAGCGCGGTGTTGACCTCGCGCAACGGCGACGTCCGCAGGTCGAACGCTGTTATCTGTTCCATGCGTAGATCACCTCCGGTTCCGGCTCCCAGATCTTGGCGGCCTCGACGCCGGGAAGCCCCGCCAGCGCCCGGTATTCGCTGCCCATCGCCACCCAGTCGGCGGTCTCTGCGATGACGGCCGGCTTGCATGCGATGGCGTCGCGCACCACCGCGAACGAGTCGCGGTTGGACACCAGCAGTGTGTAGAAGCCATCGAACGTTGCGCACAACTCCTTCAGCGCGGCCTCCACGTCGCGGCCGCCGGCCAGCTGCTCCGCGATGAAGCGGGCCCCCACCTCGGTGTCGTTGTCGCTGTCGAACTGCACACCGGCAGCGCGTAATTCGCGGCGGATCGTCGCATGGTTGGCGAACGAGCCGTTGTGCACCATGCATTGTTCGGGTCCGACCGCATAGGGATGGCAACCCGCAGGCGTCACCGCGGATTCTGTCGCCATTCTGGTGTGGCCGACGCCCTGCCAACCCTGGGCCGTGGCCAGACCCCACGCGTCGGTCAGCGTGCGCGGATGCCCAACTCCCTTGAGCACAGCCATGTCCGAGCCGAAGCCAGCGATCAGCGCATCGGGATATGCCGCCTTGACCGCCTCCAGTAGCACTTCCGATGACACTTCCGCGGTGAGGAGAAACGTGTCACCGACCCGGCGCACGTCGACGTCGAGGCCGACAGCATCGGCGGTCGGCTCCACCTCCAGCACCGAGACGCAGCCCCGGCCGGGTGGTGACCAGGTCGGGTCGCCGTATACCGCGACACCGGCCGAGTCGCTGCCGCGGTCGCCCATTTCGCACAGCATTCCGGTCAGCAGTTCCCCGAGCCGGGGATACAGCTCCGGGGTGCGCAGGTGCAACCCGACGATGCCACACATGAGTTGTCTCCTTTGACGGTTGAGGACTCAGAACGCGGTGAGGTAGTGGTCGATCTCCCACGGCGTGACGGCGCTGTGGTAGGCGAAGAACTCCTCGCGCTTGACGTTGGCGAAGTAGCCCGCCACGCCGTCACCTGCCGCATCGAGCACACCCACCACCACAGGGTCAGCCTCGAACTCGTCCACTGCATGCAACAACGTCGGCGGCAGCGGCGAACGTCCCTGCGCTCCAATGCCTCCGGGGTCGGCACTGCGTTTGATCCCGTCGATGCCCGCGCCAAGTGCGGCGGCGATCGCCAGATATGGGTTGGCGGAGCCGTCGCCGCCCCGCAGCTCGATACGGGCCGAGTCGGGCACCCGGATGTAGTGCGTGCGGTCGTTGCCGCCGTAGGTCGGAGTCTTCGGTGCCCACGATGCGCCCGACGCTGTCGTCGCTGCGCCGGTTCGCTTGTAGGAGTTGACCGTTGGCGCCACCACGGCCTGCAGTGCGCTGGCATGTTCGAGGATGCCGCCGATGAACGAGTACGCCGTGTCGGAAAGGCCGAGGCCGCGGGCGTCGTCCTCAGCGGGAAAGACCGGGGTGCCGCCGCTGGTCAGCGACAGGTGCAGATGCAAACCGCTGCCGGTCTTCTCGGCGAACGGCTTGGGCATGAAGGTGGCCACCATGTCCCGCTCGGCCGCGATCATCGACAGCAGGTAGCGCAGCGTCACCACCCGGTCGGCGGTTGTCAACGCGTCGGCGTACTCGAAGTTCTGCTCGAACTGGCCGTTGCCGTCCTCGTGATCGTTGGCGTAGTTGGCCCAGCCGAGCGTGTTCATCGCCGACGAGATCGCGGTCAGGTGGTCGTACATCCGGGTGACGCCGCGGGCGTCGTAGCAGGGTTGCGCGGCGGTATCGGCGGTGTCGGCCACCGCAAGGCTGCCATCGGCGTTGCGGCGCAACAGGAAATACTCCACCTCGGCACCGACCCACGGCTCGAAGCCCGCGTCGGTGGCCTGCTGGATCAGCGCCTTGAGGATGACGCGCGGTGCGTACGGCCATGGCTCGCCGTTGACGTGAGGGTCGCAGTGCACGATGGCGAGGCCGTCCTTGATGAACGGGATCGGCGTGAACGATGCCGGATCCGGAATCGCCATCAGGTCAGGGTCTTTGGGCTCCTGGCCCATCGCACCGACGGCGTAGCCTGCGAAGCCGACACCGTCGGTGGCGAGCAGGTCGACGGCCTCGACGGGCACCAGCTTCGCGCACGGTTTGCCTCGTAGGTCGACGAACAGCGCGAGGATGAACTTCGTTCCTGACTGCTCGGCCAGGGTCGAAAGATCGGACATGCGGTTCCAATCGATAGAGGGGCCGGCCGGCGCGGGCGAGTGGGTCCGCGCCGGCCGGAGTCCCTAGGCGGGCTGCAGTTCGTACGCCGCGTCCCTGTGGAACTTGGCGTCGATGCCCTTTTCTTCTTCATCCGTCGAGA
Organism: Mycobacterium sp.; assembly: GCA_035492865.1. Taxonomy (GTDB): domain Bacteria; phylum Actinomycetota; class Actinomycetes; order Mycobacteriales; family Mycobacteriaceae; genus Mycobacterium. Next base: position 4,345 of record DATJIX010000011.1, on the reverse strand, counting down.
TGCGAATGCCCATCGTCTTCTTGATCACGAAGGCGATGATGTACGCGACCACGAACGAGTAGGCCATCACCGCGCCCGCCGCGATCGCCTGCTTCCACAGCTGATCGAAGCCGCCACCGTAGAACACGCCGTCGGTCTTGTTCGGCATGCTCGCGCTGGCGAAGAAGCCGATCAGCAGGGTGCCGATCACGCCGCCGACCAGGTGCACGCCAACCACGTCGAGCGAGTCGTCATACCCGAACCTCGACTTGAGCCCGACCGCGAGCGGGCAGATGGCGCCCGCAATCAGGCCGAGGAAGATCGAACCGAACGGGGTGACCGCGCCGCACGCGGGGGTGATCGCGACCAGCCCTGCCACCGCGCCCGATGCCGCACCGACACCGGTGACGTGGCCGTCCTTGATCTTCTCGACACCGAGCCAGGCCAGCGTCGCCGCACAGGTCGCGGTGAACGTGGTGACCATGACGATGGCCGCCGACGTGCCTGCGGCCAGCGCCGAGCCACCGTTGAACGCATACCAACCGGCCCACAGCAGGCCCGCGCCAAGCAGAGTCAGCGGCACATTGTGGGGCTTGCGGAACTTCCCGAAGCCAAGGGACTTGCCCAGCACGATCGCCACCGCGAGAGCCGCGGCGCCGGAGTTGATGTGCACCGCGGTGCCACCGGCGAAGTCAATGGCCTTGAGCTGGTTGGCGATCCAGCCACCCTTGGCGTCCGGCGTCACCACGCCGTCGAACGCGAACACCCAGTGTGCGACGGGGAAGTAGACCAGGATCGCCCACGCGGTCGCGAACGTCATCCATGCGCCGAACTTCATCCGGTCGGCAGCCGCACCGGATATCAGTGCCACGGTGATGGCTGCGAAAAGTGCTTGGAACAAAGCGAATAGGCTCACCGGAAGCCCGTTGATGGTGGTCATCGGTTCGGTGAGGTTCTTCATGCCGGCGAACTCGGTGAAGCTGCCGACGAAGCCGCCGTAGGACGTGCCGAACGTCATCGAGAAGCCGAACAGCACCCACAGCACGCCGACGACGGCAACGGCGCCGAACGTCATCATCATCATGTTGGTCGAGCTCTTGACTGACACCATGCCGCCGTAGAAGAGCGCGAGCCCGGGGATCATCATCGTCAGGCCGATGATGCAACACAGCATGAATGCTGTGGTTCCTGTATCCATATCCATCTCCTGGAGTGGTGCGGCTCAGACCAGAGCCGTTCACTGCCAGTAACCAATGTTTCTGTTACGTGGACAGGCTCACGGTGTTTCGCGCGGGTTACAGTTCGTGCGATGGTGCGTAGTCGGCGATTGTGGATCTACATCGGTGTCGTGGCGGTCGTAGCGGTAGCCCTGGGCTTGCGCTACACCGTCTTTGGCGGTCCGTCGGAGGAATGCCGTCCGGTCAAGGACATGCTGGACTTCAACCGCTCGCAGGGCGAGCACATCGCGTCGAAAACCGGTGACCAGCAGGGCATTCCGACCGCCGCCGAGGACGTTGCCTACCAGGCGTGGGCCGACGGGCTTGCCGAACGGGCCCAGAAGGTGAACTCGCCGGACCTGGCCCGCACCGCCACCACGGTCGCCACGCTCGCCAACGAGTTCGTCGGCAAGCTTCCCCAGGTGCGCGCTCAAGCGGAGTCCCGGGCGCCTGGCGCCCCGGCACCGCCTGCCGCCTACGAGATGATGGCGCTCAATGCCCGGATCACCCAGAACCTCGACGAATTGGCGAAGGCCTGTTCGTGACTTTCGTCACCACGGCAGCGGTTGCCCCCACCGGCTGACGAAGGCCACCTCCTCCAGCGGGAGCCTGGCGCGGCCCTGCGCATCGCGTTCGACGATCTCGGGTGGCGCGCTGTCGTAGTCGCCAATCGACCCGATCGCGACGACGGCGATGGGCCGGGCACCCTCGGGGATGCCGAACGCCTCGCGGGCGCCGTCGGCGTTGAATCCGGCCATCGGGTGGGCGACCAACCCGCGCGAAACCGCCTCGACGGTCAGCTGCGCGATCGCGGCGCCGACGTCCACCGCGGCATAGCGGGCCGTGCGCTCGTCGTCGCCTTCGTCGGCGCAGACCAGGATCAGCGCCCCTGCGGCCTTTGCGTAGCTGTTTCCGCGCTTGAGCAGTTCGGCAACCTTGCCGAAGGTCTCATCGCCGCGCAGCCCGACCAGGAAGCGCACCGGCTGGCGGTGCCCCCAGGTGGCGGCCCAGCGGGCGGCCTCGAGGACGGCAACCAGGTCGTCGGCATCGAGCACGGCGTCGCCGTCGAACATCCGCGGACTCCAGCGCGCGGCGAGGTCTGGATGAATCGGTACCCGGGTCTCCGGGGGACTCTTGACCACATCTTGACGCTACCGGCGGAGTAAATGGAGTGCGCAGACCCCTTATTCTTAGATGAACCCCGCCCAGGAAAGGTTTGACAGTGGCGCTCGTCGTGCAGAAATACGGCGGATCCTCGGTATCTGATGCCGAGCGGATCCGCCGGGTCGCCGAACGCATCGTCGAAACCAAGAAGGCAGGCAACGACGTCGTCGTCGTGGTCTCCGCGATGGGCGACACCACCGATGACCTGCTCGATCTCGCCAAGCAGGTGTGCCCGGCGCCGCCGGCACGCGAGATGGACATGCTCCTGACCGCGGGCGAGCGGATCTCCAACGCACTGGTCGCCATGGCCATCGACTCGCTGGGGGCGCAGGCCCGCTCGTTCACCGGCTCACAGGCCGGCGTGATCACCACCGGCACGCACGGCAACGCCAAGATCATCGACGTCACGCCGAGCCGGCTGCAGTCCGCGCTCGACGAGGGTCTGATCGTGCTGGTCGCCGGTTTCCAGGGCGTCAGCCAGGACAGCAAGGACGTCACCACGCTGGGCCGCGGCGGCTCCGACACCACCGCCGTCGCGCTGGCCGCGGCGCTGAACGCCGACGTGTGCGAGATCTACACCGATGTCGACGGCATCTTCACCGCCGATCCGCGCATCGTGCCCAACGCGAAGCGCCTGGACAACGTGTCGTTCGAGGAGATGCTCGAACTCGCCGCCTGCGGCGCCAAGGTGCTGATGCTGCGCTGCGTCGAATATGCCCGCCGCTACAACGTGCCGGTACATGTCCGGTCGTCGTATTCAGATAAGCCCGGCACGATTGTGACCGGATCGATAGAGGACATCCCCATGGAAGACGCCATCATCACCGGAGTCGCTCACGATCGCAGCGAGGCGAAGGTGACGATCGTCGGCATCCCCGACGTTCCTGGCTACGCCGCCAAGGTGTTCCGTGCCGTCGCCGACGCCGACGTGAACATCGACATGGTGCTGCAGAACATCTCCAAGATCGAGGACGGCAAGACAGACATCACCTTCACCTGCTCGCGGGACAGCGGGCCGGGCGCGGTGGAGAAGCTGACGTCGTTGCAGGAGGAGATCGGGTTCTCGAAGGTGCTCTACGACGACCACATCGGCAAGGTGTCGTTGGTCGGCGCCGGTATGCGCAGCCATCCCGGCGTCACCGCGAAGTTCTGCGAGGCGCTCGCCGGGGTGGGCGTCAACATCGACCTGATCTCCACCTCTGAGATCCGAATCTCGGTGCTGATCAAGGACACTGAACTGGATAAGGCGGTCGTTGCGCTGCACGAGGCGTTCGAACTCGGCGGCGACGAGGCGGCCGTGGTCTACGCGGGATCGGGACGCTAATGGTCAACATCGGTGTGGTTGGTGCGACCGGACAGGTCGGCCAGGTGATGCGAGTCCTGCTGGAGGAACGCGACTTTCCCGCTACCAGCGTCCGGTTCTTCGCGTCCGCGCGTTCGCAGGGCAAGAAGCTGTCGTTCCGCGGCCAGGAGATCGAGGTCGAGGATGCGTCGACGGCGGACCCCGCAGGCCTGGACATCGCGGTGTTCTCCGCCGGTGCGACGATGTCGCGCGTGCAGGCGCCGCGGTTCGCCGCCGCAGGGGTGACGGTCATCGACAACTCGTCGGCGTGGCGCAAGGACCCAGATGTGCCGTTGGTGGTCAGCGAGGTCAACTTCGCCGACGCGCGCAACCGGCCGAAAGGCATTATCGCCAACCCGAATTGCACGACGATGGCCGCGATGCCGGTGCTCAAGCCGCTGCACGACGAGGCCGGACTGGTGCGGATGATCGCGTCGACGTATCAGGCGGTGTCCGGCAGCGGAATCGCGGGCGTCGAGGAGTTGTTCGGTCAGGCCAGCGCCGTCGTCGGCAACAGCAAGGAGTTGGTGGCCGACGGCTCCGCGCTGGAGTTCCCCGCGCCGAACAAATACGTCGCGCCGATCGCATTCAACGTGGTGCCGCTGGCCGGTTCATACGTCGACGACGACTCCGGCGAGACCGA
>DATJIX010000010.1:0-2342 GCA_035492865.1 Mycobacterium sp. | reverse complement strand
TAGCCGACCTCGATCATCAGTCAATCCTGCGCTTAGTCAGACGCCGTCGGGCCCCTTCTCCAACAGCCGGCGGAAGCCGTCCTCGTCGAGAATCGGCACACCGAGTTCGACGGCCTTGTCGTACTTCGACCCCGGTGAGTCCCCGGCGACCACATAGGCGGTCTTCTTCGACACCGAGCTGGCCGCCTTTCCGCCGCGCGCGACGATGGCCTCCTTGGCGTCGTCACGCGAGAAGCCGGGAAGCGATCCGGTGACGACGATCGACATGCCCTCGAGCGTGCGCTCGATGCTGGTGTCGCGTTCGTCGGCCATCCGCACCCCGGCCGCGCGCCACTTGTCGATGATCGCGCGGTGCCAGTCGACGGTGAACCACTCGACCACCGCGGCCGCGATGGTCGGGCCGACGCCCTCGACCACGGAGAGCTCTTCCTCCGACGCCGTCGTGATCGCCTCGAGGTTGCCGTATTCGGTGGCCAACGCACGCGCCGCGGTCGGGCCCACGTGACGGATCGACAGCGCCACCAGCACCCGCCACAACGGCTGCGACTTGGCCTCGTGCAGATTCACAAGCAGCCGTTTGCCGTTGGCAGACAGCTCACCACTCTTGGTCGTGAACAGGTCGGTCTGCAACAGGTCGTCGCTGCCGAGCGTGAACAGGTCGCCCTCGTCGGTGATGACACCGGCCTGCAACAGCGCGACCGCCGCCTCGTAACCGAGGCCTTCGATGTCGAACGCGCCGCGGCCGGCGACGTGAAACACCCTCTCCCGCAACTGCGCCGGGCACGACCTGGTGTTGGGGCAGCGGATGTCGGCGTCGCCCTCCTTGGCCGGGGCCAGCGTGGTGCCGCACTCGGGACACGTTGTGGGCATGACGAATTCGTGTTCGCTGCCGTCGCGCAGATCGACGACGGGACCGAGCACCTCGGGGATGACGTCGCCGGCCTTGCGGATCACGACCGTGTCGCCGATGAGCACGCCCTTGCGCTTGACCTCAGAGGCGTTGTGCAGCGTGGCCTGGCTGACGGTGGAGCCAGCGACCTTGACCGGTTCCATGAACGCGAACGGCGTGACACGGCCGGTGCGCCCGACATTGACCTTGATGTCGAGTAGCTTCGTGGTCGCTTCTTCGGGCGGGTATTTATAGGCGATCGCCCAGCGCGGCGCGCGCGACGTCGCACCGAGCCTGCGCTGCAGCGCGATCTCGTCGACTTTGACTACCACGCCGTCGATTTCGTGTTCGATGTCGTGCCGGTGCTCACCCCAGTACGCGATGTGCTCGGTGACCGCGTCGATGCCCTGAACGCGGGCGGTGTGGTCGGACACCGGCAGGCCCCACGACTGCAGCGCGCGGTACGCGTCGTGCAACGTCTTCGGTTTGAATCCTTCGGCGTGGCCGAGGCCGTGGCAGATCATCCGGAGTTTGCGGCGGGCGGTGACGGCGGGATTCTTCTGGCGCAGTGAGCCCGCGGCGCTGTTACGCGGATTGGCGAACGGCGGCTTGCCCTCGGCGACCAGGCCGGCGTTGAGGTCTTCGAAGTCGGCGACGCGGAAGAACACCTCGCCGCGCACCTCGAGCACCGTGGGGAGCGGAAACTCCTTGGATCCGGTGAGTTTCTCGGGGATGTCGTCGAGGGTGCGGGCGTTGAGCGTGACGTCCTCGCCGGTGCGGCCGTCGCCGCGGGTGGCCGCGCGCTCCAGCCGGCCGTCGCGGTAGACCAGGGCCAGCGCCACCCCGTCGATCTTCAGCTCGCACAGATAGTGCGCGTCGTCGCCGATCTCACCCTTGATCCGGGCGGCCCAGGCGGCCAGCTCGTCCGGCGCGAAGACGTTGTCAAGGGACAGCATCCGTTCGAGGTGATCGGCCTGGGTGAATTCGGTGGCAAAGCCCGCGCCGCCGACCAGTTGGGTCGGCGAATCGGGGGTGCGCAGTTCGGGATGCTCGTCCTCGAGCGCCTGCAGCTCGCGCAGCATCTTGTCGAACTCGGCGTCCGAGATGGTCGGTGCGTCGCGCACGTAGTAGCGGAATTGGTGCTCGCGCACCTCGTCGGCGAGTTGTTGCCAGCGGCGACGAAGGTCGGCCTCGGGGGCCTCGTCGGCCTGCTCGGCAAGCACGGTCTTCGCGTTCTTGGGGCTCACCCTCGCAGGCTATCGGAGGCTCCCGACACAGCGGATACCCTGACTTCCATGCCGCACCCGATCATGTTCCGCGACGACGATCTCGGGCTGGCGGACGTGCGTGAGATCTGCCTTGGCTTCCCGGGGGCGTTCGAGAAGATCTCCTGGGGCAGGCCGGTGTTCTGCGCGCCGAAGATGTTCGTCATGTACGGCGGCAGCGCCAAAAC
>DATJIX010000009.1:0-5093 GCA_035492865.1 Mycobacterium sp. | reverse complement strand
TTCGGCGGCGACGTCAGCCACCTCAATCTGCACAAGACCTTCTGCATCCCGCACGGCGGCGGTGGCCCTGGCGTCGGGCCCGTCGCGGTGCGCGCGCACCTGGCCAAGTACCTGCCCGGACATCCGCTGGCCGAGGAGTTGGCAGAGAAGTACACGGTTTCCTCGGCGCCCTACGGGTCGGCGTCGATCCTCCCGATCACCTGGGCCTACATCCGGATGATGGGCGCCGCCGGACTGCGGGCGGCGTCGCTGACGGCGATCGCATCGGCCAACTACATCGCCCGCCGCCTCGACGAGTACTACCCGGTGCTGTACACCGGCGAGAACGGCATGGTGGCCCACGAGTGCATCCTCGATCTGCGGGGCATCACCAAGGACACCGGCGTCACCGTCGACGATGTCGCGAAACGGTTGGCGGACTACGGTTTCCACGCGCCCACGATGAGCTTCCCCGTCGCGGGCACGCTGATGGTCGAACCGACGGAAAGCGAGAGCCTGGCCGAGGTCGACGCGTTCTGCGATGCGATGATCGCCATCCGCGGCGAGATCGACAAGGTCGGCGCGGGCACATGGTCGGTTGACGACAACCCGCTGCGCGGCGCGCCGCATACCGCGGAATGCCTGCTGGTGGCCGACTGGGACCACCCCTACACCCGCGAACAGGCGGCCTACCCCCTTGGCAAGGGCTTCCGGCCCAAGGTGTGGCCGCCCGTGCGCCGCATCGACGGCGCATACGGCGACCGCAATCTGGTCTGCTCGTGCCCGCCGGTTTCGGCGTTCGCGTAAGCGCAACGCCAAGACCCAGCGTTCGCCTAACCTGACGGCATGCTGCCGTCGAGCGTGTCCGAGTGGCGCGACGGTGGCCGGCATGTTTCGACGGCCGCGGGTTCGGTGTTCGTCCGCTCCGCGCAGGGCGACGGTCCGACGATCCTGCTGCTGCACGGCTACCCGTCCAGCTCGTTCGACTACCGCAACGTGGTGCCGTACCTGGCGGGGCGGGCGTGGCTGACGCTGGACTTCCTCGGTTTCGGGTTGTCGGACAAGCCGCGGCCGCACCGCTACAGCCTGCTCGAGCAGGCCGACATCGTGGCGGCCGTGGTCGCGTCCGAATCCTCAGGGCCGGTGGTGCTCGTCGCGCACGATATGGGCACGTCGGTGACCACGGAACTTCTTGCCCGAGATCTCAAGGGCCACTTGCCGTTTGACTTGCAACGTGTGGTGCTCAGCAACGGCAGCGTGATTCTGCACCGAGCCAGCCTTCGGCCCGCGCAGAAGCTGCTGCGTGGCCCGCTGGGACCACTGGCCGCGCGGCTGTCGAGCAAGGGCCGGTTCATCACGGAGTTCGGCCGCCTTTTCAGCACGCAACATCCGCTCACCGACGACGAGGCCGACGCGCAGTGGGCGCTGCTCGCCGACAACAACGGCCATCGCATCACACACCTGCTGATCTCATATCTCGACGAACGCGAGCGCTACGCCGAGCGCTGGCACGGCGCAGTCCGGGACTGGCCGAAACCGCTGAGCTTCCTGTGGGCGCTCGACGATCCGGTGGCCACCACGAATGTGCTCGACGGACTGCGCGAATTGCGGCCCGCCGCAGACGTGATCGAACTACCCGGCGTCGGGCACTATCCGCAAGTGGAGGTGCCGGAGGTGTTCACCCGCGCCGCACTGAGCCTGTTGGACACGGCGTCGCATTAGCCGAGGAACTGCGCGATCGCGGTGGTCAGGTCGGGTGAGGCCGAGCTGGTCACGTTCTGGTAGCTGCCGCCGCTGGCCTGCGCGACGGCCTCCCAAGTGGCGCGGTCGGAGTCGTTGCCCAAGTCGATGACGTTCACGGCGACCGGGCGTGCCTGGTCGACAGCTCCGCGGATGTAGTTCTGCAGACCGGCCCCGTCCAGCGACTGGTCGGTGTGCGGGCCCTCGGTGATCACCAGAATCGAATTGTTCTGGCCCTGGCGAAAATTCGCCTTGGTCTGGTCATAGAGCATCCGCAACGTGGTGAACGACACGGCCCCGCCACTGGACGCGGTCTGCGAGGTCAGGGCGCTCGACAGCGCGGCCGAGCGCGGCTGGCCGTTGACCTGATCGGACAACGGGCCGGTGCTGACTTCGGATCTGCCCTCGACACCGTCGAACGTCCACAGTCCGACGGCGGCGTCGCCCGGCAGCGCCTGCAGCCGCGCGTTCAGCGCCGCTACCACGTTGGCGACCCGCGACTTTCCGCCTTCATCGGTCGGCATGGACTGGTCGAGCATGATCGTCACGGCCGGGCTCTCGGCCGGTGCGGTCAGCGCATTGGCCAGCGTGGCCCGCGTCGAGGCGTCACCCACCGACAGCGGCGCGGACAGCGACGCAAAGTTCGTCACGTCGCTCTTCGGCGGCGTGTGCCCCTCGCTACGGAAGCCGGCCTTGGCCAGCTCCGCCAGCTGCTCGGATTTGCGCATGAACCGCGCGAATTCGCTGGCCGCACTGGCCTGCTCCTGGGACAGCCAGTTCCCGCTGAGCAGCACCGTCGGGAAGTCCGCGATGGCGGTCGGACCCGGTGGCAGCCACGCGGCCACCTTGTTCTTGGCGTCCGGCGTCGACGCGGCCTTCTGGAACAATTGCTGCTCGGTGGTCACCACGGCGTGCACGGGCGCGCCGGCGGGGTCGGCGGCGTTCAGCAGCGCGTCCATCGCCGTGGACAGCTTGTCGTCCGCGAGCTTGGGCTGACCGCCCACCAATGTGTTGACCGCACCGGTCCCGGCGGTGGCGGGCTGGCCTGCCGGCGCCGACGCCGTCGCGACCGCCTCGGCCGCCAGGTAGGACGCATCGCTGTCGCCGCTGAGCGGCAACGCCAGCCGCAGCGGACCCCAGCCGGGCAGGTTCAGCCCGTCCAACGCGTTCGGGTTTGTTTGCAGACCCGGCAGTGTGCCCCAATTCTGCTGAGCCAAAGCATCTTTGAGCTGCGGGCGGACGGCGAGCAGGACGGGCGAGGTGACAAGCGAGCGGCTGTCGCTGACGGTCTGCGGGCCTGCCGCGGCCTCCAGTCGCGCCTCCGACACCGAACTCGCGGGGATCCACAAGGCGGGCCGCTCACCGAGTTCGGCGGGCCACTTGCCGATGAATCCGTTGACGACCTGGTCGGAGTCGGCGGGCTGGACACCCACCTTCACACACTTGTCGGCGACGGGCGCCGCGGTCTGGTTGAAGTTGTCAGCGAGTTTGTGGACCTGGTCGGCGATCGACGGATCGGCGACAACGGCAACCGTGAGTTCACCGTTCACGCAACGCGCAGCCAGCGCATCGGTGCGATGCGACAGCGCGTCGCCGAAGAATCGCCACAGGATGAACGCGCCGACAATCACCACGACGGCGACCAGTGCGACGATCACGCCGACGCTGACGCCACGCCGCTTGGTTGTCACCGCACGGTGGCTGCCGGTCCACTCGCCGCCTTCCCATTCGCCGCTGTGTTGCGGCCCGGTCCGCGGCCCTGGACCGGCCAATGCACCCCGCGCAGGTTCCGGTCGCGTGTAATCGTCGTCGGTTTCGTCGTAGTCGGCCGAGCCGTAATCGGCCCCGTAGTCAGGCTCGTCGTAACCGGCGTCGTCGTATCCCGGTTCGTCGTAGCCCTGGTCGTAGTCGCCGTCGGGATACGGGGTCGACGGGTAGGACGGCTCGCTGTAGCCGGGCCGGTCGAACCCGCTGTCGGGGTACCCGTAACCGGAGCCGACCTCGGGCTCGTCAGGCTCCTGGCGACCGAACCGCTGAGTCGGCGGTTCTTCGGGCCCGTCCTGGCCGGCCGAGTCCTCGGGATCGGGAGCGCTGTGCCTACCCACTTACGCGCTTGCTGCCTTGTATTCGCGTCGGCGCCGGTGCAGGATCGGCTCGGTGTAGCCGTTCGGCTGCGCGCCACCGGACAGGATCAGTTCCTGCGCGGCCTGGAATGCGATGCTGCCTTCGGGATCCGGTGCCATCGGCCGGAATTCGGGATCCTTCGCATTCTGCTCGTCGACCACCGCGGCCATCCGGCGCAGGCTGGCCTTGACGTCGTCCTCGGTGATCACGCCGTGGCGCAGCCAGTTCGCCAGCAGCTGGCTCGAAATCCGCAGCGTCGCACGGTCTTCCATCAGCGCGACATTGTGGATGTCAGGAACCTTCGAGCAGCCGACGCCCGCGTCGATCCAGCGCACCACGTAGCCGAGGATCGACTGGCAGTTGTTGTCGACCTCTTCGCGGATCTCTTCAGGCGCCCACGCCAGCTCCTTGGCCAGCGGGACCGTCAGTAATTGGTCAATGGTGCTGCGCCGCTTGCCTTCCAGTTCCTTCTGCACGGCGTACACGTCGACCTCGTGGTAGTGCATGGCGTGCAGGGTGGCCGCCGTCGGCGACGGCACCCACGCGGTGGTGGCACCTGCCTTCGGCTGGCCGATCTTCTGCTCGACCATGTCGGCCATCAGATCGGTCATCGCCCACATACCCTTGCCGATCTGCGCGCGGCCGGAGAAACCGGTGGCCAGGCCGATGTCGACGTTCTGGTCCTCGTAGGCCGAAATCCACTGGGTGCTCTTCATCGCACCCTTACGGATCATCGGCCCGGCTTCCATCGACGTGTGGATCTCGTCGCCGGTGCGGTCCAGGAAGCCGGTGTTGATGAACACGACGCGATCGGCGGCGGCCTTGATGCAGGCCTTGAGGTTGAGCGTGGTGCGCCGCTCCTCGTCCATGATGCCGACCTTCAGCGTGTTCTGCGGCAGCCCGAGCACGTCCTCGACGCGGCTGAACAACTCGCAGGTGTAGGCCACCTCGTCGGGGCCGTGCATCTTCGGCTTCACGATGTAGACCGAGCCGGTCCTGCTGTTCACCAGCGGCCCGTTGCCGTCGGAGGACTTCAGGCCGTGCACGGCGATCAGGCTGGTGAACAAGGCGTCCTGGATGCCCTCGAACACCTCTGTTTCTTCACCGTTCGCTTCGGTTCTGACGATCGCGTCGTTGGTCATCAGATGGCCGACGTTGCGCACGAACAGCAGGCTGCGTCCCGGCAGTGTCAGCTCACCCTCGCCGTCCGGCGTGGTGTAGGTGCGGTCCTGGTTGAGCACGCGGGTGAA
>DATJIX010000008.1:0-3019 GCA_035492865.1 Mycobacterium sp. | reverse complement strand
CCGGCGGCCCCGATGCGCCGACGGTGACCGACGGCCCGTTCGCCGAAAGCGCCGAGGTGGCCTGCGGCTACTACGTGTTCGAGGCCGAGAATCTTGACGAGGCACTGACACTGGCGCGCGATGTGCCGCTTGCGAAATACGGCGCAGTGGAGGTTCGGCCCATCATCCACACGTTCGATCCCGATTGGTCGGGCACTGGCGCCGGTTGGCTGGCGCTGCTGCTGGAACCGCCCGCATCTGTCCACACCCCCGGTACACCGGAGTGGGAGGCGGAAGCGGCACGGCACGGCGAATTCGCCGCTGCCGCAGGCGACCACATCGTGGGCGGCGCCGCGCTGCACGAGCCGGCGTCGGCGACGACGGTGCGCGTACGCGACGGCCAGGCGCTGCTGACCGACGGGCCGTTCCCGGAAGGTGCCGAAATCGCCACCGGCTTCTATCTGCTGTCCGCCGCAGACAGTGACGAGGCCGTGAAACTGGCGTCGATGATCCCGGCGACGACGGTCGAGGTGCGACAGCTCATGGGCGTCTCTGGCCTGTAACTGCTTCGATGGCCAACCTGGACGGCGTCTTCCGACGCGAGTGGGGACCCGCCGTCGCGGCCCTTGCGCGTTGGTCCGGAGACCTCACAGTCGCCGAAGACGCCGTCCAGGAGGCATTCGCCGAGGCGCTACGCGCCTGGCCACGCGATGGCGTGCCCGACAATCCGGGCGGATGGGTGGTGAGGGTCGCCCGCAATCGGGCCCTCGATCGCCTGCGACGCGAATCCGTGCGTCCGGGAAAGGAACTCGCAGCCGTGGTGGACGACATCCGGGCCCGCACTGACCGCGTCGACGTGCACCCCGTTCGCGACGACGAGCTGCGGATGATGTTCACCTGCGCGCACCCCGCGCTCGACCCGACATCTCAGCTGGCGCTGACACTGCGGCTGATCTCGGGGCTCACCGTCGGTGAAATCGCCCGCGCGCTGCTGCAGTCCCAGGCCGCGGTCGGCCAGCGGATCACCAGGGCCAAAAACAAGATCCGGCACGCCAACATCCCGCTGCGGGTGCCGCCCGCCGAACTGCTGCCGGAGCGCACACCGCATGTGCTGGCGTGCATCTATTCGGTGTTCACCGAGGGTTACTGGTCGACGGCGGGCCCGTCGGCGGTCCGCGACGAGTTGTGTGATGAAGGTGTGCGACTGGCCGGTGAGCTGTGCTCGTTGATGCCAGACGATCGCGATGCGCAGGCGTTGGCAGCGCTTGTGCTGCTGCATGATTCGCGACGGCAAACCCGAATCGATGCCGAAGGGGCGTTGGTGCCGCTCGAGGAACAGGACCGCAGCCGATGGGACCGCGGCCGAATCACCCGCGGCCTGGACCGGCTGACGCGCGCTGCGGGCGCCGCAGGCCCCTATCTGCCGCAGGCGGTGATCGCGGCATTGCATGCGACGGCGCCGAGTTGGCAGGAGACCGACTGGACCACGATCTGCGCGGCATACGATCGGTTGATCGAGATCACCGACTCCCCCGTCGCCCGCGCCAATCGCGCAATGGCCATCGGCTTCCGCGACGGGTACCCGGCCGGGCTCGCCGCACTCGACGCAGTCGCCGACGATCCGCGGCTGGCAGGATCGAACACCGTGATCTCCATCCGCGCCGACCTGCTGCGCCGCGCCGGGCGAACCGAGGACGCGTTGAAGTGGTATCGAATAGCGTTGGAACGCAACGGCTCCGACGCGGCACGAACATTCATCCACCGCCGCCTCGCCGAGTGCGGCGGAGCCGATTGATGGGCGCGATCGACGTCCTGGCCGGTGCGGCGTTCGCCATCGCGGCAATCGCGTTGGCCGCGCGATACGTCCCCGGCGTGAACCGTGCGGTGCCCGCGACCGCGGCGCTGGCGCCGTATCTCGCGGTCGGTGCGCCCGTTGCGGCACTGCTGTTCGCGATCACACGCAACTGGGTCGGCATCGTCTTGGCTGTGGCGTTGACGATCGCGGGCATTGCCGTTCGGTGGCGCTGGTACGTCGGTGGCCGGGCCGACGCAGGGGTCGGGACTCGTGTCGTCTCCGCCAATCTGCGCTACGGACGCGCTGACCCCGACGCGGTTGTCCGGCTGGCCGCGCAGCACGCGGACATCCTCGCGGTGCAGGAGCTGACGCCGGAGAAGGCGGATCAGATCTCGGCCGCAGGCATGGACGGCGTGCTGCCCCATCGCTACTTGCGGGCGCGTGAGGGTCCCGCGGGCGTCGGTATCTGGAGTCGCTATCCGCTCACGCCGGGGACGGATTACGACGAGTTCTGGCTGGGCATGATCACGGCGCGGGTCAGCATCCCCGGATTGCCGTCAGACGTCACGGTCGCAACCACTCATCTGTCGGCGCCGTGGCCCGACCCGATCCGCGGCTGGCGTGACGACCTGACCCGTCTCAGGGCGACGCTCGGCGAGATCGCCGGGTCGGCGCCCGGCCCGGTGATCCTGGCCGGCGACCTCAATGCCACACCCGACGTACTCGAGTTCCGTCGGCTGTTGCGCGACGGCTACCGGGACGCAGCCGAGCAGGCTGGCGCTGGGCTGACCCGAACCCACCCGGCGGATATCGTCCTCCCGCCGGTGTTCGCGGTCGACCACATTCTGCTGCGCGGCGGGACCGCGACGTCGGTGCACACCCTTCCGGTTTCCGGGTCGGACCACCGCGCTCTGCTCGCGGACATCGCGTTTACCTAGGCAAATACCGTTCGCCAATCATCGATGCCGGCTGAGTCCGATCGGTCGGTCTGTACACGTCTCCCAGTAATCGCGTCGGGACAGTTCTATTGCGATGACTACGCGGAGCTGGTGGCCAACCTGTGACCAACCGATAGGGAAACACCCGATTCCAGATCCGGCGTCCGGCACTACCGTCCGATCTCATGGATACCGCTGCCGACGTGGCGTACTACCTCGCCGAGTGGTACCTGCCCGAAATGACCGCGACGTCGGTCGACGAGATGGTTGCCAGGCTCGACGCCGCAGCCGTCACGATCAGCCAAGA
>DATJIX010000007.1:0-11710 GCA_035492865.1 Mycobacterium sp. | reverse complement strand
GCTCTGCTACGCGGGCGCGAATCTGATCCCGCTGCGCGGTGACCTCACCGATCTGAACGCGTTCGCGGACAAGGCAATGAGCGCCGCGCGGCGCTGCTCTTCGTTGGTGGGCCGCGCCGAATTCGTGATGCCGATGTGGCGTCGGCTGCAACACGCATGGGGGCCGGCGCGCGATGTGCGCGAGCATCAGCCACTGATGGCGCTGGGCACCGCACCGCAGTCCCCGGTGGATCCCGCCGTGCGCCCGGTTCGCGTCGACGAACTCGACGCCTATCTGGTGGCCGCCATCGACATGTTCATCGGCGAGGTCGGCATCGATCCGCGCATCGGCGACGGCGGGCGCGGCTACCGGCGGCGGGTCGCAGGGCTGATCGCCGCGGGCCGGGCATGGGCCCGCTTCGAACGCGGCCAGGTGGTCTTCAAGGCGGAGGTCGGATCGCAATCACCGGCGGTCGGGCAGATCCAGGGTGTGTGGGTGCATCCCGACTATCGCGGCCGCGGCCTCGGCACCGCGGGCACCGCGACCCTGGCGTCGGCAGTGGTACGCAGCGGTCGCGTCGCGAGTCTGTACGTCAACGACTTCAATACCGTGGCCCGCGCCACCTACGCCCGGATCGGGTTCAAACAGGTCGGTACCTTCGCGACCGTGCTTCTCGACTAGCGTCTGGCGGTATGACGGAGCAGGACAGCAGGGTCGAGCGCAGGGAGATAGCCCGAGCGTTGGTGCGGGCGCTCGAGAGGCGGCACGAACTACTGGACGTGGTGGTGGAGTCCGAGGATTACGACGCCGCCATCGAGGCGATCGCCACCGCGCTCGGCACGTCAGTGGTCGCCGCAGAGGCGGTATTGCGGTTGTCGTTCGACCGGCTCACCAAGGTCTCGCGAGACCGGATCGCCGCGGAACTCGAGGATCTGAACGCACAGCTCAGTTTCATGGCCGAGCCGCCCGCGGCCCAGGGACTCAACCTCGTGCTGCGGCCGTTCGCGGCCGATCAGGACCGTGACATCTTCGCCGCGCGGACCGACGACGTGCGGGCGGCGGGCGACGGCTCGGGGGCGCCCGCCGGTGATCTCGACGACGAGATCCGCGCCGCGCTGAACCGGGTCGACGCGGAAGAGGCGGCCTGGCTGGTGGCCATCGACGGCGCGGAGAAGATCGGCATGGTTTTCGGCGAGTTGGCTGGCGGCGAGGTCAACGTCCGGATCTGGATCCACCCCGACTACCGCAAGCAGGGCTACGGCACGGCCACGCTGCGCAAATCGCGGTCGGAGATGGCCGCGTACTTCCCGGCGGTGCCGTTGGTGGTCAGGGCCCCTGCCGCAGGGTCATGACGCAGTAACTCACGCTGGTTCTGCAAAGACTTTTGTGATCTGGCAAGGACTCGTCGAGAGGGCTGATAATCGCCTACCCTGTGTGCAGTGACGGCGGTCACCAGGTGAGGGGGAGTTAGCTACTTCCCCTGTCAGCGTCCCGGGGGTCGGGTATGTCAGCACAGTCTCCGCAGTGGATCGCCACTGCGCGCCTGTTGCGACGAACCGGGTTCGGGACGACGGGACCACGGGTCGACGCCGTCGTCGGCAAGGACTGGTCGACGTATCTCGACGGGTTGCTCGACGCGGATCCCGACGCGGATCCCGGAGCCCGCGCCACGCCGATGCCTGTCGTCCCGACGGTGCCGCCGTATCCCCGTGTGAAGGACGGCGAGGACAAAGCCGCGGCCGACGATCAGTGGAACAAGCTCATCGACGACCAGACGATGGAGTTGTCCCTGTGGTGGGTTCGACGCATCGCCGCGGTGCAGGAACCCATTCACGAGAAGCTGACGCTGCTCTGGCACAACCACTTCGCGACGTCGGCGCAGAAGGTTCGTTATGCCACCTACATGGGCGCCCAGAACCAAAAGTTGCGCACCCTCAAGCTTGGTGATTTCCGCGAACTGGCGTACGCAATGCTGACCGATGCCGCCATGCTGTCCTGGCTGGACGGCAAGGACAATGTCGCGTCGTCGCCCAACGAGAACCTGTCGCGCGAATTCATGGAACTTTTCGCGCTCGGGCAAGGCAACGGCTACACGGAGGCCGACGTCAAGGAGGGCGCCAGGGCGTTGACCGGGTGGACCATCGCGCCCGACGGACAAACCAGGATGGTGGCCGACAACCACGACGCGCGGAGCAAGATCGTGCTGGGTGAGACAGGAAATCTGGACGCCGCCGAGTTCTGTGATGCCGTTCTGAAGCAACCCGCATCCGCGACGCACGTCGCCAGCCGATTGTGGCAACAGCTGGCTTCCGACACACCTCCCTCGCCGCAGGCGCTCAACCGCCTCGTCAGCGCCTACGGCCCGGGCCGCGACCTCAAGGCGTTGACGAAAGCGGTTCTGCTGGACCCGGAGTTCGTCACGGGCGCGTCGGTGATCAGCCCGATGGAGTGGATGTTCGGTGTGATCCGCACCCTCGGCGTCGCCCTCGATACCGTCGAACTGCAGCGCGGAGCCCTCGACATCGCCTCGAACCTCGGGCAGAAGCCGCTCTATCCGCCGGACGTCTCGGGATGGCCGTACGGCCGCGCGTGGGTCTCGACGGCGAGCGTCGCGTCGCAGACCTGGGCCGCAGGCAAGCTGGCCAAGACTGGTGACCTCTCGTCCGTCGAAGAGGCGGGCGAAGACGACCGCATCGACGCTGTGGGATACCTGATCGGCGTCGGCGCCTGGACAGACCACACCGTCGCGGGCTTGAAACCCTTTGCCAAGAATCCCGAGTACCTTTTCACGGCCGCTGTAAACACGCCCGAATACCTTACGACGTAACGGTTTTGACTATGCCTGAGATGAATCGCCGCAAGTTCCTGACCGCCAGCATCGGAGCAGGCGCCGCAGGCCTGTTGGCCGGCGTCGCATCCTGCAGCATGTCCGATCTTCAGAGGGCCACCGAGCAAAGGCAGCTGGGCGACGGCGAAGGCGTGCTGGTGATTGTCACTCTTTACGGCGGGAACGACGGACTCAGCACCGTGATTCCGTTCGCCGACAACGCTTACCACGACGCAAGGCCCGAACTAGCTTATGCCCCAGAGGAAGTGCTTTCGCTCGATTCTCAGCTCGGCCTGAATCCCGCATTGAAGGGCCTGCATGGGCTGTGGACTCAGCAGAAGCTTGCGATCGTGCGAGGCGTGAGCTACCCGAAGCCCAATCGCAGCCACTTCCGTTCGATGGACATTTGGCAGACGGCGTCCCCCGACAAACCGGTACCCACCGGTTGGATCGGCCGTTGGCTCGATGCGACTGGCGATGATCCAGTGCGGGCCATCAATATCGGCGCGGTACTACCGCCGATGGCGGTGGGAGAGAAGCACACCGCCTCCGCGCTGGCTCGTGATTCGTCGCCAATGCCCGACGACGTCGCGGACGCATTGGAAACCTTGGGAATCGACGACTCTCGCGATACCAAGCCGATGTCAAACGTCCGCGCCGCCTACCGCTCGAGTCGCACCTTCGGCGCGGCGCTTGCCCCCGTTCTGGCCATCGGCAACACCGGCGTGTCGCTCGACACGAACGCGGGCGGCCTCACCAAGTCGGTCAACAAAAACGGCGAGAATCCGTTGACAATTCAGCTCAACATGGTGGGCAAGTGCATCGCGGCGGCGCTGCCCACCCGGGTGTACATGGTTTCACTGGGCGGCTTCGACACGCACGCCGACGAACGCGAACCGCAGCAAGACCTGCTCGGCGCTTTGGATGATGCGCTGCGCCAGTTCCTGCAGGCAATGAGGTCCGACGTGCACGGCAAGGACGTCGTCGTGATGGTCTACTCGGAGTTCGGTCGACGGGTGGGGGCCAACGCCTCGCAAGGCACCGACCACGGGACAGCGGGCCCGGTGTTCATCGCCGGGCAGCCGGTCAAGGGCGGCTTCTACGGAGAGCAGCCGAGCCTGACCGATCTCGACCACGGCGACCTCAAGGGCTCCACGGATTTCCGCGACGTCTACCACGAGCTCTTGGCGCACACGATCGGCACGGACCCGGTGCCCGCGGTCGGTCCTGGCCGCCGGGACATCGGTTTCCTCGCCTAAGAGCCACGGGTCTCGGTGCGCCTCCGCCCGATTCAGGTCTCGGATTCGTAACATCAGCCTCAATGGCAACATGGCTCTCAACAGCAACACGCGCGGCCTCAGTACTGACCGTCGCGGCGGTAGTCGCATCGCTCAACGCGTGCACCCCGAAACCGAACGGACCAGAACCGGTCGCCGAGAAGTTCTTCGCCGCGCTGGCGACGGGTGACACCGCGACCGCGGCCGCGCTGAGCGACAAGCCGGCCGATGCGCGGGCCGCCCTCAACCAGGCGTGGGCCGGCCTACAGGCCGAGAAATTCGACGCGCAGATCCTGGGCTCGAAGTACGCCGAGGACACCGGCAGCATCGCCTACCGCTACACCTGGCATCTGCCGAAGAACCGGACGTGGACCTACGACGGGCAACTGAACATGGTCCGCGACGAGGGCAACTGGGAAGTTCGGTGGAGCGCGACCGGGTTGCATCCGCGGCTCGGCGAACACCAGACCTTCGCACTGCGCGCCGATCCGCCGAGGCGGGCGTCGGTCAACGAGCGCGGCGGCTCCGACGTGCTGGTGCCCGGCAATCTGTATCACATTGCGCTGGACGCGAAATCGGCTGGCGCCGCTTTGATGCCGACAGCTCGTGCCGTGGTTGATGCGCTGCGCCCGTTCGACAACACGTTGGATCCGCAGCGGCTCGCCGAGCAGGCCAGCTCGTCGAAGGATCCGATGAGCCTGATCACGCTGCGCCAGTCCGATCACGACCGGGTGGCAGGCGCTATCGGCGCGCTGCCAGGCGTCGTGATCACACCGCAGGCCGAATTGCTGCCCACCGATGACACTTTCGCGCCCGACATCGTCAGTCAGGTCAAGAGCGCGGTGGTCGACGAACTCGACGGTGAGGCCGGGTGGCGAGTCGTCACTGTCAACCAGAACGGCGCCGACGTCGATGTGCTGAACGAAGTGCAGGGCGCGCCTGCGCCATCGGTCACCATCAGCCTGGACCGGTCCGTGCAGAACGCGGCGCAGAACGCGGTCAACACCACCGGCAAGAAGGCGATGATCGTCGCGATCAAGCCGTCAACGGGCGAGATCCTGGCCGTCGCGCAGAACGCGGCAGCAGACAGCGAGGGACCGATCGCGACGACGGGCCTGTACCCGCCGGGGTCGACGTTCAAGATCATCACCGCGGGCGCGGCGATCGAACGCGACATGGCCACGCCCAACACCCTTCTCGGCTGTCCGGGCACCATCGACATCGGCCATCGCACGATTCCGAACTACGGCGGATTCGACCTCGGCACGGTACCGATGTCGCGGGCGTTCGCGAATTCGTGCAACACCACCTTCGCGGAGCTCGCCAGCCGGATGCCGCCACGCGGGCTGACAATGGCCGCCGCCCAGTACGGGATCGGCCCGGATTACAAAATCGACGGAATCAACACGGTGTCCGGTTCGGTGCCGCCGACGGTGAACCTCGCCGAGCGCACCGAGGACGGCTTCGGCCAGGGCAAGGTGCTGGTCAGCCCGTTCGGGATGGCGCTGGCAGCGGCCACCGTGGCCGCAGGGAAAACGCCTGTGCCGCAACTGATTGAGGGCCGCCAGACGGTGATCACGGGCGACAGCTCGGCGATCACGCCGAAGATGCTCGACGGGCTGCGGCCGATGATGCGGCTGGTGGTGACCAGCGGCACCGCCAAGGACCTCGGCGGTGCCGGCGACGTGCGCGGCAAGACCGGTGAGGCCGAGTTCAACGGCGGTTCGCATGCGTGGTTCGCCGGCTACCGAGGGGACATGGCGTTCGCGGCGTTGATCGTCGGCGGCGGTTCGTCCGAATATGCGGTGCGGATGCTCAAGGGCATGTTCGATCAGCTGCCGCCCGACTATCTGGCCTGACGATGATCGACTTCCAGAACGGCGCGGTCTTCAAGCTCAGCCCGTGCAACCCGCAAGAGGTGCAGGCCCAGTTGGCTCCTCTGCTGGTCGACGGAGAGGGCGTCTACCTGAGTTTCAAGGGCGTGAGAGATTTCGTCGCCTTCACCAACAAGAGACTGATCGCGGTCAATGTGCAAGGCCTGACCGGCAAGAAGCGGGACTATTCCTCGTTGCCCTACAACAAGATTCAAGCCTGGAGTGTCGAGACGGCAGGCACCTTCGACCTTGACGCCGAACTCGAGTTGTGGTTCTCCGGACTCGGGAAGGTCCATCTCGACTTCAAGGGCCGCGTCGACATCCAGACCATTGGCAAGTTGATTGGCCAGCACGTTCTCTAGGCCGATGCGTTCCATCGCGGTCGCCGCACTCACCGTGGCGGCCTCGCTCACCGGCTGCGGTGACGAGTTGCAGCCGACGCCGTACGGCGTGCCTCCGACCGCCGCGCCCAACGAAGAGTTTCGCGAGGGCGGCTTGGCATTCACCGTGACGAGCGTCGACCTGGGCCAGCCGAAGATCGGAAACCGGACCCCAGAAGGAACTTTCGTCGTCGTCAGCATGAAGGTCAGAAACGTCGGCAACTGGCCGCGAACGGTGTACTGCCAGAACCAGAGGCTCACCGACCTGACGGGCAGGTCCTACGACAATGCCGTGCCGGTGGGCCCCGTCGAGGACATGATCGACATCAAGCCGGGCGCGCGCGTTGCCGTCCAATGCGCGTTCGATGTGCCGGTCGGCACACTGGCGGGTGCAGTCGAAGTCCACGACCAGGCGTTTTCCGACGGGGTGACGGTGCGGGTCTTGAGCGTCGGCTGACGAGCGGTGATTGCACCGCCGGATGCATTGCCATGTCTCACTCCTCGAGTCGTCCTTGCAAAGGCACGCTATGGGCGCTACTCGGATTCAGGTCGCCTGGGTAGCCTGTCCGCAGAGGGCTATGACTGAGATCAACGGTGAGTACGCGATGCGCATCTCGGATGCGGATCGCAATGGCACGCTACGGCGACTGCACAACGCCGTCGCGCTTGGGCTGATCGACATCGACGAGTTCGAGGAGCGTTCGGCGCTGGTGTCCCAGGCCCGGCTGCGCACCGACCTCGATTCGCTCGTCGGGGACCTGCCCGGGCCGGGCGCCATCGTCACCTCGGCCGCCGACCGGGTCGAGTTGCGCGGTGTGCTCGGCTCCCTCAAGCGCCAGGGGGAGTGGATCGTGCCGACCCGACTGGCCCTGCGAAGGCGGATGGGCTCGGTAGACCTCGATCTCACCCGGGCGCGGTTCGCGGGCCCGATCGTCGTCATCGAGTTGGACATGATGTTCGGCGGCCTGGACATCCGGCTGCCCGACGGTGCCAGCGCCTCGATCGACGATGTCGAGGTCAACATCGGCAGCGCGCACGACCATCGCAAGGACGCTCCCGCCGAGGGCACACCGCACGTCATCCTCACCGGCAAGGTGGTGTGCGGAAACGTCACCATCCGCGGACAGCGGCGATCCTGGCGGTTCGGCCGCCCTACTTGACCGGTTCGTCGGGCACGCCATAGCGCTCCTGGTACGCGCTGACCTGTTCGCGCACCGCTCCGGCGTCCAGACCCGTGTCCGCCCAGCAGTATCGGCTGCCGCCGCCGTCACCCGGATGGCTCGCCAGGAACGCGCGCATCCTCTGCTCGGCGACGGGCTCGAGTTCGCGGCCGAGTTCGGCGTACAGCGCCCGGATCGTGGCGAACGGGTCGCGGACGAAGTCGGCGAATTGAACGTCGACGACGCGCTGCGCCAGCGAGTCGCGCAGCTTCATGCCGCGCTCGAGGCCGACGACGATCTCCTCACGGGACTGGGCCGCGCATTCGGTGATCGAGCTGTCATCCGACGCCAGGTGGCGCAGATGGTGGGTCAACGCGCTGATCGACGAGATGACGTTGAGCGGGTCGCGGTGCGTCTGCACGATCAACGCGTCCGGATACTCGGCAGCGAGCGCGTCGAGTTGCCACAGATGCGCAGGTGACTTCAGCAGCCACTGGCCTCCTACCCCGGACTGCAAGTGCTGCAGGAACATCCGGTGATACGCATAGGCGGGACGGTGGTCGGCCTCGTAGAGCAGCCACCGAGAGTAGGTCGGCAGCCGATACTGCACCGAGAAGATCATGCTGCAGAACTGTCCCGCGGTGATGCGCACACACTCCTGACCGACCAGCGCTCCCATCGGATGCCAGGTCAGCAGACCCGGGACGATCTGCTCCGACATCTCGATGCCTGCCTGGGTCGCGGCGATCCGCGGGTCGGTGTCGTAGGTGTCCGGTGTCGGCAGCGGGAACGGGTTGTCGACCTCCCATGTCAGCGGCGGCCGCAGCGCGGGGTCCTGAGCGAGCAGGTCGAACAGGATCGTCGTGCCCGTGCGCGGCTGGCCGACGATGAAGATCGGCCGCGTCACCGGTTGGGCGGCCACGCCGGGATTGTCCTTGCGCCACTTGACGATCTGCAGTCGGCTCGTCAGGGGGCGGATGAGGTCGAGGACGGCGATCTCGACGCCGAGGTCGTTGAGCCGGGCCTCGTTCGCCAGCCCGTCGCACAGCAGCTCCAGGCCGCCACGCCAGGTGTCGTCGTCGCCGAAGTCGTCGCTGCCTGCTAGCTCGCACGCCTGCTCGACGAGCCGGTCGGGGATGAAGCGGCCGGCGCTCATCGGGCAGGGCCGCCACGACAGACCGTGGTGCGCACGGCGGGCGCATCGGGGTTGTCCAGCCAGCGCAACAACACGAAGCCCCGCCGCCGGCCGCCCGTGTCGAGCCAGTGGCCGTGCCCGAAGTCCTTGGCGCCGATCGCGATTCGGGCAACGCCGTCGGCGTCCGGACGCACGCCCTTGTTGGTCACCGAACTGTGCCGATGCCGCGGCTCCAGGCACTCGTGCCAGATGTTCTCCAGGGTGATGTTCCAGTACCGCGTATCCGGTGGGCTGAACTCCAGTACCAACGACTCTTCGGGCTCCAACGCGAACGTGCCGATCATGTACAGGTTGTCGGGTGTGGTGTCGGCGCTGCCCAAGTCGGCAGCCTGGGCGGTCAGCAGTTCGTTCGGCTGGCTCAGCAGCTCGGGCTTCACCGTGCGGTGAAGCGTGGCCAGCTTGACGATCGTCCACGCCAACGCGGTGAATTGGTCGGCCGCCTCGGCATCCGAAATCGGTTGCAGCGGTTCGGCGTCGACGCATTCGATGACCATCGTCGCGGGTTCCTCGGTGGCCGCGTCGCCGACGTATTCGCGCACCACGATCGACGATGCGTCCGGCGGGACCGGAACCCACTGCGCGGCGCCGAGAACGTCCGCGGGCGGCTCGGCCGCCGAGAACACGAGTGTGAACGAGCCCGAGGTCAGCTTGAGGTCGGTGTCGCTGAGGTACCCGGCCATCCGTCGCGGTGTCAGGCCCGTGCCCGCAAGCACCTGGAAGCCGAGATAGGCGGTGCTGCCGCGGGTTCCGGTGACGCGGTAGGTGCGGTCGCCGCGGATCATCGCCAGCAGGTACCTGCCGTCGGGGTTCGGCCCGCCGATCATGCGGGTGGGAGAGCACATGTCGAAGAAGTGGGGCCGCTGCACGTCGGCCTCGACGGACAACTCCGTGCACAGGCCGGTGACCTTTGCGATGACGCGCAGCCCCTCCAGCAGTTCGCGTTCATCGATGGCGTCGTCGGACACCATCTGGGTCACGTCGGCCAGCATCTGCTGGACGAACCGCCACGCTTCGAGCGTTTTCGGCGCCCAATCGTTGCCAACTGTCTCCATAGTGAGACATAGTCTCACTATGGACGTCGTCTCACCGCAGAATTCGCGCCAAAGCCTGACCGCGCGCAAGCAGAAGGCGACCAGGGCCCGTATTGCCGTCGCCGCGGCTCAGTCCGTCGCCGAAAACGGCCTGGCAGGCGCCACTGTCGAGCAGATTGCGGCCGCGGCGGAAATCGGAAGGGCGACCTTCTTCCGCTACTTCAGCTCGAAGGAAGACGCGGTCGCGGAGGGGTTGACGACGCACTGGCTGGACCAGATCACCGCCGCGATCGCCCGGCAGCCCGCCGCGTTGTCGGCCACCGATGCCCTGGTCGCCGCATTCGAGAACCTCGGCGACGGGTTCGACGCGATCAGCGGCCAGGTGCGCGACCTCGCTGCGCTGACGCGGTCGTCTCCGGTACTCAGCGCGTGGACCCTGCAGATCTACCTGCGTTACGAGGCCACCATTGCCGAACTGGTGGCCCCGCGACTTGCCAACCCGTCGCCCGACGACCCGCGGCCTCGGCTGCTCGGAGCACTCGCGATGGCGTCGATCCGGATCGCGCTCGATGACTGGCTGGCCCACGGCGGCTCGCTGCCCTCGCGGGTACGCACGGCGTTGTCGTCGGTGCGCGTCGAGTGAGCTAGCGACGGAACAGCTGCGACCCGATGCGCACCAGCCGGTCCCACCCCGCTGGTCGCGCGACCAGCTTGCCGATCAACGGGGTGGAGTCGAAGTACGAAACCCGTTCGGCGATCAGCCCGTTGGTGAATGTGAACCGGTCGACCGCGTCCCACGCGATCGGCTTGCCGCCGTACGTTCCGCTCAGCGTGAATTCAATGAACACCTCGTGCGGGCCGTGCCCGACGCGGTGCACGTCGGCGTGCAGGTCGGGTACGAGCGCGAACAGCCGCTGAAACGAATCCCGGCAAGCCTGCTTGCCGCGCAGGGTGCCCATCATCGGCTGGGTCAGCACGATGTCGTCGCTCCACAGTGCCTCGTGCTTGGCCAGATCCGGGGTGCGCCAGGTATCGGCGAACTGCTCGGCGAACCGGGCGGCGAACTGTCCGTCAACCTCGTCGGTGGTCATGGCCCAAAACTAGCGGCGCGATCGGCCGCGGCCATCGTGCCCGTCCCAATCCGTGGTCCGGCTGTCCGTATTTGCGTTCAGCGCGGATCGAGCACGGCGAAGCTCAATGTCGAACGGGCGGCCAACCGGTCGCGGCCGACGTCGGTGACCTCGACGGCAGTCACGATGAGTCGCTTTCCCGCCCGCACGATCGTCGCCTCGGCGCGCGCAGGCCCGACGACGACCGGGGCGAGGTAGTGCACGTTCATGTCGGCGGTGGTGACACTCTGATCGGCTCGGACATGGCGCTCCGCCAACCGGCCCGCGGCGATGTCGATCAGCGTCGCGACAAGGCCGCCCTGCAGCGCCCCGCGGATATTCGTCAGATCCGGCCGGTTGTCCATCTCGATGACCAGCCGCTCGTCGGTCACCACTACGTCGCGCATGCCCAGCTGACCGAGCAGATGACCTGGTGTGACGTCCATGGGCGTCGACTCGCTTAGCATGGCTATAAGTTAGCAGGGTTCTCCGCTACGGAGATTGGCATTCTCATAGCTATCCTAGGCGTCATGCCTGTTCGCACCGCCCTTCGCCCCGGCGTGCTGTCACCCACACTGCCGGTGCCCCGCTCGATCGAGCCTCCCGAGTACGCGTGGAAGTCGACCGTCAAAGAGGGCAGCGAGCCGTGGGTGCAGACGCCCGAGGTGATCGAGAAGATGCGTGTCGCGGGCCGCATCGCGGCGGGTGCTCTCGCCGAGGCGGGCAAGGCCGTCGAGCCGGGTGTGACGACGGACGAACTGGACCGCATCGCCCACGAGTACATGGTCGACCACGGGGCATACCCGTCGACGCTCGGCTACAAGGGCTTCCCGAAGTCGTGCTGCACGTCGCTCAACGAGATCATCTGCCACGGCAT
>DATJIX010000006.1:0-6437 GCA_035492865.1 Mycobacterium sp. | reverse complement strand
GGAAACTCCTCCAACCGGTGCGCGACAGTGGCGATCGTGTGGCCGTTCGCCGATGAGGAGCCCAGCTTCCAGGCGACCAACCCCGCGACCGACCGACAACCGGTGGCGCCCCACAGTTTGTCGCGCTCGATCTCGGCCACGATCTCCACGATGCGCCCATCGATGGCGTTGCGCTGACCGGCCAACTCCGCCAACTCGTCGAACAATCCCTCGAGACGATCGTTAACCGTCACGCACGCCGTGGATGGGTATGCGGTCGAGGACATAACTTCATCAAAGCAGCCGGGTCCGACAAATCCGGCCCGCGCTATAACAAGCCTGGCGGAATGGGCGCAGGCAGTTGGATGGGCGGGACGTCCGCGGGCATCGGCACCGCGGGAACATCTGCGGGCAACTGGACGGCGGGAATCGCTGACGGAAGCTCGATTGTGGGAATGTCGCTTGGCAGTTCGACGACCGGCACGTCGGCCGGGTAGACGAAGGGCGGAACGCCGACAGGCATCGGCAGCACAGGCAGCGGCAGCGTCGAGAAGCTGGACGGTACCGGGATCGTTGGCGCAGGCTGGTCCGGCGGCGCTGCCGACGCCTGTCCAGGTCCGCAGAGCGCAAACAGCGCAACGCACAGACCGGACACCACGAGTCGACGCCGCATGACACCAGCGTAGGACTCTTGCCAGACTTGCCGTAGTAGTTAAGGATGCCTTGCAGCGCCCGTTAGCTGGAACCTGGTGGAGGACACCGCGTGGCATTCGATGCAGATGCTCTGCGGAAGAAATACGCCTTTGAACGGGATCGGCGATTGCGTCCGGACGGGATCGCGCAGTACGTCGAGATCGCTGGTCCGTTTGCTGGATTTGCGACGGATCCGTGGAGCGATCCGGGCTTCACCCGCGACCCGCTGACCGACGACGTTGACGTCGCGATCGTCGGCGCCGGATTCGGAGGACTGCTCATCGGTGCCCGGCTGCGCGAACTCGGCGTGCAGGGCATCAGGCTGATCGACAAGGCCGCCGACGTCGGCGGCACCTGGTACTGGAACCGGTATCCGGGCATCGCATGCGACGTCGAGTCGTACGTGTACATGCCGCTGTTGGAGGAACTGGGCTACATCCCGACCGAGAAGTACGCCAAGGGCGACGAGATCTTCGCCCACTGCCAGCGCATCGCTGAACATTACGATCTGTATCGCGACATCTGCCTGCAGACCGAGGTGCATGAGATTCGTTGGGATCCAGAGCTTTCCCGCTGGATCATCTCGACGAACCACGGTGATGCTATCCGGGCGCGGTACGTGGCGATGGCCAACGGGTATCTGCAGAAGCCGAAACTTCCTGGAATAGAAGGCATTTCCGCGTACACCGGGCATGCGTTTCACACCAGCCGCTGGGACTACGACTACACCGGAGCCGACTTGGGCGGGCTGTCGGATAAGCGGGTCGGAATCATCGGAACCGGTGCCACCGCGATCCAGTGCGTGCCACACGTGGCGAAGTCGGCGAAACACCTGCTGGTCTTTCAGCGCACCCCGTCAACTGTCGACGTTCGGGGCAATCAACCGACCGACGCGGCTTGGTCGGCGACGCTGGCGGACGGTTGGCAGCAGCGACGCATCGAGAACTTCCAGCTGCTCACTGCTGGCGGCGACGCCGACGAGGACCTCGTCGGCGATGCGTGGACAAGCATCGTCAAGAAGTTGTTCGTGATGCGACAGACCCGTGTTGAGGGGATGTCGGACGAAGAGCGTTTGCGCACAGTGGATATGGCGGATTTCGCCAAGATGGAGGAGATCAGGGCGCGCGTCGACGCCATCGTCGAGGACAGCGCAACGGCGGAAGCCCTCAAACCCTGGTACGGCTACTTCTGTAAACGACCGTGCTTCCACGACGAGTATCTGCAAACGTTCAACCGCCCCAACGTCACGCTCGTCGATACGCAGGGCAAGGGTGTCGAGCGGCTCACGCCGGGCGGCGTCGTCGTGAACGGCGTCGAGCACGTGGTGGACTGCCTGATCTTCGCGACAGGCTTCGAGGTCGGTACCGACTACTCGCGGCGCACGGGTTTCGAGATCGTCGGGACAGGCGGTCGCACACTCACCGACAAATGGCGCGACGGTGTTCGCACCTTTCACGGTCTGAGCGTCAACGGCTTTCCGAATTGCTTCGTGCTGTCCATCGCTCAGTCGGGCTTCACCGTGAACTTCCCGTACCTCCTGGATGTTCAAGCGCGTCACACCGCATGGGTGATCGCGTGGGGACTGAGCAAGGACGTGACGACACTCGAGGCGTCGACCGAGGCCGAAAATGCTTGGGTCCAGCAGGTGGTCGATCGTTCGTCGGCCAGTGCAGAGCGGGCCAAGGCATGCACCCCGGGGTACTACAACCGGGAGGGGCAGGCGAACGCCAAGACACGCCAGGGCAGCTTCTTCTACGGCACGCCGACCGAGTACGCGAGCATCCTCGAGGCGTCCAGGGCAACCGGGGCGCCGCAGGGTTTCGAGGTTCGATGAGTTCTGGCCGCCGATACCTCGCCGGTCGTGCGCTGGCGCTGAGCCACCGCAGATCGCCGAAGGTGGTCATCATCGGTGCTGGCTTCGGCGGACTTGCCGCCGCGGTTGCTCTGCGGCGCAAGGGGATCGACGACCTGCTGATCATCGAGCGCGCCGACGGTGTCGGTGGCACCTGGCGACAGAACTCCTATCCCGGCGCTGCGTGCGACATCCAGAGCCATCTCTATTCGTTTTCCTTCGCGCCCAACAGATCTTGGACCCGCACGTACGCCTATCAGCCCGAGATCCTGGCTTACCTGGAGAAGGTCGCCGACGACTTCGATCTCCGTCGACATTTGATGCTCAGCACATCCGTGCGCAGGCTGGTATGGGACGAGGACGCGTTGCACTGGGACGTCGAAGTGACCGGCGGCGCAACGGTCGTCGCCGACGTCATCGTCAGCGCCGTCGGCTTGTTCAGCGAAGTCCGGTACCCCGACATCGAAGGCATCTCCGACTTCGCAGGCGACCTGATGCACACGTCGCAGTGGGACGCGCACGTCGATCTCACCGGCAAGCGAGTAGCGGTAATCGGCACCGGCGCAAGTGGGGTTCAGGTGGTGCCCGAACTCGCAACCACGGCAGCGCAACTGACGGTCTTTCAACGCTCGCCGCCCTGGATGGTGCCCAAGGAGGACCGCCCGTACACCGACGAGGAGCTCGCGCGCTTCCGTCGCTATCCGTGGGCGGCGCTTCGCGAGCGATGGCGGCTGTGGAAGCTGCAACACGACAACACCGCGCTGACCCCCGACCATCCGCGACTGGGTGCGGTGCAAGAGCTGTCGGAGAACTTTCTGCGTCGCCACGTCGAGAATGACGCGCTGCGCGACGCGCTCACCCCGCGCTACCCGTTCCGGTGCAAACGCGTCCTGCTCGGCGAGAAGTACTACACCGCCTTGCAACACCCACACGTCGAGCTCGTGACGGACACCATCGAACGCATCACCAGCGCGTCGGTGATCACATCGGGGGGTGCCGTCGAGGTCGACGCGATCGTGCTGGCAACGGGATTCGAAACGAGCAACTATCTCTCCGGCCTCGAGGTCATCGGGGTCGGCGGACAGAATCTGCATGACCGCTGGGGCCCGGACCCCAGCGCCTTTCTCGGCGTTGCGGTTAGCGGGTTTCCGAACTTCTTCATGCTGTACGGCCCGAACACGAACCAGGGTGCCAATTCGATCATCTACATCCTGGAGGCAGGTGCGCGCCTCGTCGCCAGTGCGGTTAGCCGGCTCGCGAGACGCGGCGGCTTCGTGGATGTACGTCCCCACGCTGAGTATCGCTTCAACGAGCAGATCAACGCAGATCTCGAGCGGTCGATCTGGACACAGTGCGACAGCTACTACCGTTCGCCCACAGGCCGTGTCGTCACGCAGTGGCCGTACTCGGAGCTCGAGTACGCGAAGGCGACCTGGCGTCTCCGGTCACGCGATTGGATCCACAGCGGCCGGTAGCCGGAAATTGACTGTGCGGGAGCGTTGGTGGATCAGTACGCTCCAGGAATGGCCAACGTGTTGACTGTCAATCTGGCGCACCCGCGGCCGAATTCGGACAAAGGCACGCTGCGAACCGGCATTGACAAGCGGCCGACCGACGACAGGGTCACTGTGCGTGCTCCGGGACCCATGCACGGCGGCACGGGCAGCGGGCTGCTCGGCGACTTCATCGGCGACACCCAGTACCACGGCGGCGACGATCAGGCGGTATACGCGTACGCCCGCGAGGACCTCAATGCCTGGGAGCGCGAGCTGGAGCGCGACCTCGACAACGGCGTGTTCGGCGAGAACTTCACCACTGAGGGGCTCGACGTCACCGGCGCGCGCATTGGCGAGCGATGGCAGGTCGGCTCTGACGGTCTGGTGCTGGAGGTGTCGCGGCCACGTATCCCGTGTCGCACATTCGCGACGTGGCTGTCGATCCGTGGCTGGGTCAAGACGTTCACCAAGGGAGCGACGCCCGGCGCCTACCTGAGGGTGATCGAGTCCGGTTCCGTGCGTGCCGGCGACTCGATCACCGTCATCGACCGACCGAACCACGACGTGACCATTGGCCTGGTGTTCCGGGCGATGACGCTGGAATCTGAACTGCTTCCGCGGTTACTTCAGGCGGATGCGCTACCCGACGAGATCAAAGAGCTTGCTCATCGCCGTGTGACGTCCTGACCGCTCAGGCGGTGCGGGTGTCGGCCGCTATGTGCGCACCATGTGACATGAGACTCGCTGTGGGCCAATGTGTTTCACGACTCAGTATCGTCACTGTGACGTATTGAACGGTTTGACGGTGTGGATGCCGCACGTGCAGTCGTCGATGGAGGGGCATGCGCATCGCATGCCCCACTCGATGATCTCCCTGGCGCGTTGCAGTTCGGCGATGCGCGCGTCGATCTCGGCGAGTTTGGTCTCAGCGAGGGTGCGGCTGGCAGGCCGGCCGGGGGCGTCGTCGGCGAACAGCAGTTGGATTTCGTCGAGCGCGAATCCGGCGGCCTTGCACAGCCTGATCACTTCGAGGCGGGCGACAATCGAGTCGTCGTAGCGCCGCTGCCCGCCGACGCGAGCGGGGGGTTGGATCAACCCGATCCGCTCGTAGTAGCGCAGCGTGGTCGCAGCGACGCCGACCTGGGCCGCCAGTTCGCCGATCGTCAGAGTGCTCGTCATGGGTCCTTGATTGTGGGCTTGACTTAGAGCCAACTCTAAGTCGTTGACTGGCGGCATGCAGATGCACCCACAGCACGTTGACCTTCTTCGCGAGTTGCGCAGCACCCGATATGCGTCGCTCCGGACGTATCGGCGAGACGGCACGGCAGTCGACACTCCGATCTGGTTCGACGTGCGCGCGAACTCGGTGGTCTTCAGGACAAAGGTCGGACCGAAGACCAAGCGGCTGGCCGCTCGCCCAGATGTCGAACTGACCGCCTGCGATCACCGCGGGCACGTCCGTAGCGGCGCCACGACGTTCGCCGGCCGGGCGACCATTCTGTCCGGCGGCGAGGCGGCGGACGCCAACCGGCTATTGCACAAGCGCTACGGGTGGCAGTGGAACATCGTGCCGATGATCAAAATCCCTGGCGTGACCAACGTGCACCAGGGCCTGTCACTGCGGGAGAAGTTGCGGCGGGCACGCGACCGGAATGTGTGGCCGGACAGTGCAATTGTCCGGATCGACCTGGCGTGAGGTGCATCCAGCGAGGACGGATCAATGCGTCACTGTGACGTATTACATTGGGGGACAGGCCGATTGCGGGGAGTCTAGGGCTTTTTCTTCCTTGCCGCCGGGTCGGTACGACCCGTCGCGAGTCGACTCAGGGTTGACGCGCCGGGCAGAGATGACACGGCGTTGTATACATCGTTGCCCGTCGAGACGAGCGATTCGAGTTGAGGCAGCAATGCATCCATGGTTCGGATCATCGGATCGGCGAGTGCAAGATAGCGCTCCGCGCGGTCAATTGCGGTGTTGAGGCGCTCGGTGGCGATCGCCAGGTTCTCGATCAGGTCAGGCAATTGGCTGGCGAGTTGTATCGAAGCGGGCGGGATGCGCATCGCTCCGCTGGCGACCGACTGTGCGGTCTCGGCGGCGGCCTGTGCGGCGGCCTTGATCTCTTTCGGGCTCGGAACCTTGGGGTTCGGCATGTTGCTAACGATGCCGCGCACCGGCTGATCTGTCTGACATTTCCGCGAAACCGGTCCTCTGGCGGTCGAAACTCAGGTAGTCGGATACTCGCGTCCGCGGCGGCGAGGCAGACAACCATCGATGGTGTGGTTCATGCAACTCGGATTTGTTCGGTTTTGGCAATCGTGATCATCGCCCTGCCCGTCGGGCTTTCGGCGGCTGCGTGCGCGCGCGAGGGTGAAGCCCGTCAAACGCAGTTGGCGTTCAGCGGGATACAGGGTGTACC
>DATJIX010000005.1:0-2045 GCA_035492865.1 Mycobacterium sp. | reverse complement strand
TCGTCGGCCAGTCCACACCCACCGGTGAACGCGCGCAGATTCGCCCAGGCGTTGGAGTAGGTCGGGTATTGGCGCACGATGCCCGCGGTCATCGAGCCGACGAAGACCAGCACCATGAAGCCCGCCGCCACCGGAATCGGCGCGGCGGTGAGGGCCCGTGCAATACGGCCCTCGCCGTGGTCGCGCGACACGAAGTGCAGCCACGTCGCGTATATCGCGGTGATGGCGAACAAGATGAAGAAGAGGAAACTGACGGTGAGGCCGGCGATCTTGGGCGTCGCGTTGTTGAACGGCACCCCGTAGCTCGACACGTACCACCAGCCATTGGTGGTGGCGAAGCACAACGCCAGCATGAAGAACACCGCCGCCAGGAAGGCCATCCGGTTGCGCGACCACCGCATCACCGCGGGGGACACCAACACCGTGGCGACCGCAGCCATCGCGGCGCCCACCGCCGCGAACAGCCCGAAGTGGTGCACCCACTTGGTCGGCGTGAACATCAGGAAGAACATGGTGCCGAAGATGATTCCCATCAACCGCCACACCGGGCCGCGTGCGACTCCAGGAACTCGCTTGCGGCGCAACATGATGAACATCGCGGCGAACAGCGACAGTGCGGTGAAGAAGAATCCGAACCGCCGCGACAGCGAGCCGTCCACGGTCGGCAAGAACAGGTAGTAGTAGCGAAGGTTCTCGGTGTACCACGCCTGGCTCGGACCGATGGCCGTGCGAATCCTGGTGGCCTCCAACACCGTAGCCAACGTCTGGTCTGCGAACACCACAGTCAGGACGACCGTGCCCGCCGCCAGCAGCGGGGCAATCAGCGGCCAGGTGCCGACGATGCGGTGCCGCTTGACCAGGATTCGCAGAATCGGCCTGCCACCGGCGAGCAGCGCGGCGACCGCGATCAGGCCCGTCGGCTGGATACCCAGTGTGAACGCGGCAACCAGGATCGCCAGCGCTGCGGGAGTCATGCGGCTCGAGATGATCGCACGCTCGATCAGCACATAGGTGATCAGCGCGCCGGTGGCGATCTGGCCCTCGGGACGCAGACCGTTGTTGAACGGCATCCACGCCCCGAGCAGCACCAGGCCCGCTGCCCACACCGCGGGCTTGCTGGCCGCGACTGCGGGTCCCAGCCGGGGCAGCACCTCGCGAGAAAGCAAGAGCCAACAGACGATCCCGCACACCAGGTCGGGCAGCCGGATCCAGATGCTGGCGTCGCTGACGCCGGTCATCACCGCCAGCAGGTTGTAGTACCAGCCGAACGGATCCTCTGGACTGCCGAACCAGCGGAAGTAGTTCGACATGTAGCCGGCGTGCCCGGCGACGCGGGCCATCTGCAGGATGTAGCCGTCGTCCGACGAGTTGGCCCCCATCACGTGCCAGACCACGAAGCCGCCGATCACCACGACGTCGGTGGCGGAGAACGTGCGCCAGCGCTGGGGAATCCACCGCTGCATGCGACGTCCGTCGAGCCGGTCCAGCCGCCACAGCGCGACCAGCGCGATGATCGTCGAGATGATGGCCAGCACCATCGCGGCGAGCTTCAAAGCCGTTGGCTTGGTGGAGAACCGGGTGTCGATGACGGCCGACGCGTTCAGTCCCGGCGGTGCGGGCCCGGTCAGGTCGGTGAAGATGCCGACAATCGACGGGCGCAGGTTCGGGTCGGCGAAGCCGGACCGTTGCTCCTTACCCGTCGTCGGGTCGGTGAGCCCGACGAACGTGGCGAAGGTTCCCGCTTCCGAGGAACTGATCTCGATGCGCTGACATGCCTGCGACGCCACCCGTTCGCGGGGCACGCTGGCGACCACCACGTTGCGGTCGGTGATGTCGACGCGCTGCCGGTTGACGTTGACGAACAGCGACTGCAGCGCGGCCTGCTTGCCGTCCTTCGGGGCGGTGCTCAGCACGGTGCCGCCCGCGGGCGGCATCGCGCGGATCACCTCGCACGGCACCGTCACGGTCATCGTCACCGGCACCTGCGAAATCAGCGGTGCCGTGACGTTGTTCAGCTGTCCGTGCTGCGGCCAGTTCAGCGTCGC
>DATJIX010000004.1:0-15321 GCA_035492865.1 Mycobacterium sp. | reverse complement strand
CCCGCCCAGTACGCGGCGTCTTTGACTTCGGTCATGCCTAGGTCAATGCCGCCGCATCGTCACCTATTCCGACCGCTGGAGTTCGAACAGTGGAATGACCCTGCTCGTCTTGGCTTGGTAGTCACCGAAACCCGGCGCCAGCTCGACCACCTTCGGATACATCTCGTCGCGCTCCTCCGGCGGCAGCTCGCGGGCCGTCACGTCGTAGGCGTCGGTGCCGACCTCGATGTGCGCCTGCGGGTTGGTCCGAAGGTTGTGCACCCAGTCCGGATTGGTGTCGGCGCCCGCCTTGGACCCGATGATGATCGTCTTGCCGTCGATCGTCAGGTATGCCAGTGGCGCCAGCCGCGGCTGGCCCGACTTGGCACCGGTCGTGGTCAGCAGCAGAAGGGTCGCGCCTTCGAAGGGCCCACCGACCTTGCCGCCGTTGGTGCGGAACTCGTCGACGATGCTGTTGTTGAACGCCTTCATCGTTTCGGCGTCAGGTATTTCGGTCATGACGCCTCAAGCTACCCGCGTCGGGGATCTATTCCGTCCGTTGCAGCTCAAACGGCGGGATCACGCGGTCGGGCCAATTTCCTTCAGTGCCGGCAACAGTTGCTCCGCCACGGATTCCGGGCGCGCGGTCAGCGACCCAATCCGCAGGATCAGGTGTTGAGCGCCCGCATCGACATAACGTGCCAGCCAATCCAGACACT
Source organism: Mycobacterium sp. (assembly GCA_035492865.1). Lineage (GTDB taxonomy): Bacteria > Actinomycetota > Actinomycetes > Mycobacteriales > Mycobacteriaceae > Mycobacterium. The sequence continues at coordinate 14,623 of DATJIX010000004.1, read as the reverse complement.
CCTGAACCGAGCCGCCGCGAATCGCCTGCACGTGACGCATCACCTCCAGCGGTTGCCCGTAGTAGGCGCGCAGATACCGATCGAGTTCATCGTCGGCGCTCGCGCCTGACAGGTTCACGGTCGCGTACAACGCCGGTGTGACGTCACGAACAGCCTGCGCGCGGATCCGATCCCATGCCTTCGCATAGGCGTTGACATCCGGCAGGTACGGCAGCCACCCGTCGTACGTCGCCGACACCCGCTCGATGACCTTCGTCGTGTCACCGCCGGCCAGCCACACCGGTGGGCCGCCCAGCCTCGCGGGTGGCAAAGCGTCGGCGAATTCGCCTCGCCCGCTCCATGTCTCGCGCCACACCGCGACCGCCTTGTCGAGCCGGCCACCGCGGCCGGCGAACGGGGCTCCCACCGCATCGAATTCGCGTCGACTCTCTGGAAGCGGGGCGCCCGACCCGAGCCCGAGGATCAGCCGGCCTCCCGACAGCTGGTCGACGGTGGCCGCTTGCGCCGCCGCCAGCAGCGGATGACGCAGCGGCGCGATCATCGCCGCGGTGCCCAGCGCCACCCGCTCGGTCACCGCCGCGACGGCGGACAGCACCGACAACGGCTCGGCACGCGTGCGCGCAAGCAATGAATCCCCGACCCACACCGAGTCGAAGCCTGCGAGTTCGGCGGTCTTCGCGAAATCGATGAGTCCCCGTGCGTCGTGCTCGCCAGTCATCGCGGTTTCCCTGCTGGGCAGCATGATCCCGACGCGGACCACGGCTATGCCTGTTGCAGCTCGAAGATCGGGATCACGCGGCTGACGTTCGCCTGGAAATCCGCGAATTGCGGGGCGATCGCTGTGAGCTTGGGAACGATGTCCTCCCGATCAGCCCCCACCAGCTCCCGCGCGTCGACGTCGAAGGACTCGTTGGCGAGTTCGACGTGGGCACGGGGGTTGGCCCGCAAGTTGTACACCCAAGCGGGATTGACGTCAGCGCCGCCGTAGCCGGCGATGACCAGAAGCTTCCCGTCGATGCGCCTGCAGGACAACGGCGACAGCCGCGGCCGGCCTGACTTGGCGCCGGTGGTCGTCAGCAGCAATAGCTCGCTGCCTTCGAATGCGCCGACCTTGCCGTCGTTGGAGCGGAATTCCTCGGTGACCTTGGCGTTGAAGGCTTTGGTCGCCTCGACGTCGGGGGGCTGTTTTGTCATGCCCCTTCCAGCTTCGGCTGTTTGGCGTCTATTCCCGATTCCTTGCGCTGCTGCGGCGTGATCGGTGCCGGTGCGCCGGTCAGCGGGTCGACACCGCCACCGGACTTCGGGAACGCGATGACCTCACGGATCGAGTCCATGCCCGACAACAGCGCATTGATGCGGTCCCACCCGAACGCGATGCCACCGTGGGGCGGTGCACCAAAGGTGAACGCTTCCAACAGGAATCCGAACTTCTCCTCGGCTTCGGCCTTGTCGAGGCCCATCACCGCGAACACCTTTTCCTGGATGTCGCGGCGGTGGATACGGATCGAGCCGCCGCCGATCTCGTTGCCGTTGCAGACCACGTCGTACGCGTCGGCCAGCACGGCGCCGGGATCGGTGTCGATGCTGTCCGCGAATTCCGGCTTGGGCGAGGTGAACGCGTGGTGCACGGCCGTCCACGCACCCGACCCGACCGCGACGTCGCCCGCTGCGGTCGCCTCGTCAGCGGGTTCGAACAAGGGCGGGTCGACGACCCAGGTGAACGCCCACGCGTTCGGGTCGATCAGCTCCTGCCGTTTGGCGATCTCGATGCGGACCGCTCCGAGCAGCGCCCGCGACGGCTTGGCCGGCCCCGCCGAGAAGAAGATGCAGTCACCCGGCGAGGCGCCGACGTGTGCGGCGAGCCCTTCGCGTTCGGCATCGGACAGGTTCTTGGCCACCGGGCCGCTGAGCGTGCCGTCGTCGCCCACCAGCACGTAGGCGAGTCCGCGATGCCCGCGCTGTTTCGCGAACTCCTGCCAGGCGTCCAGCGTGCGGCGCGGCTGCGAGGCACCGCCGGGCATGACCACGGCGCCGACGTAGGGCGCCTGGAACACGCGGAATGGCGTGTCGGAGAAGAAGTCCGCGCACTCGACCAGTTCCAGGCCGAACCGCAGATCGGGCTTGTCCGAGCCGTACAGCCGCATCGCGTCGGCGTAGGTCATCCTCGGCAGCGGCGTCGGCACGTCGTAGCCGATCAGCGCCCACAACGCCTTGATGATCTGCTCGGAGACCGCGATGACGTCCTCGGTGTCGACGAAGCTCAGCTCCATGTCGAGCTGGGTGAACTCGGGTTGCCGGTCGGCGCGGAAGTCCTCGTCGCGATAGCACCGGGCGATCTGGTAGTAGCGCTCCATGCCCGCGACCATCAGCAACTGCTTGAACAGCTGCGGGCTCTGCGGCAGCGCGTAGAACGACCCGGGCTGCAGCCGCGCAGGGACCAGGAAGTCGCGGGCGCCCTCCGGCGTCGACCGCGTCATCGTCGGGGTTTCGATCTCGACGAAGTCGTTTCGGGCCAACACCTCACGAGCGGCGGCATTTGCCTTGGAGCGCAACCGTATTGCGTTGCCCGGTCCTTCGCGGCGCAGGTCCAGATAGCGATACTTCAGCCGCGCCTCCTCACCCGCGGTCTCGTCGAGCTGGAACGGCAGCGGCGCGCTCTCCCCCAGCACGGTCAGCGAGGTCGCGTTGACTTCGATCTCGCCGGTCGGGATTTCGGGGTTCTCGTTGCCCTCGGGCCGGGTCTCGACGACACCGTCGACGGCGATGCAGAACTCCGCGCGCAGCCGGTGCGCCTGCGCCAGCACGTCGCCCTCGCGGAACACCACCTGCGCCACCCCGGACGCGTCACGTAGGTCGATGAAGATGACGCCGCCGTGGTCGCGGCGCCGCGCTACCCAACCGGCGAGGGTCACCTTCTGCCCGGCATCGGTGGACCGCAGCGAACCGGCGGCATGTGTGCGCAGCACAAAAACTCCCTGGGAAAGGCCTGACGACAGGACTGCCACAGTGTAGTGGGGCCGAACCCGGGCGTAGCTTGGCGTTCGTGGGCACGAGCATCGCACTGATCGGACCCGGAGCCATCGGTGCGACGGTCGCCGCATATCTGCACGCCGCCGGGCATTCCGTGCTGCTGTGCGGACACACCGCGCGCGAGTCGATCGAGGTGCGGCCTGACGATCACGAGCCGATCGTGTTGCCGGGGCCGGTGCGCACCGATCCCTCCGAGGTCGACGAAGCCGTTGACGTGGTCTTCGTCGCCGTCAAGGACACCCAGAACGAGCAGGCCAGCGGCTGGTTGGCCCGGCTCTGCAACGAGCGCACGGTGGTCTGCGCGCTGCAGAACGGCGTCGAACAGGTCGAGCGGGTGGGGCGGTTCTGCCCGTCGTCGACGGTCGTACCGGCGGCCATCTGGATCTCGTCGGAGATCCAGCCGCAAGGCTGGGTGCGGGTGCGCAACGAGCCGCGGCTGGTGCTGCCGGACACCGAGGCCGCATCGACTCTTGCGGAGTTGCTGCGCACCGCGCACGTCACCGTCGAACTCGACCCTGACTTCAGCACCGCAGCGTGGCGCAAGCTGCTGGTCAACGCCGTGGTCGGAGTGATGGTGCTGACCGGGCGGCGGTCGGGCGCGTTCCGCCGCGACGACGTCGCCGCGCTGGGGCGCCGGTATCTCGCTGAATGCCTCGCCGTCGCGCGCGCCGAGGGTGCCAATCTCGGCGACGAGGTGATCGACGAGATCATCGGCATGTTGGCCCAGGCTCCGCCGGACGTCACCACATCGATGCTCACCGACCGCGAAGCCGGCAGGCCGCTGGAGTGGGACATCCGCAACGGAGTGATCCTGCGCAAGGCGGCCGCCCATGGCATCGCCGCCCCGATCAGCCAGGTGCTGGTGCCGCTACTGGCAGCGGCAAGCGACGGTCCCGGCTAGACAGTCTGGTCTACTGTGTATGGCCATGCACCAGTGCGAGCGCGTCGGCCTCGATTTCATCGACAGCGCACCGTTCCGCTTCGTTTCGACCGTCGACCTGGCGATCACCCCCGAGCAGCTTTTCGAGGTGCTCGACGACGCCGAGTCGTGGCCGCACTGGGCGACGGCCATCACCAAGGTGACATGGACCAGTCCGCAGCCGCACGGCATCGGTACCACGCGCACGGTCAACATGCGCGGCGGCATCGTCGGCGACGAGGAGTTCCTGGCCTGGGAACCGCACTCGCACATGGCTTTTCGGTTCAATGAAGCATCCAGCGGCACCATTGCCGCGTTCGCGGAGGACTACCGCATCGTGCCAACGGCGAATGGCTGCCATCTGACGTGGGTGATGGCGATGAAGCCCAACGGTGTGGCGGGACGCCTCGGCATGACGCTGGGCCGGCCGATCATGGCGCGGACGTTCCAGAAGTTCCTGTACAACCTGCGGGAGTACACAGCCAGGCGGTTTGTGGCTTAGGGGGCAGGTGTTGGCTCTAGCCTTCTAACGCTTTCGCGCACCTTGCCGCCTCCGCGAACCGGAATCGTGTAGGCGCTTTCCCAGTCGACGAGCGTTCCGTCGTTCGTGCACCCTTTCAGTTCCCGCGTCGCTCCGACGTCCGGACCCGACGAGTCAACCCAAGAGGCTTCCTGTGCGCCTGCGCAGCTACGCCGAAACTGTATTCCAGCACGAAAAGTTCGAGTAGAGGCGTGCCGGAATGCAGTTTCGGCGAAAGTCAGTGCAATTCCGCCCAGACCTTGCGGCGTTCGCCGTCGGGATCCGAGACGACCGTGTCACGGGCGGTCATGATGATCCGGGTGTAGCGGTTGTCCGTGTCGTAGACGGGCCAGTCGTGTCCGTTCGACCAATGGATTTCGCCGGTGTCCCAGCCCTGCGCCGCGAAGTCCAGCCAGGCGCGCTGCATGCGCCTGCCGACGGGCGGCTGCAACCGACGGCCCAGCGGATGCAGCTTGCGTCCGATGAACGACGCGTAGCTGTGCTGGATGTGCACGATCTCGCTGCCATGGGTGGCGCCGAGACCGAGAACCCGCAGGCTCCAACCGAAATGGTCGAAGCGGTACATGTGCGTAGGCGCGTGCGGGCTGTAGGCATCGGCGAACGCCCACGCCTGGCTGCCGAACATGACGTCCGATCCGAACGCGACGAGCGCGCGGCGACGCGGATAGTCCGGATAGGCGGCCAGCACCCGGTCCTTGGCGCCAGGAGCGACACGATTGAGGTAGGCGTCGATGGACCCAGTGGTGGTCGGCAGCATCGGCGGCTTGGTCCAGGCGAACATCGACGCCTCGTGACTGTTGGTGCCGATAATCAACGGCACCCGCGCCAGCGTGCCCTCGCGTGCGGCGTCGACGGGATGTTTCGGCAGCAGGTCCACTCCGTGGGTCAGCCCGTAGGCCAGCGTCGGCGTCCTCGCGGCGCTCTTGAGTTGCAGCATGCCCGCGGCCCGGCGCAGTTGCCGCTGCGGTAACCCCTTGATCTCGGCGGCGCTCACGCCCAGCCGCTTGAGGAACTCGTGCGCCTGCCGCGCCCGCAACTCGCGGTCGGCGATCAGTGGCAGCGCCGGGCTCTGGGCGATCGCGCGGCGGAACAGGCCGTCGGCCGTCGGAGTGGCCAGCAACGCGAGCACCGATGTCGCCCCCGCGGACTCGCCGAACACCGTCACCCGATCCGGGTCGCCGCCGAACGCCGCGATGTTGTCACGAATCCATCGCAATGCGGCCATCTGATCGCGCAGCGCGAGATTGTCGTCGAATCCGTCACCGAGGTCACTGAGTTCGAAGCCGCCGAACACCCCGATGCGGTAGGTGACGTTGACCACCACCACGTTTCCGTTGGCGGCCAGCCGCGACCCGTTGTAGAGCTGGAATTGACCTGCGCCGTATACGAACGCGCCGCCGGGAATCCACACCATCACCGGTAGCGAGCCTTCGGTGTCGGGCGACCACACCGTCAGGGTCAGGCACGCTTCGTCGCGCACCTTTGGATCGTCGCGACCGCCGCCGACGAAGGACTTGCTCTGTGGCGGGAGCGGCCCGTGTTCGAGTGCATCGCGGACCCCGGTCCAGGGTTGCAGTGGCGCCGGTGCGAGAAACCGGCGTTCGCCCGTCGGCTGCTCGGCGTATGGCACGCCGCGCCAGACACCGACACCACCCTCGGTGCTGCCGCGAAGATCTCCCAGTCCGGTGTGCGCGATGGTCGAATGTCCGAGAAGGACTGCCACGCCTAAATCGTAGTGTGCAAAGCTGAGCAGACCTGGGTCCGAACAGGGTGTGGCGAGCGACGGAGCGGTGCAATGACCTTCAACGAGGGTATGCAGATCGACACGAGCAACATCTCCACCGGAGGTGGCCGTGGTCCCGGTCGTGGAATCGCGATCGGCGGCGGCCTTGGCGGACTGATCATCGTCGTACTCGCACTGTTTCTCGGCGTCGACCCGGGTTCCGTGGTGCCCCAGCAGCAGGAGATCGACGCAGGCGGCGTCGAGGCGCCGGGATACGACGTGAGCCACTGCAAGACCGGGGCTGACGCCAACAAGTACGTGGAATGCCGGGTCATCGCGACGACGAACTCGGTGGACGGTGTGTGGCAGCAGCTGCTGCGGGGCTACACCAAGCCGCACACCAAGCTGTTCCACGGCGAGGTACAAACCGGCTGCGGACCCGCCGACACCAATGTCGGACCGTTCTACTGCCCCGTCGACCAGACCGCCTACTTCGACACCGACTTCTTCCAGGTGCTCGTCGACCAGTTCGGTTCCAGCGGTGGCCCGCTGGCGCAGGAATACGTGGTGGCCCACGAGTACGGCCACCACGTGCAGAACCTGCAGGGCATTCTCGGGCGGGCGCAGCAGGACCCGACCGGTGCACAGGGCGCCGGGGTGCGCACCGAACTGCAGGCCGACTGCTATGCGGGAGTCTGGGCGCACTATGCGGCCATCACCAAGCAGGAGAGCACCGGGGTGCCGTACCTTGAGCCGTTGAGCGACAAGGACATTGCCTATGCGCTGTCGGCGGCATCGTCGGTCGGCGACGATCGGATTCAGAAGCAGGCGACCGGGCGGATCAACCCTGAGCAGTGGACCCACGGGTCCTCCGCCGAGCGGCAGAAGTGGTTCACGGTCGGCTACCAGACCGGCGACCCCAACAAATGCGACACCTTCTCGACGAACAGCCTTGGTTAGGCCGCCAACGGCCGTAGACGCCGTCGCCGAACGCTATCTCGACACGTTCGCGTCGCTGGACCCATGCGCGGCAACGGAAATGGGCATCCTCGGCCACGATGACGACATCACCGACTACTCCCCCGACGGAGTGGCGGCCCGCGTGGATGCGGCCCGCTCGGCGCTACGTGAGCTGGACGGCACCGCCGCGGCAGATGAGGTCGACCATGTGACGATCGCGGCGATGCGCGAACGGCTCGGACTGCAGATCGAATTGCACGACGCCCGACTGGATGTCGGCGATCTGAATGTGATCGCGTCGCCGTTGCAATCGATGCGTGATGTGTTCGACTTGATGGACACCGGCACCGACGAGGACTGGGCGCTGATCGGCAGGCGGATGTCGACAGTGCCCGACCGGGTCGCCGGCTATATCAAGGCACTGCGGGCGGCAGTGGCCGCCGATCGGGCCCCCGCAGCCCGACAGGTCGCACGTGGCATGCAGCAGGCGGGCCAGATCCAACGGTTGTTCATCGAGATGGTGGCCGACGCGGCGCCCGCAAACCTGGTATTGCACGCGGAATTACAGGATCGCGCATCGGCGGCCGCTGATGCCTACGCCACGATCGCCACCGTGCTACGCGATGAGATCGCGCCCAAGGCCCGGCGTGAGGACGCGTTCGGCCGTGATGCGTACCGGCTGCTGTCCCGCGAATTCCTCGGCACGTCGGTCGATCTCGACGAAACCTACGAATGGGGCCTGCGCCAGCTGGAAAGCATTGTCGCCGAACAGGAGTCGATCGCAGGGCGGCTGTACCCCGGTGCCTCGGTCAGCGAGACGCTGCAGCGGCTGGACACCGAGGCGCGCTACCTGGTGCACGGCACCGATGCCCTGCAGGCCTGGATGCAGGACCTGTCGGACCGTGCGGTGGAATCGTTGGCCGACACGCATTTCGACATCGCGCCCGCGCTGCGCACGCTGGAGTGCCGGATCGCGCCGACCCAGACGGGCGGCATCTACTACACCAGCCCATCCGAGGATCTGAGCCGTCCCGGTCGGATGTGGTGGTCGGTGCCGCCGGGAGTGGACGTGTTTCGCACCTGGCAGGAGACCACCACCGTCTTTCACGAGGGCGTGCCCGGCCACCACCTGCAGGTCGGCCGCGCCGTGGTGTCCTCCGACAGGCTGAACCGATGGCGTCGAATGGGCTGCTGGGTCTCCGGCCACGGAGAGGGTTGGGCGCTCTACGCCGAGCGCCTGATGGCCGACCTCGGCTGGCTCGACGATGCTGGCAACCGCATGGGAATGCTGGACGCACAACGCTTTCGGGCCGCGCGTGTGGTGATCGACATCGGAGTGCACTGCGGGCTGACCGCACCAGATGGCGGCCCGTGGAACGCCGACCGGGCGTGGGCGTTCCTGCAGTCGCACAGTGCGATGGCGGAGGAGAATCTGCGCTTCGAGTTGGACCGCTACCTCGGCTGGCCCGGCCAGGCACCGTCATATGCGATCGGACAGCGGATCTGGCAGCAACTACGCGACGAAATGCTCGGCCGCGGTCTGTCCCTGAAGGAATTCCATGGCCGCGCACTCGATCTCGGTGGCCTACCGCTCGACGTACTCCGGTCCGCGCTGCTCGCCGATTTCGCCGCTAGCTGATCCGCTTTCCCCGCAGGGGCACGGATGCGCGAGGTGGCTGCCACACTGATGCCGTGACTACTGAGCCCATCGAACCCGACACCAAGGACTGGACCTGGGTGTTGTCCATCCCCTGCCCGGAGTGCGGCTTCGACGCAGCAGCCGTGCACCACACCGAGGTCGCCGGTCACATCCGCACCGACGCCACCGACTGGCTCCACCGCCTTGGCGAGCCGGGAGTCGCTGAGCGCAGTCAACCCACCGTGTGGTCCACGCTCGAGTACGGCTGCCACGTTCGCGACGTCCACCGCATCTTCAACCACCGGGTGCAGTTGATGCTCAACGAGGATGAACCCCGATTCCCCAACTGGGACCAGGACGAGACCGCGATCGCCGACGACTACGCCTCGCAGCACCCCGCCACGGTCGCGGGAGAGCTGTTCGACGCGGCAACCGTAGTGGCCGACACCTACGCAGGAGTGCCGGCGGAGGCGTGGTCGCGGCGCGGATTACGCAGCAACGGAAGCGAATTCACGATCGCGACGATCGCGATCTACCACTTGCACGACATCGTCCACCACGCCTACGACGTCAGCCGCTGAGTTCAAGGAGCGGCGCTCTCGACCACTCTGACCGCGGTCCCGTTCCGGCCGGTGGGCGGGGCGAGCCGTGCGAACCCGCGCAGGATCCACGGCGTGCGCCTCGCGATCACCTCGACGGCACGGTCCGACCGCCGCATCGCGGTCCGATGGTCGGGGGTGCTCATCAACGCCAGTTCCGCCTCCGCCGATCCTGGTCGCGCACCGTGGCGGTCGACCGCCAGGAGTTGCCAACTGCCGGGCACGCCGCGCAGCTCGACGCTGCCGCGGTCCTCGAAGCCCGTGCCCGAGCCGACGACCAAGTCACGCACCGTGCGTGAGACAAGGATGTCGCCGGCGCCCGCGTGGCCGAGGATCCGCGCGGCGATGTGTACCGCGATGCCCCCGATGTCGGCGTCGAGCAGTTCGCATTCGCCGGTGTGGATGCCTGCGCGGATCTCGATGCCCAGCGTCTCGGCCTCGGCACGCAACGCCTCGGCGCAGCGAATGGCCTGCGTCGGGCCGTCGAACGTGGCGAGGTGGCCGTCGCCGGTGCTCTTGACCACCGCGCCGCCGAAGCGCTCCGCCAGGTCGGCAGTGACCTCGCCAAAGCGCTGCAGCACCGCCCGCCACCGCTCGTCGCCGGCCGCGGCGGCGTGTTGCGTCGAGGCGACGATATCGGTGAACAACACGGTTCGCAGGGCGCGATGTGACTGCGAAGGCGCGGCATGGCTGCCGGTGAGGAACTCTTCGATCTCGGTCAGGATCGTGTCGGGTTCGGTGAACCATGGCGCATGCTCCGCGCCGTCGACCTCGAGGTACCGCGCGCCGGGAATATGGTCGGCGAGGTAGCGGCCGCACTGCACCGGCATGAGGTCCTCGCGAGCGTGGATGACCAGGGTGGGCGCGATGAGCGTCGGCAGGATCGGCCGCACGTCGATCCGGAGGCTCGATTCCAGTGTCGCTCGTAGCATCCCCGGGCTCGCGGCCATGCGCTCGACCATGCCGAGCTGGCGCATCGAGCGGACTGAAGGGAACCACCGTTGGGCTGTCTCGCCGCTGCCCCACGCCGAGCGCGCGCCGCGGGCCATTTCCTGCAAGCGGATGATCTGCTTCGTCGACAGCGTGTACTTCTCGCCGAACTCCGAGAAGTAGCGCGCCCGCAGCTCGGCCGGGTCGCCATCCAAGTCGTCCCAGCTCGCGCCGCTGGGCACGAACGCGAACGAGCCGTAAAGGATTAGCGCGCGCGTTCGCTCCGGTCGTTCTGCCGCAAACATCATGGCCTGTGGGCCGCCCTCGCTCATACCCATGATGGCGGCCTTTCCGAAGCCCGCGGCGTCCATGACGGCCTCGATCTCGGCCGCTCGCTCTTCGAGCAAACGAACTTTCGGGATGGGGTCCGACAGCCCGACGCCGGCCTTGTCGAACACCACGACGCGACAGAACGTGGCGAGCTGCTCAAAGAACGCCTTGTATTCGGGCAGGGTCCAGAACAGCTCGACGTGGCTGACCATCGGCCCGACGAAGACGAGCTCGACCGGCCCCTCACCGAACACCTGATATGCCAGGCTGAGCTCCCCGCAGGGTGCATACGACGTTTCCCCCACGCCGCCAAGCATAATTGACGCCCCCGCTAGTTCCTACTTTCTGCGCTCTTGCCTGCATCATTGATCACACCCCACTACCCAAGGAGCTGCCGGCATGACCGATAACGACGCACCGCTGGCCGGCAGGGTCGCCTACGTGACGGGAGCTGCGCGCGGGCAAGGCCGTTCGCATTGCATTCGGCTGGCGCGGGCCGGCGCCGACATCGTCGCGATCGATGCCTGCGCGCCGGTGGCCGAGCACAACGGGTATCCGCCAGCCACGCCAGAGGATCTCGCCGAGACGGTCAGCCTGGTCGAAGGCGAAGGCCGCAAGATCTTCGCCGACGAGATCGACGTCCGCGACCTCGCCGGGCAGCAGCGGATGGTGTCCGACGCGCTCGAGCAATTCGGTCGCCTCGACATCGTCGTCGCCAATGCGGGGGTGATGAACTGGGGCCGACTGTGGGAGATATCGGCCCAGCAGTTTCAGGACGTCATCGACACCAATCTGACGGGGCTGTGGAACACCATCAAGGCCGTGGTGCCCCCGATGATCGAGGCAGGAAACGGCGGGTCGATCATCACGATCAGTTCAGCGGCCGGAATCAAGGCGGTGCCGGGCTGCGGTCATTACTGCGCAAGCAAGTTCGGCGTCGTCGGACTAACCAACTCGCTGGCGGTCGAGTTGGGCGAGTTCGGGATTCGGGTCAACTCGGTACATCCGTACGGGACCGATACGCCGATGGGCAACGACACCTCGATGTGGCAGATGTTCGCCGACCATCAGAACTACATCCACAGCTTCTCCCCCGGTGCGCTGTCCACCGACTCGCTGGCCGCCCCGGATCTGGTGTCCGACATCGTGGTGTGGCTGGCCGGCGATGCGTCGTCACTGATAACGGCGGCGCAGATCCCCGCCGACAAGGGCTATCTCAAGATCTAGAGGCGCGACTGCTCTTTGATCGCCGTATCGCTGGTGCGCAGCGGTCGGATCAACGCGTCCTGCCCGAACGATGCGATCAACTCGCCCTCCTCGGTGTGCACCGCGCCGCGGACATACGACATGCCCGCGCCGACCTGCGTGCTCTCGTGGGTGTACAGAATCCAGCCGTCCCAGCGGACCGGCTCGTGAAAGCTCACCGTGATCGTCATCGGCGCCGTCGAAACGGTCAGGTGCGACTGCGCGGTGCCGATCCCCTCGTGCGCGCGCATCGTTGTCGAAATGCCAAGGTGTCCAGTGAAATACGCGATCAGCGCCTTGGCCAGATCGTCGCGCGTCGGGATCGGATCGTAGTGCAGCCACGCGTAGAGCTCCGGCGGCCCCACCTCGTCGGGGCTGTTCACGTCGACGACGTCGACCAGCCTCAGCTGCCGTCCGTCCATCGGCATCGGCGAGACGTTCGCGTCGGCCGGCGCGGCGACCTGAGGGCGGGGCAGATGGTGCCGGATCACGTCAGCCGTCGGCACGTCGGTGAGCACCGTCGCCGTGATGCACCGCTTGCCGTTCTGCTTCGCGGCGACGATCGCCGTGGCGGTGGACCGGCCTTCGCTGACCACGTCGAGCTCCAGCTCGACCGGGCCGGCGCCGACCATTATCGCGCGGGCGAACACCGCCGACACCGACCGCACCGACTTCTCCGGAAACCGTTTGGCCACAGCGACAATCGCCTGCGCGAGCACCTGGGTGCCCTCCACCACCTGCCGCTCGTCCTCACCGGCGGGGCCAGTCTCGGCGATGAAGCGGTTCTCGCCATCCTGCTCGACGTCGAACAGGTCGAGCAATCCCTGCACCGTCCACGTCTGTGCTGAGTCTGTCGTCATGGCACGGAACAGTAACCGAGGTTCTGCAAAAGCGGTAACGTCATTACCATGGCGAAACCCAGCGAGGCCGTCGGCGTCGACGCCGAACCGCGCGAGCGACGCTTCATGAAGTCGGCGCTGGCGATCCTCGGCGAAACCGGGCGCACCGACTTCACGGTGCTCGAGGTCGTTGAGCGGTCGAAGACCTCGTTGCGGTCCTTCTATCAGCACTTCTCCACCAAGGATGAGTTGCTGCTCGCGCTGATCGACAAGATCATGTCCGAGTCGACGCGCAAGTGGCGCAAGGACACCACCGGCCTGCGCCCCGCCGCGGCCCTGCGGGAACTCATCGATCGCATCTGCACGCCCGCCGAATCGACCACCCAGGACAAGGTCAACCGCGGACTGACCTACTACAACGACCACCTCGCCGAGACGCTGCCCCGCGAGTACGCCCGCGTGCTGTCCCCCCTGCACGAGCTGATCAAGGACATCATCAATCAAGGCGTCGCGGAGGACGTGTTCCGCGCCGGCCTGGACGTCGACGCCACCGCCGCCCTGATCATGCAATCGGCGCTCGGCGCGATGCGCCTGCAGGTGCTCGGGGCGGAGCTGAACGGCGTTCCGATCAACGCCGACCACATCTACGAGTTCTGTGTCGGCGGCCTGCTCCGCCACCACGCCCCTGGCGACCCCGTCTGACCTGCGCGATGCCCCATTGTCCAGGGGTGGTGTTTTCGCTGGTCCAGACGTGGTAATGTCATTACCACAAGCAGCCAATGAGACTTCCAGGAGGCGAAAATGACACGCCAGCTTCCCTATCCGGTGTTCGACGCCGACAACCACTTCTACGAGCCCAAAGAGGCGCTGACCAAGTTCCTGCCGGATCACCGCAAGAACGTCATCGACTACATCGAGGTCCGCGGCCGCACCAAGATCATGGTGCGCAACCAGGTCAGCGACTACATCCCGAACCCGACGTTCGAGGTCGTCGCACGTCCCGGCGCCCAGGAGGAGTATTTCCGCAGCGGCAGCGGCGGCAAGAGCTTCCGCGAGGTGATGGGCAAGCCCATGAAGGCGATCCCCGCGTTCCGCGAGCCCAAGGCCCGGCTCGAGGTGATGGATGGACTCGGCCTCGACTACTCGCTGATGTTCCCCACCCTGGCCAGCCTGGTCGAGGAGCGTATGAAGGACGACCCCGCGTTGATCCACGACGTCATTCACGCGCTCAACGAGTGGATGTACGAGACGTGGCAGTTCAACTACGAGGACCGGATCTTCTCCACGCCGGTGATCGCGCTGCCGATCGTCGACCGTGCGCTCGAGGAACTCGAGTGGTGTCTGGAGCGCGGCGCGAAGACGGTTCTCGTGCGGCCCGCGCCGGTGCCCGGCATGCGCGGCACCCGGTCGTTCGGCCTGCCCGAGTTCGACCCGTTCTGGCAGGCCTGTGTGAAGGCAGGCATCCCGGTGTCGATGCACGCGTCGGATTCGGGCTACGCCGAGTACCTCAACGACTGGGAGCCCGCCGATGAGTTCCTGCCCTTCAAGCCGACTGCATTCCGGATGGTCGCAATGGGCAAGCGGCCCATCGAGGATTCGATGGCGGCGCTGGTGTGCCACGGTGCGCTGACCCGCAACCCGGACCTGCGCATCCTGTCGATCGAGAACGGCGCGTCCTGGGTGCCCTACCTGTTCAAGCAGTTCGAGAGCACCTACAAGAAGATGCCGCAGGAGTTCGCGGAGAACCCGATCGAGGCGTTCAAGCGCGGTGTATACGTCGCCCCCTTCTGGGAGGACGACTTCGCCAAGATGGCCGAGCTGTGCGGCGTCGACCGGGTGATCTTCGGTTCCGACTGGCCGCACCCGGA
>DATJIX010000003.1:0-8625 GCA_035492865.1 Mycobacterium sp. | reverse complement strand
GATCAGGTCGACGTCACTGGCTTTCAGGCCGGCGTCCTCGAGCGCACCCGACAGCGCCGCGCAGCCCAGCTCCACCGCATGCTCGATGAATAGGTCGTTGGTCTCGCCGAGATCGCCAAGCGTCTGGTACTGGTCCAGCGGAAGAATGAGATGTCGCCCCTTGACCTTCGCACTCTTGTGCAGGCCGCGAACGACCTGCTCGTATCCGGCGAAGGCAGGAGCCGCGACGAATGTCTCGGTGATCTCGTCCTGGCTGTACCGGTTGGGGGGAAGAACTCCGTAAACGCCTGCAATAACACTCACACACTAGACACGAGGCCCGGATCCGGTGGGTTCGATCTCGCCGCTGTGGGGTTCCTGCGCAGGTGCTTCACCGTCGCTGAAGCCCAGACGCCGGTGCACCCCGACCATCCACCGCGGCGCCCACCAATTCCATTGGCCCATAACGTGCATGAATGCGGGTACCAGCACCATCCGCACCAGTGTCGCGTCGACCAGGATCGCCAATGTCAGGCCAAGACCGAACAACTTCATGACGGCCACCTCGGCGGCGATCAACGCCGCGAAGGAAATCGACATGATCAGCGCGGCGGCCGTGATGATCCGCCCGGTGTAGGCGATGCCGCGCGCCACGCTCTCGTCATTGTCAGCGCGCGTCTGCCCCGATGCCAGCCAGAACTCCCGGATCCGTGAAACCAGGAACACCTCGTAATCCATTGAAAGGCCGAACGCGATGCAGAACAGCAGCACCGGGATATTGGCCACCAACGTGCCGTTGGGTGTGGTGCCGAGTCCGCCGAGGTGGCCGTCCTGGAAGATCCACACCATCGCACCGAAGGCGGCGGTGAGCGAAAGTATGTTGAGCACCAATGCTTTGAGCGGCATCACGATGCTGCCCGTCAGCAGGAACAGCAGCACGAACATGATGACGGCGATGAGCCCCAGCACCAACGGCAGCCGCGTGGCGATGGCATCGACGCTGTCTCGGTTGGTCTGCGCGGTTCCCGACATGTCGACCGGCTTGCCGGCAGGCCCTGGCACGGCGTGCAGGCGGTCGAGCTGAGTCTCAGACGCGTCGGAGAACAGCGGGGCCGCGCTGTCGACGGTGAGGAAGGCGCTGCCAGGAACCTGGCCGGCGGGCGCCGACGGCGGGCCCACCCGGTTGCCGTCGACGAACGTTCCCGTCGGCGCCGACACCGCGGGCACGTCCACCACGCGGGACAAGCTTGCAGCGTAGGTGTCGATGTCGGCTGCGATGACGCCGTCGGTGTCCGGCACGACGACGGTCACTGCGGCGTCGGAGTTGTGCACGAAGTCGCGGCGCAACTGGTCACCGACTGCGTGCGCGGACGCCGAGCCCGGCAGCACGCGGTCGTCGGGGAATCCCCACCGCACGCTCAGGAACGGCGCGCCGAGCAACAGCAGCAACGCGACACCCGCTAAACCGAGCGGAATCGCTTTGTGCATAACGCAACTCGCTGATCGGTACCAGAACCGTCGTTCGACGGGCACGGGTTGCGGTTCGCCGCGACCGAGCATCCGGCGGGCGAGCCTGCGCACGTCGAGTGAGTCCAGGTGATCGCCGAGCAGGACGAGCGCCGCGGGCGTCACGACGATCGCGGCGGCCGCGGCGAACGTCACGGTCGCGACGCCCGCGTAAGCGAACGACTTCAGGAAGTGCATCGGGAACAGCACCAGCACAGCCATCGAAAGGGCGACCGTCGTCGCGGAGAACGCGACGGTGCGGCCTGCCGACACCATCGTGCGCACGACGGCGTCGTCGGGGCTCGCGCCGTCGGCCAACTCGTCGCGGAACCGGCTGATCATCAGCAGCGTGTAGTCGATCGCGAGGGCCAGCCCCATCGCGGTGGTGAGGTTGAGCGCGAAGATCGACACGTCGGTGGCGAACGAAATCAGGCGCAGGACAGCGAGCGCGCCCAGGATCGACATCACGCCGACGGCGACCGGTAATGCCGCGGCCACCAGGCCGCCGAACGCCCAGACCAGCACGAGAAAGCTGAGCGGAATAGCCAGCGACTCCATCACCAGCAGGTCGCGCTGCGACTGATCGGTGATCTGGACGTTGACCATCGCGGTGCCGCCCGAACGGGCCGTGACGCCATCGTGGTCGGCCGTCACCTGGTCGGACAGTTCCTTGGCGTAGCGCTGCTGGTGACTTTCGTCACCGGTGATGCCCGCGACGATCAGCCCGGAGGTGTGGTCGCGGCTGACGAGGTCCGCGGCGGCGGGCGGCGGCGCGGTCCACGGCGACGTCACCTGCGCGACGTGCGGCGAACTGCGCAGTTGGTCGACGATGTCGTTGCCCGCGGCGCGAGCAGGCGCGCTGTCAATACCATCGGGTGTGGAGACGACGATCAGCAATTGCACATCGCCTTGACGGAACGTGTCGGTCAGGACTTGGGTCGCGCGGGCAGATTCGGATGTCGGATCTTGGAATCCGCTGGCGGACAGGCTTTTCGCGACAGGAATGCCGAAGATCCCCAGCGCGACAGTCATCAACACCGCGAATGCGATGACGCGTCGCGGTGCCGCGATGGCCAGCAGGGCGATCCGGTGCAGCAGCGATCCTCCGATCAGTCCGTCAGTACTTAAAACGAAATGCGGCGATTGGTCGTTCAACCTAGCGGGCACAACAGGTACTGGGGCGCCTCCGTTACGGTGGAAGCTGGTGTCTTGCCGTCGGCGGCGTTGCCCTCGGCACCAGTTACTTTGCTGCGCTTGAATTTCGGCGTCGGGGAATACACGAAAGGGATGGTGGATGACCTCCCCACAGGGTGGCTCGCGGCTGGGCACCCGTTTCGGGCCGTACGAACTGAATTCGCTGATCGGTGTCGGCGGGATGGGTGAGGTGTACCGCGCCTACGACACCGTGAAGGACAGGACCGTTGCGGTGAAAGTGCTGCGTGCCGAGATGGCCGCGGACCCGAACTACCAGGAACGCTTCCGGCGCGAGTCCCGGGTGGCCGCCCGGCTGCAGGAGCCGCATGTCATTCCTGTGCACGACTTCGGCGATATCGACGGGGTGCTGTACATCGACATGCGGTTGGTCGAGGGCGGCAGCCTGAAGGACGAATTGCGAGCGAACGGACCACTCGCCCCTCGCCGGGCGGCGTCGATCATCGCCCAGGTGGGCGCCGCACTGGACGCCGCGCACGCTGACGGCCTGGTGCACCGCGACATCAAGCCGGAGAACGTCCTGCTCAACGCGGATGACTTCGCGTATCTGGTGGACTTCGGGATCGCCCACGCAGGCGGTGACCCGAGCGTCACGACGACGGGGCAGATCATCGGGTCGTGCGCCTATATGTCTGCCGAACGGTTCAGCGGCGGACAGGTCGGCCCGTCCGCGGACGTGTACTCGTTGACGTGCCTGCTGTACGAGAGCATCACTGGTCGGCCGCCGTTTGAGACGGGCGATCTGCGGCAGCTGATGACGGCGCACATGTTCTCGCAACCACCGCGGCCGAGCATCATGCGTCGCGGCATCAATCGCGCGTTCGACGACGTCATCGCGCGAGGGATGGCCAAGACACCGGGGGAGCGGTTCGGCTCCGCCGGTGAGCTGGCCAAGGCGACGACGGCCGCCGTGGACGGTGTTCCGCCGCCGGCACGGGCCGTTGAGCCGAGTCCGCCGCCGACAGTGCCGATCGCGGCGCAGAGCCCGCGACCGGAAACCAAGCAGTTCTCGGCGGTATACGCGAATCCGGTGGACACGGGCTATACGCCGTACCCGCCGCCGCAGGTTCCGCCGGCCGAGCCCGCGCGGCGCAAATCGCGCTTCGGCGGGACACAGGTGGCGCTCGTCGTGGCGACGATCGCGCTGTTCGGGTTGGCCGTGGTGTTGGCGACACAGCTGATGTCCAGCGATCGGGACGGCGCCGCGCCGCCGCAGACCACGGTGCAGGTGCCGCCACCGTCGGTGAGCACGACGACGCAGACGGTCGAGCCGTCGACGACCACACCATCGGCCACGACGACCACGACGGCACCGTCGACGAGTGGGACGCCACTGCCGGGCGTGTCGGGGATGGATGCGCAGGGCTTCGTCGGGCATGCGGCACGCTGCGACGCGGGCAGCACGCCGGTGACGGCGATCCGAACGGCGCAGTCACTCGCCGTGGTGTGT
Organism: Mycobacterium sp.; assembly: GCA_035492865.1. Lineage (GTDB taxonomy): Bacteria > Actinomycetota > Actinomycetes > Mycobacteriales > Mycobacteriaceae > Mycobacterium. Next base: position 4,478 of record DATJIX010000003.1, on the reverse strand, counting down.
CAGACGACCGACGGCAGTTACTACTACCACGGCGAACGACTCCGTGACGGTGCCAACGTCCGCCTCAGCAACGCTGTGCCCAACGGTGGCGGCTTTGACGTGACCAACCCGTCTGACGGGGCAAGCTACACGGTGCGGCCTGATCACCTGACCATCCGCAGCAACGGTCACGTGGATTCCGACGAGCCGGCGTTGGAGTACGGCACCGGCTCCGGCTAGCCCGGTTAGATCCGCGCGAACGTTCCTTACCGCTCGAAATTTCGGCGATTTATCGAGCGGTAAGGAACGTTCGGCCGTCGAAGAGCACGGTCGCCGTACGGTGGAGTCACCATGAGCACCAACCCCCGCACTCCGCAGGACCGTCGCGTATTGCAGGTCGGACCACTCAAGCCGTCGCTGGCGCAGACCCTCCAGGACGACTACGCGGCCTATGTGCTGCCCGACGAGCCGGCCGAATTCCTCAAAGCGCACGGCCACGAGATCACGGCGGTGGTGACGTCGGGGAGCACCGGCGTCGACGCCGAGCTGATGGCGGCACTGCCGAACCTGGGCGCAGTGGTGAACTTCGGGGTGGGCTACGACACCACGGACGTGGACGCGGCGGCGGCGCGGGGAGTGCTGTTGAGCAATACACCCGACGTGTTGACGGACTGTGTAGCGGACACGGCCGTCGGCCTGGTGATCGACGTGATGCGGCAGTTCTCTGCGGCAGACCGCTATGTCCGGGCGGGCCGGTGGCCGGTCGAAGGGAACTACCCGTTGACGCGCCAGGTGAGTAACAAGCGGGTGGGCATCGTCGGGCTGGGCCGGATCGGCAGCGCAATCGCCAAGCGGCTCAGTGCGTTTGGATGTGAGATCTCCTACCACAACCGGCACGTCGTCGAGGGCTCGCAGTACACGTACGTTGGGACGCCAACTGACCTCGCCCGCGCCGTGGACGTACTGATCGTCGCGGCGGCTGGAGGTGCCGGCACGCAGGGATTGGTGAGCCGTGAGGTGATCGAGGCGCTCGGGCCGGAGGGCTATCTGGTCAACATCGCGCGCGGCAGCGTGGTGGATGAGGCGGCGATGATCGAGGCATTGGCCGGCGGCCGGTTGGCGGGAGCCGGACTTGATGTGTTCGCCGATGAGCCCAACGTGCCGGAGGCACTGCTGACAATGGACAACGTCGTGGTGCTGCCGCACGTGGCGAGCGGGACCGTCGAAACCCGCGCGGCGATGGAGGAATTGACGCTGCGCAATCTCGACAGATTCCTGAAGTCCGGGACGCTGGTCACGCCTGTGCCGATGCCGTCGCGCGCCTGCGCTGGCCGTTGACGATGCGCTTCAGCATGGCTGGATGCATCAGTCGGATGGGAGAATCGACGAGATGTATTGTGCGAACAAATAGTTCGGTTAACACGATGTCGTTGGCCGCCGCGGCCATCACCTTGTCCTGACACCAGCTCAGCATCCGTCTCGGTGTCGAACGCCAACCGTCTGCCGGTAACACGATGAAGTCGTTGAATCGATTGGCCTGCCAGATGGGCCGCAGCTTCTTCGTGGTGGAGCGGAAATAACGGCGACGCAGATCGTCCGTTCCTGCGGTCAAGCAGTCGCGGAGCGAAATCGCCTGCAATGCTGCCGACGTCATGCCCTGGCCGTACACCGGGTTGAAGCTGCAGACGGCGTCACCGATGACCAGGAACCCTTTCGGGAAGCGGCTCATTTTGTCGTAGCGGCGCCACACACTCACGGGATAATTCTGCGCTGACACCTCACCAAGCGGTTCCGAGGCGGTCAGCGCAGCGGCGATGTTTGGCGGGAAGAAGTCCGCGACGGCCGCGATGAGTCCGGGTAGATCCTTGGGCAGCTTAGCTCCGCCGACGCCGATGAGCGTACAGATGACGGTGCCGTTCTCATATGCCAACAGGCCTGCGCCGGTGTGCCTTTCGATCGTAGGAGCGACCATGGCAGTCTTCTCGGTGAGCAGACCCGGTGGGACGCGGAAGAACTGAGACGTGTAGTTCAGGTTTACGGCGTAGCGCTGTTCGGGTGGCCTGTCGTAGCCGTGTGCCGCGAGAAACGCCGGGGTGCGCGCGGACCGACCCGATGCGCTGACCACGAGGTCGGCGTCCAGTCGGCGCTCGACGCCGGTGTCGCGGTGGGCGATGCGGACACCGGTGACATCGCCCACGTCATCGACAATCGGTTCGATCACCTCGTGACCGTCCAGCACCGTTACGTTGGCGATCGCGCGGACTCGCCGCCGCACGTGCGCCTCCAAGAGAGGCCTGCTGACGCTGTGCACGGCTACCCCCTTGGGGTCGACGAACTCACCGGTCCTGGCGAGCACATGGTCGCCGACGCACATGTAGACCCGCGACGGGTCCGAGCCGTCAATGAAATCGGCGCCGTCGGCCAACAGGTCATCGGCCAGGCCGGGAAACAGCTCGCTCAATGCCCGCGAGCCGCGGGTCATCATGGCGTGCAGATGGTGCCCCTGTGACACTCCTCGACGCTGAATTGCCTCGTCGCGCAACACATCACGCTCGACAAGCGTGACGGACCCGTAGAAGTCCGACAGCACTCTGGCCGCGAGCAATCCGGCCATGCTTGCGCCGCACACAACAGCGGCTTCACCCCGATGGGTCATTCGAGTTCTCCTCGGCAGGCCCGACCCGCAACGCCAGACTCACACCTGAAGCGAAGGCGTGTCCAGAGTCTTAAGGTCTCATCTCTGTGACGATAGACCGGAGGAGAGCGTCAATTACTTCTAGAAGTTCTTGCAGGTGTTCGCGACCTGGACGACCAGTCCGGTGTACTCCTGGGCGCCGGGGACTGTCTGCACCTGGTCGATCATCTGCTGGCGCTGATCCCTTGGCGATGCGAGGAACTGCTGCAGCCAACCGGTGGCTATCGGGTTCGACGTGAACTGGGCGCCCTCGTCGGGCGATTGGGCGTTCAGCGCCGCAATTACCTGCGGATAGCTGCAGGTGGTACCGACGACCCCGCTCACATCGGGCTGCGCCGAGGCGGTCCCGGTTCCGAGGCCGAGCGACACCGCCATACCGGCAGCGGCGACAACCACTTTCGTCCTCGTCAGCATGGATTTACGCTAGCACGTCTTGGGCCAACGCGTCCGTTGTCGATTTTCGCTGGGGGAGAACGGCTCTCATCGGCAGCTAACTTGAGGACTTCGCACGCGTCGAGCTGACACGCTATTACGGACTTTCGCAATATGGACAGGCAAATCCCGGTGGAGCAATGAACCGCCCCAATTCGGGGTATCCGGTCAGTCTTGGGTAAGTCGGCCGTCGATGCGCCGCCACAGGTGGTCAGGGTTGTCGTCGGCGATTGGGCTGGGCAGCAACGCCTTCGGGACGTTCTGGTAGGCGACGGGCCGCAGGAAGCGCTCGATGGCGGTCGGCCAGCCGTCGAACAGGATCCGGCCGGCCTTCAGCTCGAGCAGCGGCACCAGCTGGCGAGCATCGTCGTAGTCGGACTCGTCGGCGTGCATCTCGGTGGCATCGGCGCAGCGGACGACCAGACTGGAGGAGCCAAACACCTCGGCCCGCAGGGCCTCGGACGACACGAAGCTCGGCGCATCGGTCGCGAACAGCGCAGCGCGGCAGGATGTTTGGCTGTCAGAGGACTCGCCGCGGACGATCAGGTCGGCCTCGCCGCTCAAGGCGTTTACGCGCTTGGTGTAGTTCTCCGCGATGCCAGGCGTGAGCATCGGAGTGGCGGGCGACTGCGCGAGTGCGTCGCGGGCCGCGACCTGGTGGCCTGAGCCCATTTTGAGCGAGGCGACGAACGCACGGCCCAGGTCGGCTCCGTGCGATGCCATGGCGCCGTCCAGCAAGAACACCGGGTTGATCGAACTCATCTCGGCGTACACCGGGATGGGCTCCGGCCGGCCCGCCGCCCTCGCGAAGGACGCCGCGATCGCCTCGAGGAACTGCGCGCGCTGCTCAGCAGTGGTTGACCGGAAATCGGCGAATGCCGCGGCGGCGGCCGAGCATGCCGCGTCGACATGGGACTGGTCGCCGTACGGGTAGGCCGGTTCGAGGCGCTCTCCGGTGCTCGGGTTGAAGCCGCGGATCGACCTGCCGGATCCGCCTCTTGTCGTCTATCCGCATCCTGGCGCGCCTGCGCATCGCAGTTTCGACATGCTCGGAGTGGGGTATCGGAGCAAAGACTCCTACTCTGGTGGAAGCACCTCAACACAGTCAGCTAGCAGGAGAAGGCAGGCATGGCACCGTTGAGAACTGGCGACGGATTCGCCGACGTCGTCGTCACGGCGGTTACGTCGACGACCTCGCTTGCGCCGGATGCGGAACAGACGTGGCAGTTCCTGCTGGAAGGCCAAAGCGGGATTCGCGAACTGGACAAGCCCTTCGTTTCGGAGTTCAAATCCCCAGTGCGCATCGGTGGTTCGCTGCACGAGAGTTTCGACGAACACCTCAGTCGCGTCGAACTGCGCAGGCTCGCATTCA
>DATJIX010000002.1:0-8189 GCA_035492865.1 Mycobacterium sp. | reverse complement strand
GCCGGGCCCGGCATCCATGCCACGCATCCGGTCGACGGTGAACCACCATGCGAGCACCGCGAGGAACAACAGCAGCGCAACGAGGCCCAGCCGGCTGCGGGCCGCAGTGAAAATCGACCGCAGTTCGTCCTGCCCGACCGTCACGCGCTCAGGCGGCCCACGAGAACTGTGCGGAACTGATGGCCGACTTGCCCTGGTACTCGATGCCGAACAAACTGATGTCGGCCGATTTCGCCTTGGCCACACGGAATTCCGAGCCCGCCGGATGGAAGATGCCGGTGACTCGCGCGGGCTCACCGGTCTCCACACCGAACGGGACAACGTCCTCGACATCGAAACCCGTTGTGTCGCCTATTCGCACGCTGTGCCGCAATCCATCTTCGCGCACCTCGATGGGTGCCCGCTGGACGCCGAGGTTCTCGGCCACCAGCGGTCCGAGCGCGGCCATCGGGCCGCCGAGTTCGCCGCTGAACACGGCCCGCAGCTTGTCGGCCTGCTCGTCGTCCGCCCTGGAGTCGATCACCGTGCCGAGCCGCCAGTTGCCCTCGGTCATGACCTTGGGTGTGTCGGCGATGACCACCACCACGAGCCCACTGACGTCGGTGCCTTCGACGTCGCCGTCGGTGATGTTGAAGACGAGCGTCGCGCGGCAGCGGTCGTAGTCCGCGCCGTTGGCCAGATTGAAGTTGCACGGGCAAAAGAATTCGCACGAACAGGTTTCGACGTATGTTCCCCGCAGTTTCCACGTCATGGCCGAATTGTCCGCCGATTGAGATCCGGTTGGAGCGATTCCCCGATTTCGGTGCTGTCGTCGCCCATACTCGGATCAACATCAATTCCGGGGGGAATCGTGACGACGACCGAGCTGTTGCCTATCGACTTGTCCGGCTCATGGGCACTGGACCTGCACAGCGTGCTTGCCGAGGCCGCCGCACACGGGCCGCTGGCCACCGACATCGCCACCGGCGCCACCGTTGTGCTGCGCCAACACGACGTGGACGCGTTGGCTCATGATCCGCGACTCGAGGGCATCGGGCTGATGTTGTTCGACATGATGGAGATCCCCGAAGGGCCACTGCGCGACTGGTACTCCCGCCTCATGTTCACCACCGAGGGTGACTATCACCGACGCATCCGATCGCTGGTGTCGCGCGCGTTCACGCCGAGATCCGTCGGGGCACTTCGTGAGACCGCTGCGGACATGGCGGTCGACGCTGTCACCACCGCCAGGGAAAGCGGAGACCTTCTTGCGGCATCGTCACTGGGCACCCGAATGATCTGCAGGCTGCTCGGCGTGCCGGAAGGCGACGACGCGGTGTTCACGAAATGGGCAGAGGCGCTGAGCCCGGTGTTCTTCATGATGACGCCAGAACAGATCGCGGACGCCACGACGGCGATCGTCGAAATGCAGAACTACGTCGACGAGTTGGCAGCCCGGCGCGCCAACGATCCGGGAGACGACCTCATCACGTCACTGCTGGCCGCGGAGGCCGACGGCGAACGACTCACCCACGCCGAGACCGTGACAATGATCGCCAATCTGCTTGTCGCAGGCCATGATACGGCCGGTAGTCAGATTCCGTGCAGCATCCTGACGGCGCTGCAATACCGCGACGAGCTTGCCGGAGCGCTGGACGACGCTGCCCGCTTCACCAGTGCCGTCAGCGAGACGATGCGCCTCGAGCCGAGCATCCCGGCGATCCCACGCACCACGGTGGCGCCGATCGAGCTGCACGGCACCACGCTTCCCGCCGGCTCGATGATTTTTCTGTGCATCGCCGCGGCCTGCCGTGACGAGTCGGCGTGGCCGGAGCCTGACCGCTTCGACGCCGCCCGCTTCACCCGTCCTGACTCCGCGAAGCTGCTGAACTTCGGTGCGGGCACGCACTACTGCCTTGGCACCGCGTTGGCCAAGATGGCCGTCGAGGAAGCGGTCCGCGCGGTGCTGGCCGCTGATCCCGCACTACAGCTGACCGAAGATCCCGCCGACATTCCATGGCGCCAGGTGCTGGGCCGCAGCCCGGCCAGGTTGCTCGTTACGGCAAACTAGGCGCGTTGCACTGCGCCGACGCGGTCGGCGGCGGTCTTGACGGCGGCTTCGCGTGCGGCGCTGGCCTCGTCCTCGGTCAACGTGCGGTCGGCTGCGCGGAACCGCAGCGCCAGCGTCAACGATTTGCGGCCCTCACCGATCTGCGGACCGGTGTAGACGTCGAACAGCCGCACGTCTTCGAGCAGCTCGCCCGCACCATCGCGGACGGCGTCGACCACGGTCGCAGCGGCGATGTCCTCGCCGACGATCAGGCTGACGTCCTGGAAGACGGCAGGGAACGGAGACACCGCAGGAGCGGGCAGTCGCTCGGTCAACGGCACGGCGTCGAGGTCGATCTCCACCGCGCACGTGCCCGTCGGCAAGCCCGAGCGTTCCACGACAGCAGGATGCAACTGACCCGCATGGCCGACGACGGTGTCACCGACGAGCACTTCGGCGCACCGGCCGGGGTGCCATGGCAGGTGCTGCGCGGCACGCAGCGTCAGCTCGACCCCGGCCGCACGGCCGATGACCCGCACCGCCTCGAACGCGTCACGCGCCTCCACCGGCCTGCCGGGGCCCCAGGGACCCGCAGGCTCACGCAGACCGGCCAACACGACGCCGACGTGTTGCGGCTGCACAGGCAGGGACGCGTCGAGTACGGCGATCTCGTCATCGGTGGGCCTGCGGGTGTTCGGGATTCGGTCGACGGCCCGCGTTTCCGAAGTCGGCTCGACGACTTGCTGGATCGCGTACAGCGCGACGTCGACGGCGCCTCGGGACACGTTGCGCACCAACGCCTCGAGCAGTCCCGGCAACAGCGTGGTGGCCAGTTGTGGGCGGTCGGCCTCCAGCGGGTTGAGCACCTTGATGGCCGCGCGGCGCGGATCGTCGGCAGGCAGGCCCCATTGGTCGAACACGCCCGCAGGCAGAAACGGTGTCGGCAGGATCTCGACGTAGCCGTTGAGCGCCAACGACTTTCCGATGGCACGGCGGCGTTTCTGGACCGGCGAGAGGCCACTGCCCGCGGGTGCCTGCGGCAGCACCGACGGGATGATCTCGAGGCCCTCGAGCCGCAGCACTTCCTCGACGAGGTCGGCGGGTTCACGCAGATCGGGACGCCAACTCGGCGGCGTGGCAGTCACCCGGTCGCCGTCGGTCACCACGTGGGCGCCGATCTGGGTCAGCCTGCGCTGTGTGGTGCCGTCGGCGTAGTCGACGCCCGCCATCCGGTCGGGCAAGTCGACGGGCATGCTGACCGGCGGCTGCGACCAGTCCTCACGCGGCGGCTCACCTCGCCAATCGGTCAGTTTGGGTTCGATTGTGCCGCCCGCGATCTCGGCCAGCAGGGAGGCGGCGCGGTCCAGTGCGGGGATCGAAACGGCCGGATCCACCGTGCGCTCGTAGCGGCGGCCCGCTTCGCTCGTCAGATGCAGCCGGCGCTGGGTCCGTGACACCGCGGCGGGATCCCACACGGCCGCCTCCAACATCAGGTCGGTGGTGGTGTCGCGCACCTCGGTGGTACCCGCACCCATGACGCCACCGATCGCCGCCGTCGCGACGTCGTCGACGATCAGTACGTCGCGGGGGTCGAGCTTGCGCTCGATGTCGTCGAGCGTGACCACCGTCTCCCCCGGCTCGGCGAACCGAACCTTGAAGCCTCCGGTGATCAGGCTGCTGTCGTGGGCGTGCATCGGGTGGCCGAGTTCGAGCATGACGTAGTTCGTGACATCGACGGCCGGCGAGATCGCGCGGATGCCGCTGAGCAGCAGTCGTCGCTGCATCCACCACGGCGACACCGCTTTCGGGTCGATGCCGGTGACAGGCCGCAGGCCGAACCGGATCACCCCGGTACCCGGTTCGATGGTCACCGGCAGGGCGTCACCCTCGGCGGGCAACGGCGGCACGTCGGCGGGGTCGACATAGTCAAGGTCGTACGCATTGGCGATTTCGCGTGCCATGCCGCGCACCGAAAGGCAGTAGCCGCGGTCGGGCGTGATCGCCAGGTGGAACACCACGTCGTCAAGTCCGAGCACGTCGGCGGCCGGGGTGCCCGGCTCGGCGGTGCCGGGCGGGAGGACCAGAATGCCGGAATGGTCCGTGCCCAAGTTGAGTTCGGCCGTCGAGCAGATCATCCCGTCCGAAGTGCGGCCGTAGGTCTTGCGCGTCGCGATGGTGAAGTCGCCTGGCAACACCGTCCCGGGGAGGGCGACGACGACAAGGTCGTTGACGGCGAAATTGATTGCACCGCAGACGATGTCGCGCAGTTCGGTCTCGCCGACGTCGACCTTGACGGCGCGGATCGGCTTCTTGAACTCGGTGAGTTCCTCGATCTCAGCCACCCTGCCGACGGTCAGCGGGCCGGTGACGGGGCCGACAGGAATGATCTCCTCGACCTCATGGCCGATCCGGATCAGCGTCTGCTCCAGTTCATCGGGAGACACGTCCCATCCCGGAGCGCCGGCCGCGACGACCTCCCGCAGCCAGCTGTATGGCAGCCGCATCAGGCCCCTACCCCGAACGGCAGAGAGAAGCGGACGTCGCCCTCGACCATGTCGCGCATGTCGGGAATTCCGTTGCGGAACTGCAGGGTCCGCTCGAGCCCCATGCCGAACGCGAAGCCTGAGTAAACCGAAGGATCAATCCCGCAGGCGCGCAGCACATTCGGGTTGACCATGCCGCAGCCGCCCCATTCCACCCAGCCGGGGCCGCCCTTCTTGTTCGGGAACCAGATGTCCACCTCCGCGGACGGCTCGGTGAACGGGAAGAAATGCGGCCGGAACCGGGTGCGGCCCTGCGGGCCGAACTCCGAGCGGGCGAAGGCATCGAGCGTGCCGCGCAGGTGCGCCATGGTCAGGCCCTTGTCCACCGCGAGCCCCTCCACCTGGTGGAACACCGGCGTATGCGTGGCGTCGAGTTCATCGGTGCGGAAGGTCCGGCCGATCGAGATGATGTACACCGGCAGGTCCCGCTCCAGCAGTGCGCGGATCTGAACCGGCGAGGTGTGGGTACGCAGCACCTGGCGGGACCCGTCGGGCGCGACATAGAAGGTGTCCTGCTCGCTGCGCGCGGGATGGTCGGGCGGGAAGTTCAGCGCGTCGAAGTTGAACTGTTCGGTCTCGACCTCGGGGCCTTCCGCCAGTTCCCAGCCCATCGCGACGAACGTGTCGGCGATGTGCTCGGCCAGGATGGTGATCGGATGCCGGGCGCCGATCGGCTGGCGGGTGGACGGCAGCGTGACGTCGATGCGCTCGGCGACCAAGACGGCGGCGTCGCGCTCGACCCGCAAGGCGGCCAGCCGCTCGTCGTAGGCCCGCTGCGCCTCGGTGCGCGCGACGTTTACCCGCTTGCCCGCGTCGGCGCGGTCGGCCTTGGGCAGCGATCCCAGCGCTTGGCGAGCCAGCGCGATCGGCGAGCGATCACCGAGGTGCTCGGTCTTGGTGCGCGCCAACTCGTCGAGATCTGCCGCCAAGTCGAAGGCATGCTGGGCCGCGCTGACGGCTTTGGTCAGCGCTTCCTCGGATAACCCAGACAGGTCTATGGGCTGATCAGCCACCCGGCGATCGTACGCGATGCCCCGGCGGCGCCTCGCGCGCATTACTTGCCGGTGCGCGCGCGACGCGGCGCCGGGTGAGCGCCTCGGCTATCACCGCGCCCGCCAGCCCGGCGGCCGTCGCGACCAGCATGTCGGTGCTTGCCAGCACCAGGTAGCCGAACGGCGCCGCGACGCCGAGCAACGCGACCCGCGCCGGGGTCCAGCGCGCAGGTCGCCGGAACCGTGTCGAAAGCAACATCCCCAGCGCCAGCGCCACCGCGTGTCCGACGTCGGTGAAGTCGCGCCCGACGGCCACCACTGCGATCCCGACAGCCAGGAACCAGCCGATCCACGCCGGCCGCCAACGGCGGGGAATCGCCGCGGTCAGTGAGCCCAACACGGCCGCAGCGCCGTAACTCATGCCGACGTCTGTCGCCCGGCTCACCGACAACGGCAGCCAGCCCAGCTTCACCCCGGCGGTCAGACCCGCGGCGACCAGCAACGTGGCACCGATGTGCCCCACCGCGAACGTCACGACCAACCGCGCACTGCCCCACATCAACTCCGCGATCGCGAGTAGGCAGACCAGCCCCGGCAACCACACGTATATCGGTCCGGCATCGATCACGAAGGCGCTGTAGAGCACCGTGCTGAGATGTCCGTGGTTGAGGTTGTGCAGGTTGGTGCTGACATGACGGACCACCCAGTCCTGCACTTGCGGGCCAAGGTCATACAAGGCAACAGTGACGCACGTCACGATCACCGCATACGCGGCGGTTACGCGCACCCGCGCCAAGCCGGCCAGCAGTCTGGGCAACATCTCAGACCACTATCCGCCCGGGGCGCCCTCGTCGTCGTCCTCGCCGCCTGGCAACTGCCTGCGAGTTTTCAACCGGTACATGGTGAAGTCGGGGGGCACGCCGTCCTGTTTGGCCGTAAAGACTTGCCTGCGAAGCCGTTTCGCGGTGACGCCAAGCAACTCGAAATCCTCGTCGGAGATCCGCTCCAGCGTCGCAGCGGAGACCACCAATTCGCCTCTGGTGGCCCGTGCCATCACCCTGGCTGCGATGTTGACGTCGACGCCCAGCCAATCCGACCCGATCCGCTGCGGCCTACCGGTGTGGATGCCGACCCGCATCCGCGGTGTAAAGCCATCCACATCAACGGCTTTCATCGCGTCACGGGCGGCGATCGCGGCGCGCACCGCGGTAAGGGGCTCGGAGAACACCGCCATGATGCCGTCGCCCATCCGCTTGACGATGTGACCGCCCGCCTCCAGCAGCGGCGGCTCGACCACCTGCGAGACCCGGCGCAACAACCTCAGCGTCGCCTCGTCGCCGACACTCAACGACCACGCCGAGAATCCCACCAGGTCGGTAAAGACCAGCGTCACCTCACGATTCGCGGGCTTGCCCGACACGCGCTCCGTCAGTGCCTGCCATACCTGCAACGCGCCAAGGCTCACTTCGCGCGAGGCGGCCTCGCGTTCCAGCAGCCGATCGGCGGCCCTGGCCGCGGCGCGCGGTCCGCCGACTCCGTCCGCCGACAACGGATCTCCGAACTCCGGGTCGCCCGGCAGCGCCCGACGCGCACGGCGCAGGAATGCAATCACAGCTGGGCTGTGATTGGTGCTTTTGAGCCAGCCCATAGGCCCGGATGATTGTGGGCCTGATCGCTCGTCGATCGACTCGACATCATCCACAGGCGCCAGCCTAGTTGAGGCGGTTTGGCCCGATAAACCAGCTGGTCACGGCGATGTGGCGTGGCGATGGAGGGTGAGTAACACTGCGCCGCCACGCGCGGCCAAATCGTAGACAACGTGTGTTGTCAACATTATCGTTGGGATGTGCGCTCAATGACGACCGCCAAGGCGGGCGACCCGCTAGGTCCCGATTCGCTGACGTGGAAGTACTTCGGTGACTTGCGCACCGGCATGCTCGGCGTCTGGATCGGAGCGATCCAGAACATGTACCCCGAGCTCGGCGCCGGGGTCGAGGACCATTCCATCCTGCTGCGCGAGCCGCTGCAGCGGGTGGCGCGGTCGGTGTACCCGATCATGGGCGTCGTCTACGACGGCGACCGGGCCGCGCAGACGGGTGAGCAGATCAAGAGCTACCACAAGACGATCAAGGGCATCGACACCGAGGGCCGTCGCTACCACGCGCTGAATCCCGAGACCTTCTACTGGGCGCATGCCACCTTCTTCATGCTGAACATCAAGACCGCCGAGTACTTCTGCGGCGGCCTGACCGAGGCCGACAAGCGCCAGCTGTTCGACGAACACGTGCAGTGGTATCGGATGTACGGCATGAGCATGCGACCCGTGCCTGCCAGCTGGGAGGACTTCCAGGAGTACTGGGATCGCAAGTGCAGCGAAGAGCTCGAGATCAACAAGGCGACGCTGGACATCTTCACGATCCGCATCCCGAAACCGTGGTTCGTGCTGATGCCGACCGCGGTGTGGGACCAGCTGTTCAGGCCGATGGTCGGCGCACAGCGCTGGATCGCCGCCGGGCTGTTCGACGAGGCGGTGCGGGAAAAGGCGGGCATGCGATGGACGCCGGGCGACGAGGTGCTGCTGCGGCTGTTCGGCAAGATCGTCGAGCTGGCGTTCGTCGCGGTGCC
>DATJIX010000001.1:0-2874 GCA_035492865.1 Mycobacterium sp. | reverse complement strand
CAGCTGTTGGATCGCCTGCCTGTGAGCAGAAGGATCACCGCCCCCGCCAGGGGGAGGGCGATCACCAGCCACACCAGAGTTGTCATGGCAGCCTTAGTGTTTCAGCAGACTGGCTTCGTCGACCGAAGCCGAACGGCGGGTACGGAAGACGGTCATGATGATCGCGAGGCCGATGACGACCTCGCATGCGGCCACCACCATGGTGAAGAAGGCCACCACCTGACCGTCCAGATGTCCGTGCATGCGGGAAAACGTGACGAACGCGAGGTTCGCCGCATTCAGCATCAGCTCGACGCACATGAACATCACGATGGCGTTGCGGCGCAGCAGCACTCCAGCCGCGCCGATGGTGAACAACAGCGCCGACAGGTAGAGGTAGTTGTCCGGATTCATGAGTGATCACCACTGCCGTTGGTCTGGCCGACGGTTCGCTTCTGCAGGATCGCGCTGACGGACAGCTCGGAAGCTGACCCGTCAGGAAGGCGGGCCGCGATGTCGACGGCGTTGTTGCGCGCGTAGACACCGGGATTGGGCAGTGTGGTCGGGTGTCCGCCGGGCTGGAACCGCTCGTGAGCCAGCTCGCGCTGGGTCTTGCGCCGCTCGAACCGCTCTCGGTGTGCCAGCACCATCGCGCCAAGCGCGGCGGTGATGAGCAGTGCACCGGTGAGTTCAAACGCCCACAGGTATTTGGTGAAGATCAGAACCGCCAGGCCCTCGACGTTGCCGCCGGCATTCGCCTCCGCGAGTCCGGTGAATCCGTCGGCGGTCACGCTGCCGATTCCCGCCACCAGCAGGATGCCGAAGCCCACCCCGACCACGATCGCTGCAATGCGTTGTCCCCGAATGGTTTCGACCAGCGATTCGGAAGAGTCGACGCCGATGAGCATCAACACGAACAGGAAGAGCATCATCACCGCACCGGTGTAGACCACCACCTGGACGACGCCGAGAAACAACGCGCCCTGTGCGATGTAGAAGACCGCCAGCACGATCATGGTGGTGGCCAGGAACATCGCCGCGTACACCGCCTTCGGCGCGGCCACCACTCCGATCGCACCGAGTACCGCTACGGTGCCGAGCACCCAGAACAGCACGGCCTCTGTCGTCGAGGTTTGGCCGAGGCCGCCGGCGGGGAGCGCCGCGAGGATCTCGACCGTCACTTGACGTCCTCGACGATCGGCTTGATGTTGCCCCGGTAGTAGTCCTCGTCGGTGCTCCCCGGCGCCATATCGTGCGGCGGGGGCACCATGCCCGGCTGCAGCGGGGCGAGCAGCTTGTCTTTACCCCAGATCAAGTCTGCCCGGTTGTCGTCGGCCATCTCATAGTTGTTGGTCATCGTCAGCGCCCTGGTCGGGCAGGCCTCGATGCACAATCCGCAGCCGATGCAGCGCAGGTAGTTGATCTGGTAAACGCGGCCATAGCGTTCGCCTGGCGAAAATCGTTCATCCTCAGCGTTATCCGCGCCCTCGACAAAGATGGCGTCGGCCGGGCAGGCCCAGGCGCACAACTCACAGCCGATGCACTTCTCCAGCCCATCCGGGTACCGGTTGAGTTGATGCCGCCCGTGATAACGCTTGGCGACCGGGCCGGGCTTCTCCGGGTATTGCTCGGTGAGCCGCTTCTTGAACATGGTGCTGAACGTGACGCCGAAGCCGGCGATCGCATCAAGGAACTTAGGCATTTGACTTCTCCTTTGAAGTCGGCAGCGGCGGCACGGGGAAGGCGCCCGGCTCCACTGCCGGCTCGGGGGTCTTCCGAATGGTTCTGGCCCGCAGGTTTCTCCAGAGCGCGAACAGTAGAATCAACGCGATCACGGCGCCCACGGTGAGCACGCTGGTCGTCAGTTGGGTGTAGCCCTCGTTGCGCAGGGCGCGAGCGGTGGACACGATCACGATCCACACCAGCGAGACCGGAATCAGCACCTTCCAGCCCAGTCCCATGAATTGGTCGTAGCGCATCCGTGGGAGCGTGCCGCGCAGCCAGAAGAAGAAGAACATGAAGGTCCAGACCTTCGCGACGAACCAAAGTAGGGGCCACCAACCGTGGTTGGCGCCGTCCCACATATTGATCGGCCACGGGGCATGCCAGCCGCCGAAGAACAACGTGGTCGCCAGCGCCGACACCGTGAACATGTTGACGTACTCGGCGAGCATGAACATCGCGAACTTGATCGACGAGTACTCGGTGTGGAACCCGCCGACGAGTTCGCCTTCGGCTTCGGGCAGATCGAAAGGCGCCCGGTTGGTTTCGCCGACCATCGAGGTGAGATAGACGAGGAATGACGGCAGCAGCGGGAAGATGTACCACAGCCCCTGCTGGGACGCGACGATCCCGGACGTGGACATGGTGCCCGCGTAGATGAAGACCGCCGCGAACGACAACGCCATCGCGATCTCGTAAGAGATCACCTGGGCGCTTGACCGTAGGCCGCCGAGCAGCGGATAGGTGGAGCCGGACGCCCAGCCCGCCAACACGATTCCGTACACCCCGATCGACGTCGCGGCGAGCACGAACAGCACCGCGACGGGCATATCGGTCAGTTGCAACGCAGTCCGGTGTCCGAATATCGACACCTCACCACCCATTGGGATGACGGAGAACGCGATGAACGCGGGAACCACGGAGATGACTGGCGCCGCAAGGTAGATGAACTTGTCAACCCCGGCCGGAATGAGGCCCTCCTTGAGGGCCAGCTTGACGCCGTCGACCAGTGACTGCAGCAGCCCCCACGGTCCCACCCGGTTCGGGCCTGGACGCATCTGCATGTAGCCGAGCAGCTTTCGCTCGAGCAGGATCGCAACCAGCAAGGACAGCATCAGGAAAACGAAGATGAAGAGCGCCTTGGCGATCATCAGCCACCACGGATCGTGGCCG